>NZ_CAXAOJ010000006.1:0-413230 GCF_963970945.1 Pseudomonas sp. RA_5y_Pfl1_P24 | reverse complement strand
TTCTGTTACACCGCTACGAGCCAGCAGATGATCGGTTGCCAAGCCTTGGGCGCAGATGTTGAGCCGCCTCGCGACCTCGTGCACCGGTTCGTCGCGAAACAGCGCCATGCCAAGCACAAGCCAGAGCACTTGATCGGCAGGCAAACGACGGCGCCTGATGGTTGCCTGACTGGAGAGATCCAACGCAGATGCCACCCACTCAACGGGGATATTTTGAGTGAAGGTACTCAGGTCAGAAAAGTTGAAAAGGTCGCTGAGGTCTAGCAGGTGCTGCTGAACAGACATAAAAAATCCGATGCCAGATATCTGGCATCGGATTTTCTAGGAGCTTCGACGTGAGCTCAAATGCTTAAGTGAACAGCATTACACCGTGAGGTGGGTTTTCTTATGCGACGCCAATCAATCAGTTAGCAACGGAAGACCGTGGCTTGACCGGCTGGTTGTCGTTGGAGATGGTCACTTCAACGCGGCGGTTCATGGCACGGCCCGACACGCTGGCGTTGTCGGCAACCGGGTATTCCTTGCCATAGCCCTGGGTCACGATGCGCGAGATGTCCACGCCTTGCTGAGCCAGTGCGCGTTGCACGGAGGCTGCACGGCGCTCCGACAGGCTCTGGTTGTACGAGTCTGAACCGGTGCTGTCGGTGTAGCCTTCGACGATCACCTTACGGTCCGGGTTGTCGCGCAGGAACTGAGCCAGCTTGGTGATGTTAACCAGGCCGCTGGATTTCAGATCAGATTTGTTGGTGGCGAACAGCACGTCACCGAAGGTCACCAGGGTGCCGCGATCGGTCTGCTTGGCGTTCAAGCTGTCTTGCAGCTGCTTGATCTGCGCATCACGAGCCTCCAGCAAAGCGCGGGCGCGTTCGTCGCCGGCGTTTTTCAGCTTGGCTTCGGATTCGCGCAGCACGATGGTGTCTTTGGCCACTTCAACACGCTGGTTAGTCAGGTAGGCCAGTTGGTCGACTTTCTTCTGGTCTTCCTTGTCGCGGTAAGCCTTGTCAGCCTTGTCCAGCCATTCGCTGGCGTCCTTGGTTTCCAGCGCCGCGAGCTTGGTCGCTTGCGGGTTGGTTTGCAGGGACGAGAAGTTGGTCCGTGCATTTTCCAGGTTCGCGTTCGGCGGGGTGGAGCAAGCCGCCAGTGCAACGCTCATCGCCAGCAGGGCAGGGATCATCAATTGTTTACGCATAGTCGTGTCGTCCTTTCAATTCTTTATCGGGTGCGATTCGGTCACAGGAAGCGTCTTACTTCTGCTGGATAGCAGCCGGGCGCATGCCTTCCTTACGCAACTCATCAACAGCCTTCTGGGAATCCTTCAAAGCCTGTTCAGCCTTGGCAGCCTGGGATTTGCGCTCTGCAACGCGAGCGTCCCACTCGGCTTGTTCGGCCAGGCGACGGGCTTCCTCGTAATTTTTGTCGTGCATGGCAATCTCAGCTTGCTTGAGCTTGTCCTGGGCCGACTTCATTTCTACAGCCGCGTACTCGGTGCCGCCGGCGCTGACAGCGCTGTTCACCGCAGACTGGGTGACCGCATATTGCTCGGTCGGAGGGTTGCCGGCGCAGCCAGCCAAAACGAAGCTTGTGCCGATTGCCAGCGCGGCCAACTTGAGCCCGCGCAGAGGGTTAAACGAGGATTTGGCAGTGCTGGTCTTCATCGTCTTCAACTCCATTAGATAGCTCCTAATAACATCAAAATCCATCTCAGGTGGTCAGCGGCGGCGGGCTAGCGGTAAAGCTGCGGACGCCTATTCAAACGGCTGTTCCAAGTGATGGCTTACTCGGTGTGACCCGAGGCTTTTTTGAATAGTTCAGCGAAGATGGCGAATTGCCTAAAAAAATTTTTGACTGATTGGTCAGGTCAAAAAGTTGGAACTTTCAGCTGCACGAACGGTATGCCGGGCTTGATAAAAGCCCGAAATAATTGGGTGAAAAGGAAGTTTTGAAGAGGGAGGTCAGCGTTGTGGGTCTTCGTCGCTGGCAGACTGGTCGTGCAGAAAACGCCGCGAAAGTGACAGGAAGCGAGGGGTAGCACCGACATCTTCGTAAAGGGGGTCGCCTTCTTCGTCGGTGGCAATCACATGCTCGCCCTTGACGTAGGGAAAGCTCTCTTCAAGCTCTTCCAGGGCCGCGCCGATCAACTCGCCAAGTAATTCCTCGGTCTGACGCTTGGGGTACATTTCGGCGATGGCCGCCAGCCTCGCGGCGGCCTCTACATCCAGATGAATCGCGTACTCGGTTTTGGTCAGGCGACCCTTGGCGTTCTCTTCCCAGTGCTGGGCCAATTCTCGGATTTTCATGGCAACCTCAATAAAGCGCGCGTTGGCAGGCGGTGATGAGCAACCAGTCGTCTGCGTAGGTGAACGCGACGACTCAACCTTGAGACTCGCTACAACTCACAAGGTTTAAAGTCTTGTCATAAATGGACGCTGGCGGCACTCTGACAGACCTGCGCGTCCCGGATTTCTGGCTGGAGATTGGCTGATGAGTGATATCGATGCACGCTTGCGTGAGGATGTTCACCTGCTGGGTGAGCTGTTGGGCAACACGATTCGAGAGCAGTACGGCGATGATTTCCTCGACAAGATCGAGCAGATCCGCAAAGGCGCTAAGGCTGATCGCCGCGGCGCTGGCGATGAACTGAGTACCCGCGTGAATCAGTTGCAGGAAAATGAACTGTTGCCGGTGGCCCGTGCGTTCAATCAATTCCTCAACCTCGCCAACATCGCTGAGCAATACCAACTGATTCACCGACGCGATGAGTCGCAAGCCGCGCCGTTTGAATCCCGCGTATTGCCGGAGTTGCTTGCCCGCCTGCAAAGTGAAGGTCATAGCAACGAATCCCTGGCCCGCCAGTTGGGGCGCCTGGAGATTGAACTGGTCCTCACCGCTCATCCTACTGAAGTGGCGCGCCGTACCCTGATCCAGAAATACGATGCTATTGCCGCCCAACTGGCCCTGCAGGATCACCGCGACCTCACTACCGCCGAGCGCGAGCAGATCCGCCAGCGCCTGCAACGGCTGATCGCTGAAGCCTGGCACACCGAAGAAATCCGCCGTACCCGGCCCACCCCGGTGGACGAGGCCAAGTGGGGCTTTGCGGTGATCGAGCATTCGCTGTGGCACGCCATCCCTAATTACCTGCGTAAGGCTGACCAGGCGTTGCACGCCGCCACCGGCCTGCGCCTGCCCCTGGAAGCGGCGCCAATCCGCTTTGCGTCCTGGATGGGCGGCGACCGTGACGGCAACCCGAATGTCACTGCGCCGGTCACCCGCGAAGTGTTGCTGTTGGCGCGCTGGATGGCGGCCGACTTGTACCTGCGTGATATCGATCACCTGGCCTCGGAGCTGTCGATGCAACAGGCCAGCCCGGCGTTGCAGGCCAAGGTCGGTGACAGCGTGGAGCCTTATCGCGCGTTGCTCAAGCAACTGCGCGAACGCCTGCGCGCCACGCGCCAATGGGCACACACGGCGTTGAGCAGCAGCACCCCGGCGCCGACCGAGGTGTTGCAGAACAACCGTGACCTGCTGGAGCCGCTGGAATTGTGCTACCAGTCGCTGCATGAGTGCGGCATGGGCGTGATCGCCGATGGCCCACTGCTCGACTGCCTGCGTCGGGCCGTGACCTTTGGCTTATTCCTTGTACGCCTGGACGTGCGCCAGGACTCCAGTCGCCATTCGGCGGCGATGACCGAGATCACCGATTATCTTGGGCTGGGACGTTACGAAGACTGGGACGAAGACGCACGCATCAGCTTCCTGATGAAGGAGTTGGCCAACCGTCGACCGCTATTGCCGAGTTATTTCAAGCCGTCGGCCGATACGGCCGAGGTGCTCAACACCTGCAAGGAAGTCGCCGCCGCACCGGCCGCCTCCTTGGGTTCGTATGTCATCTCCATGGCGGGCGCGGCGTCGGACGTGCTGGCAGTGCAACTGCTGCTTAAAGAGTCAGGCGTGCAACGACCGATGCGCGTGGTGCCGCTGTTCGAAACCCTGACCGACCTGGATAACGCCGGTCCTGTGATCGAGCAACTGTTGCTGTTGCCGGGCTATCGCGCGCGTTTGCAGGGCCCGCAGGAAGTGATGATTGGCTACTCGGACTCAGCCAAGGATGCCGGCACCACCGCCGCTGCCTGGGCGCAGTACCGGGCACAGGAACGGCTGGTGGATATCTGCCGCGAACAACAAGTGGAATTGCTGTTGTTCCACGGTCGTGGCGGCACGGTCGGCCGTGGCGGCGGCCCGGCGCACGCGGCGATCCTGTCGCAGCCACCGGGTTCGGTGGCGGGGCGGTTCCGTACCACTGAGCAGGGCGAAATGATTCGCTTCAAATTCGGCTTGCCGGATATCGCCGAACAGAACCTCAATCTGTACCTGGCGGCGGTACTCGAAGCCACGCTGTTGCCACCGCCGCCGCCTGAACCGGCCTGGCGCCATTTGATGGATGAATTGGCGGCAGACGGTGTCAGCGCTTACCGCGCCGTCGTGCGGGAAAATCCGCAGTTCGTTGAGTATTTCCGCCAGTCCACGCCGGAACAGGAACTGGGCCGTTTGCCATTGGGCAGTCGCCCGGCCAAGCGCCGTGCGGGCGGGATTGAAAGCCTGCGCGCGATCCCATGGATCTTCGGTTGGACCCAGACCCGCCTGATGCTACCGGCCTGGCTTGGTTGGGAAGCGGCGCTGAGCAAGGCGCTGGAGCGCGGCGAAGGCGAACTGCTGGGGCAGATGCGTGAGCAATGGCCGTTCTTCCGTACCCGCATCGACATGCTGGAAATGGTGCTGGCCAAGGCCGATGCCGATATCGCCCGTCTGTATGACGAGCGGCTGGTGCAGCCAGACCTGCTGCCATTGGGCGTGCACCTGCGCGACCTATTGTCGCAGGCGTGCGGCGTGGTGCTTGGCCTGACCGGTCAGTCGCAACTGCTCGCCCACAGCCCAGACACCCTTGAGTTCATCCGCCTGCGCAACACCTACCTCGACCCCTTGCACTTGCTGCAAGCCGAGCTGCTGGCACGCTCGCGCCAGCAGGAAGCGGCGCAAGACAGCCCTCTGGAACAGGCGCTGCTGGTGTCTGTGGCCGGTATTGCCGCTGGTTTGCGTAACACCGGCTAAGGTTTTTTGCGTATTCTCAATGGCTTGCAGATAAACCACGTCGGCCGTCCTGAAAAGGGCGGCTGGCGTTTATGCGGCTGGGTTGCACTCAGGCACACCCCTACCTATGACGTAAGCCGGGCACGGTTCCTGCGACTTTCGGCGGCTTGTGTGGTTAGGGCCTGCTGTGTATCTTGATCAGCCTTTGGCCGTTTTGGACGGCTGGGCTCATACAGTTACAAACCCTATTTTACGAGATTGGCCCCACGCGGCGAATCCGAGCGTCATCTCTATAAAAAATTGAGGAGCACATCAATGCGCGTCATTCTGCTGGGAGCTCCGGGGGCCGGTAAAGGTACTCAGGCAAAGTTCATCACTGAAAAATTCGGTATTCCACAAATCTCCACCGGCGACATGCTGCGTGCGGCCGTCAAGGCCGGCACCGAGCTGGGCCTGATCGCCAAGAGCGTGATGGACAGCGGTGGCCTGGTTTCTGATGACCTGATCATCAACCTGGTCAAGGAACGCATCAGCCAGGAAGACTGCAAGAACGGTTTCCTGTTCGACGGCTTCCCGCGCACCATTCCCCAGGCCGAAGCCCTGGTGAAGGCCGGCGTCGAGCTGGATGCCGTCGTCGAAATCGCGGTTGAAGACGAAGAAATCGTCCAGCGCATTGCTGGTCGTCGCGTTCACGAAGCTTCTGGCCGCGTGTACCACACCGTCTACAACCCGCCAAAGGTTGAAGGCAAGGACGATGTGACGGGTGAAGACCTGGTGCAGCGTAAAGACGACACCGAAGAAACCGTGCGTCATCGCCTGTCGGTCTACCATTCCCAGACCAAGCCGCTGGTGGATTTTTACCAGAAGCTGTCCGCCGCTAACGGCAAGCCGAAGTACAGCCACATTCCTGGCGTCGGCTCGGTTGAAGCGATCACTGCCAAAGTGCTGCAAGCACTGAGCTGATCCCTCGACTGGCTTCACGGATAACGGCCCGCTTGCGGGCCGTTGTTGTTTATACTGGCGCACTTTTTTTCGACTTGGACACCCACAACGATGAGCACCCTGCTGGCCCTGGACACCGCGACTGAAGCTTGCTCCGTTGCCTTGCTGCACGATGGCAAGGTAACGAGCCACTACGAGGTGATCCCGCGCCTGCATGCGCAGAAGCTGCTGCCAATGATCAAGCAACTGCTTGAAGACGCAGGCACGACGTTGGCTGCGGTCGATGCCATCGCCTTCGGCCGTGGCCCGGGCGCGTTTACCGGTGTGCGCATCGCCATCGGCGTGGTGCAGGGGCTGGCGTTCGCGTTGGAGCGCCCAGTGTTGCCGGTGTCCAACCTGGCGGTTCTGGCCCAGCGTGCCTTGCGTGAACACGGCGCGCAGCAGGTGGCGGCCGCTATCGATGCGCGGATGGATGAAGTGTATTGGGGTTGCTATCGCGCAACGGCGGGCGAGATGCGCCTGGTGGGCGTGGAAGCGGTGCAGCCGCCGGCGTCGTCTGCGTTGCCGTTGGATGCCAGCGGTGATTGGTTCGGCGCCGGCACCGGCTGGGGTTATGGCGAACGTATTGGCGTGTCGTTGGCCGGCCAGGACGCTGCGTTGTTGCCGCATGCCGAAGACTTATTGACCCTTGCGCGCTTCGCGTTCGAACGGGGTGAAGCGATTCCGGCGGACCAAGCTGCTCCGGTTTATCTGCGCGATAAGGTTGCGCAGACTAAAGCTGAACGCGGGATTATTTGACGCCAAAAATGGTGGCACTTTGGGGCTAAATTCACCAATCGTCAGAATTTGCCCCCGCTTTTAAACCTTTTTCAAATTATGTGTTCTAGTTATCACCAGAGCATTTGCGCGTTATGGATTGCGCCACTAAAATGCCATCACCGATTTCGAGTTCGCATACATGCGTATAGATGGATTTTCCTCACCGTCCTACCCCATCAAGCGTAAGCCACGCAAGGCAAACGTTACGGTAGACGAGTCCGTCGAAGATTCGCCGGACTTCATCGAAGTCCAGTCCGAAGCACAGCAAAATGCCCAGGGTTCCGCAGGCGCTCGTATCAGCGGTCTTCCAGCCCGTCAGCAAGACATGGTCTTCCCGCGCTCCATGAGCAAAAGCGTCGCCACCGCCCTGGCCAGCTACATGACCACCGCCGGTTTTGTCGAATGGGATATGGAAGTGCTGGGCCTCGACATCCACATCTGATGCGTCTGCCTTACTACCTCGGTTGCCCGTCCTGGAGCGAAAACGCTTGGCGCGAGTACCTGTACCCCGCCGATGCCCGTTCCAGCGACTACCTTGCGCTCTATTCCCAGGTCTTCAACGCCGTTGAAGGCAACACCACCTTTTATGCCCGCCCTTCAGCTGCCACGGTGCAACGCTGGGCCGAAATCATGCCTGACGATTTCCGCTTCACGGCCAAATTTCCCGGTGATATCAGCCACAGCGGCAACCTGATCGAACAACTGCCGGCGGCAGAAAGCTTTGTTGGCTTGATGAGCCCGCTGGGTGAGCGGGTATCGCCGTTATGGTTGCAGCTGCCCGCGACGTTCACGCCGCAGCGGCTGGGTGAGTTGGCAGGTTTCATTGATGGGCTCGAGCGTCCGATGGCTGTCGAAGTGCGGCATCTTGAGTTTTTCGCCAAGGGCGAGGCCGAGCGAACGCTCAACCGTTTGTTGCGTGATCGCGGGGTCGAGCGGGTCTGCCTTGACCCGCGGGCCTTGTTCAGTTGCACGTCCACCTCGGCGGCCGTGCTGCACGCGCAATCCAAAAAGCCCAAGGTGCCGCCGCGTCCGGCGGCGCTGACGCTGTTTCCCCAAGTGCGTTTTATCGGCCATCCCGAATTGGAAGCCAATGACCCGTTCCTGGTCCCATGGGTGGAGAAAGTCGCCGGTTGGATTGAAGAAGGCCGTACGCCCTACGTGTTCCTGCACACCTCGGACAACCGCCTCGCCGCGCAATTGGCGCTGCGTTTTCACGACCAGTTGATGGTGCGTCTGCCTGGCCTGCCAGCGCTGGCAACCTTGGATCGAGCTCCCGCAGCGGAGCAACTGGGGTTACTCTAGGGCACCTTTTTCCGCCTGGAGCCAGACATGGATGCCCAAACCCTTCGCGCCGAAACCTTCAAGGCCTTGCATGAGCGAGACCGTGCGTTTGTCATGCCCAACCCGTGGGATGCTGGTTCCGCTGTGATGCTCGCCAGCCTGGGGTTTGAAGCGCTGGCCACCACCAGTGCGGGGTATGCGTTCAGCCTGGGGCGCCCGGATGCGGAAGGGGCGCTGTCCCTGGATGACACCTTGATCAACGCCAGTATGCTCGTCAAAGCCACCGCGTTGCCGGTAGCGGCCGATCTGGAAAACGGCTTCAGTGACACCCCCGAAGGCTGCGCCCAGACGATCCTGCGTGCCGCGGCCACGGGTATCGTTGGCGGTTCCATCGAAGATGCCACCGGTATTGCCGCTGACCCGATCTATCCCTTCGACCTCTCCGTCGAGCGCGTGGAAGCTGCCGTTGCCGCCGCGCGCAGCCTGCCATTCCCCTTCACCCTGACTGCCCGCGCGGAAAACCTCCTGCATGGTCGTCTGGATTTGCCTGACACCATCCGCCGCCTGCAAGCCTACGCCGAAGCCGGTGCCGACGTGCTGTATGCACCGGCTCTGCGCACTGCCGAGGAAGTGCTGGCGGTGGTCAAAGCGGTGGCGCCCAAACCGGTGAATGTGTTGATGTCCGGCGGATTGAACCTCAGTGTGGCGCAATTGGGCGAGATGGGCGTGCGGCGTATCAGCGTCGGCTCGGCGCTGGCGTTGGCCGCCTATGGTGAGTTCTACCGCGCGGCCCAGGAGGTCTATGAGCTGGGCTCGTTCACCTTCACCGACCGCAAAATGCCGTTCAGTCAGGCCAACCAGTTCTTTAAGTACTAAGCGGTGCGTTTCTTCAAAATCATCTGCGTACTGCTGGTTCTGGGCGGGGTGTTTGCCGTTGGTGTCTGGCGTGGCTGGCTGCCGTTGCCGGCTGATTGGAACCCTTGGGCGCCGTTGGATGTGCGCGCCAGCCCCAACTTTTTGACCCGTTATAAATTGGGACGTCTGCAGGATGATCCAGCGCTGTGCGACAACGTGCTGGAAACCTCCGGCCTGCGCGTCAGCCATCAGGCCGATACGCCCGTCGACGCCGCCTGCCCTTTACGCAATACCTTGCGTGTACAGGGCGCTGCGGTTGGGCTCAGCAGTAGCTTTCTCGCCAGTTGCCCACTGGCGGTGGCGTTCGCGTTGTTCGAGCGGCACAGTTTGCAGCCGGCGGCCCAGGCGGTGTTTGGCCAGGCGGTGACGCGGGTCGATCACCTGGGCAGCTTTGCCTGCCGCAACATGTATAACCGTTCTGTAGGGCGACTCAGCGAGCATGCCTCCGCCAATGCGTTGGATATTGCCGGCTTTCGCCTGGCGGATGGGCGCCGCATCAGTGTGCTCAAAGGTTGGCCGGGGGAGGGCGCTGATGCGCGGTTCCTGCGTCGGGTGCGCGATAGCGCCTGCGATGATTTCAATGTGGTGTTGAGCCCGGACTACAACGCCGCGCACCGCAACCATTTCCATCTGGACATGGGGCGTTGGTGGGTGTGTCGCTAGGGTTTAAGCGGCCAGGCGCAGGTTGTTGGCGATCAACGGACGTGCCCAGTAGTAATCGAAGTCGAGGGCCTTTTGTTGCGCGACCAGTTCTTCGGTAGGGTAAGGCGTGGCGGCCGGTGGCAGCAGGTCCAGCTCGAATTCGGCAATGGGCAGGTGCAGTGGGCGTGGTGCCGGCACCGGGCCTGGCTCCGGCAGCGGCTGGCCGGCTGTCAGCACGATCGGGCGCACCCAGCCACTTTCGAAATTCTGCTGGCGTTGCTGGGCGACGATTTCTTCTTCCGGGAATGGCTCGGCGGCGGGTGGCAGCAGTTCGGTTTCGAACTCGGCGATCGGCAGGAACAGCGGCTCTGGAGGGGCGATCTCGGTGTCCTTCACGTCACACTCACGCTGGGTGAGGATCTGCGACAACAGGTCGGCGCCGGCGTTGGGTTCTACCGCTGGGTCCGCAGGTGCAGGCGCCTGGACCGCCAGCGCGCCAGGCGTATCGCCGAGCTGCTCGGCCAATGCCCGGGCGAAGAAGTCCTGCCACACATGACTCACCCCGGCCAGCGCTTGAGTATTGCGCAGGCCGTAGTGGTTATGGGTCGGCAGTACACCGATGGTTAGGGGAAGAATGTCTGACATTTTTCTCGGTCGACGCTCAGCTCTGGCAAAATACCTGACTGTTGTTTTTATCGGCCGGTTTTGGCCGATCCTTAATATTTTTGAGCGTAGCGATTGATGAGCGAACAACCAGCGGCCAGCCGCATCAGGGTCGAGGCCTTGGGCGAAGGCTTCCAGGACCGTGCCGAGCAGTGGGCTTCACTGCTGGGTTTGCCGTTACACCTGGCGGATGCGGACTTTTCCCTGCAGTTCGGGGAGCATGGCCTACAGCTACAACAGCTTGGGCCTGACGCGCCAGGGCCGGTGCGGGTGGACTTTGTCGAGGGCGGCGCGGCGCATCGACGCCTGTACGGCGGTGGCAGCGGGCAGATGATTGCCAAGGCCGTGGGTGTCGCCCAAGGCGTCCGCCCACGGGTGCTGGACGCCACGGCGGGCCTGGGTAAGGACGCCTTCGTGCTTGCCAGCCTGGGCTGCGAAATGAGCCTGATCGAGCGCCAGCCGCTGATCGGCGCCCTGCTCGAAGATGGCCTGGCGCGCGGCGCGGATGATTGTGAGGTGGCGCCGATCGTGGCGCGCATGAAGTTGCTCAAGGGCAACTCCATTGACGTAATGTGCAACTGGGAAGGCGAGCCGCCGCAGGTGATCTACCTCGACCCGATGTTCCCGCACCGTGAGAAGACGGCATTGGTGAAGAAGGAAATGCGCCTGTTCCGCCCGCTGGTTGGCGATGATCCGGACGCACCGGCCCTGCTGGCCGCCGCCCTGGCCCTGGCCAGCCACCGCGTGGTGGTCAAGCGTGCGCGCAAGGCGCCGTGCATTGAAGGGCCCAAGCCGAGCCACGCGCTGGAGGGTAAGTCCAGCCGGTATGATATTTATGCTAAAAAAGCGCTCAAGCTCTAAGCTGCAAGCTGCAAGCTGCAAGCTGCAAGCTGCAAGCTGCAAGCAAACGCGCTGTACACTTGCCGCTTGTAGCTAACCCCTTGCAACTGCTCCTCTCCCATAAGCCCGCATAAACAACCCCACCACTTCCTGCACATGCGCTTCGGCGGCTTCTTCGCTCTGTTGTCCGCCGCAGCCATACAGCAGGCAAAAATTCGCCGTGCCCTTGAGCAGGCAAAAAAAGTGCTCGGCTGCCGTGAAGGGTTTATCGATGCTCAGGGCGCCACCCTGGTCGATCTTGCCGAGCAGACGCTCCATGCCTTGCAGCATGCGCATGGGGCCGGCCTCGAAGAAGATCTGCGAGAGTTTCACGTCCTGGTTGCCGGTGGTCATCATCAGGCGATGCAGGTTTATCGATTCTTCGCTGTTGATCAGGCGATGGAACCCCCTCGCGATGTTCAACAACACAGTCTCCACGGGCACGCCTTCGGGCAGCTCGAAGTACATCACCGGCAGCTGTTCCTCGCACTTGGCCACCACGGCGGCGGTGAACAGGGTTTCTTTGTCATTGAAGTGGCTGTAGACGGTCAGTTTTGAAACGCCGGCCTCAAGGGCCACGGCGTCCATGCTGGTACTGGCGTAACCATTGCTCAAAAACAGGAATTTCGCTGCTTCGAGGATAGCCTGGCGTTTTGCCATGTCCTTGGGGCGCCCGGGGCTATTGGTGTTTACAGGATTGTCGGACATTTTCACCTTTAATACTGGACTGGCGAGTTTGGTATTAATAACATACCGGCCAGTATAATTATTCTTAGCTTCATTTGCGAAAGGTCCTACAGCATGCGCAGCACTTTCCTGCCCTTTGCGTTGCCTGTCAGTCTGGTCGTCCTGTTGACCGCTTGCGGCCATGAGGAAGCGACCCAGGCCACCATCCGCCCGGCCATGGTGGTGCAGCCACTGCCTTCGTCGCAGTCGATGGGCAGTTACCCCGGCGAAGTGCGTGCGCGCTATGAGCCAGACCTGGCATTCCGCATCGGCGGCAAAATAAGCAAGCGGCTGGTGGAGGAGGGCGAGCGAGTCAAGGCCAACCAACCGCTGGCAGAGCTCGACCCACAGGACGTGCGCCTGCAACTGGAAGCCACCCGTGCCCAAGTCGCCGCCGCCGAGGCCAACCTGAGCCTGGTGCGTGCCGAGCGCGATCGCTACAAGACCTTGATGGACCGTCAGATGGTCAGCCGTTCTCAGTATGACAATGCCGAAAATCTCTACCGGGCCGGTGTTGCCCGCCTCAAGCAGATCAAGGCTGAGTTCGACGTGGCCAGCAACCAGGCCGGCTATGCCGTGCTGCGTGCGCCACAAGACGGTGTGGTCGCCAAGCGCGCAGTGGAAGTTGGCCAAGTGGTGTCCGCCGGCCAGACCGTGTTCACCCTCGCCACCGATGGCGAGCGCGAAGTGCTGATCAGCCTGCCGGAGCAGGGTTTTGCCCGTTTCAAGATCGGCCAGCCGGTGTCGGTGGAGCTGTGGAGCCAGCCCGATCAACGCTTCACCGGGCGTATTCGTGAGCTGTCACCGGCGGCCGATCCGAAGTCGCGTACGTTCGCGGCCCGCGTGGCGTTCACGGGTGGCAAGATACCGGCCGAGCTGGGCCAAAGCGCCCGCGTTTTCATACAGGCTGACGGTGTGATTCCGTTGTCGGTGCCGCTGTCTGCCCTCAGTGCGCAGAACGGTGAGTCCTACGTCTGGCGTGTGCAGCCCGACAACACGCTCAAGCGCACACCGGTGCGCATCGGCGCCTTTGGTGAAAAAACCGTCCCGATACTGGAAGGCCTGACCCCGACCGATTGGGTGATCGCCGCCGGTGTCCATGTGCTCCACGAGGGCCAGCAAGTGCGCCCGGTGGATCGTGCCAACCGTGTGGTGAATCTGGCGGCCAAGGAGTAGTCCCCCAATGGGTTTCAATCTTTCCGAATGGGCGCTGCGTAATCGCCAGATCGTACTGTTCCTGATGATCCTGCTAGCGGTGGTTGGCACCTTGTCCTACTCCAAGCTGGGACAAAGTGAAGACCCGCCGTTCACGTTCAAGGCCATGGTGATCAAGACCAACTGGCCGGGGGCCACGGCCCAGGAAGTTTCGCGGCAAGTCACCGAGCGCATCGAGAAAAAACTCATGGAGACGGGTGAGTACGAGCGCATCGTCTCCTTCTCGCGGCCCGGCGAATCCCAGGTCACTTTCATTGCCCGTGATTCCATGCATTCGGCGCAGATCCCCGACCTGTGGTACCAGGTGCGCAAGAAGATCAGCGACATCCGCCAGACCTTGCCGCCGGATATCCAGGGGCCGTTTTTCAACGATGAGTTCGGCACCACCTTTGGCAATATCTACGCGCTGACCGGCGATGGTTTTGACTACGCCCTGCTCAAGGACTACGCCGACCGCATCCAGATTCAACTGCAGCGGGTGGCGGATGTGGGCAAGGTCGAGCTGCTCGGCCTGCAGGATGAAAAGATCTGGATCGAACTGTCCAACCTCAAGCTGGCCACGCTCGGCCTGCCATTGGCGGCGGTGCAGCAGGCATTGCAGGAGCAAAATGCGGTGTCCACTGCGGGCTTCTTTGAAACCCCTAGCGAGCGCGTGCAACTGCGGGTGTCGGGCAACTTCAAGAGCGTGGAAGAGATCCGCAACTTCCCGATTCGCGTGGGTGACCGGACCTTCCGCATCGGCGATGTAGCCGACATCCACCGCGGCTTCAACGATCCACCGGCACCGCGTATGCGCTTCATGGGCGAAGATGCCATTGGCCTGGCCGTGGCCATGCGTGACGGCGGCGATATTCTGGTATTGGGCAAAGCCTTGGAGAGCGAATTCTCACGCCTGCAGAAGAATCTTCCGGCAGGCATGGAACTGCGCAAGGTGTCGGACCAACCGGCGGCGGTGAAAACCAGCGTCGGCGAATTCGTGCAGGTGCTGGCCGAAGCGCTGGCCATCGTGTTGCTGGTGAGCTTCTTTTCCCTTGGCGTGCGCACGGGCATGGTGGTGGCCCTGGCGATTCCGCTGGTGCTGGCGATGACCTTTGCCACCATGTATTACCTCGGCATCGGCCTGCACAAGATTTCCCTCGGTGCCCTGGTGCTTGCCTTGGGTTTGCTGGTGGATGACGCGATCATCGCGGTAGAAATGATGGCGATCAAAATGGAGCAGGGCTATGACCGGCTCAAGGCCGCCAGCTTTGCCTGGACCAGCACCGCATTCCCGATGCTCACCGGTACGCTGATCACGGCGGCGGGCTTCCTGCCGATCGCCACGGCGCAATCGAGCACCGGCGAATACACCCGTTCGATTTTCCAGGTGGTGACCATTGCGTTGCTCGCCTCGTGGGTGGCCGCCGTGGTGTTTGTGCCCTACCTGGGGGAAAAACTCCTGCCGGACCTGGCGAAGATTCACGCAGCCAAGCACGGCACCGATGGCCCAGATCCCTACGGCACGCCGTTCTATCAACGTGTAAGGCGTTTGGTGGAATGGTGTGTGCGTCGGCGCAAGACCGTGATCGTGCTGACCCTGTTGCTGTTTATCGGCTCGGTGGCGTTATTCCGTTTTGTGCCTCAACAGTTCTTCCCAGCTTCTGGCCGATTGGAGCTGATGGTCGATCTGAAGCTGGCCGAAGGTGCTTCTTTGAGCAACACCGCTGACCAGGTCAAACGCTTGGAGGCGCTGCTCAAGGAGCATGAAAGCATCGACAATTACGTGGCCTATGTCGGTACGGGCTCGCCGCGCTTCTACTTGCCCCTGGATCAGCAACTACCGGCCGCCAGCTTCGCGCAGTTTGTGGTGCTGGCCAGAACCATTGAAGAACGTGAAAGCCTGCGCACCTGGCTGATCGAAACCCTCAACGAACACTTCCCGGATCTGCGCTCACGCGTCACACGCCTGGAAAACGGTCCGCCCGTGGGCTACCCGGTGCAGTTCCGCGTGACCGGTGAGCACATCGAAGAAGTCCGCGCCCTGGCACGCAAAGTCGCGGCCAAGGTTCGCGAAAATACCCATGTGGTCAACGTGCACCTGGACTGGGAAGAACCGAGCAAGATCGTCTACCTCAATATCGACCAGGACCGCGCCCGCGCCCTTGGCGTGAGCACGGCCAACCTGTCGAAGTTCCTGCAGAGTTCGTTGACCGGTTCCAGCGTCAGTCAGTACCGCGAGGACAACGAGTTGATCGAGATCCTTCTGCGCGGCACGGTGCATGAACGCACCGAGCTGTCATTGCTACCAAGCCTGGCGGTGCCCACCGACAACGGTAAAAGCGTAGCGCTGTCGCAAATCGCCACCCTCGAATACGGCTTCGAGGAAGGCATTATCTGGCACCGCAACCGTCTGCCGACGGTGACCATCCGCGCTGACATCTATGGCAAGGAGCAGCCGGCGACATTGGTCCAGCAGATCTTGCCAACCCTTGCAGGCGTGCGGGCCGAACTGCCGGATGGCTACCTGCTGGACGTCGGCGGTACGGTCGAGGACTCGGCCCGTGGTCAGAACTCGGTCAAGGCAGGCGTGCCGCTGTTTATCGTGGTGGTGCTGACTCTGCTGATGCTGCAACTGCGTAGCTTCTCGCGCACTGCCATGGTGTTTCTGACAGCGCCGCTGGGGTTGATCGGTGTGACGTTATTCCTGCTGGTATTCCGCCAGCCGTTTGGCTTTGTGGCCATGCTGGGGACCATCGCACTGTCCGGGATGATCATGCGCAACTCTGTGATCCTGGTAGATCAGATCGAACAGGACATCAAGGCGGGCCTGGCACCCTGGCAGGCAATCATCGAAGCCACCGTGCGACGTTTCCGCCCGATTGTGCTGACAGCCCTGGCGGCCGTGCTGGCAATGATTCCACTGTCACGCAGTGTGTTCTTCGGACCAATGGCCGTGGCGATCATGGGTGGCTTGATCGTGGCGACGGCGTTGACGTTGTTATTCTTGCCAGCGTTGTACGCGGCATGGTTCCGAGTCAAACCACAGTCCGTGTAAAAGCTTGTCGTAGGGGTTTTCACAAAGGCAATACGCAGGCGGGAACGTTTCAGAGACGCGGGGCCACACATGAATTACCTGATTGCCAGGTCTTCTACCAGCAGGCTTCACCGCTGCTGGTAGAAGCTTAAATCTGATGATTCAAGGAGTGTTTATGAAAATTGATATCAATGTCAGCGCTTTCAAACCCGCCTGCAGCAGCAACCCATGCGGGCCTGGCAAGCCTGAACCTGCCAAGCCAAACGACCCTTGCAAAGACGCTTGCAAGCCCCGCAAGAGTTTTGCGATAGGCTTCGGTGTCATGCCGTTGGGCGCGATCGCTTTTGGGGGTATTGGTCTTTTAGGGAAGATCTTCTAATTACGCGAAGACTTCCAGACCCGGGCAGGTGAGCTCCCCACACCTGCCCGGGCTTCTGCCTGGGCTTACAGGGCGCCGAAGACTTTCTTCGCCAGGCTGGTCGCGGCAGCTGCAGGGTTCTCGCGAATGGTTTCTTCCTGCTTGGCAATCATCTTGAACAGCCCATCCAGCGCTTGCTCGGTCACGTAGTTTTCGACGTTGGCGCTCTTGGCGTCCAACGCGCCAAAGGCCGCAGCCTTGCCGGCCAGGGCGTTGTACTGTTGGGCCACGCCGACCTTGTCGGTAGCCGCCTTGACGATCGGCAGGAACTTGGCGCGGATTTGTTCGCGGCTGCTTTTGTTCAGGTACTGGGTTGCCGAATCCTGACCCCCACTGAGGATGCCCTTGGCGTCACTCACGCTCATGTTTTTCACGGCGTTGACCAGGATCGGTTGGGCCTGGGTCACGGCGGTTTCGGCGGCCTTGTTCATGCTGGTTTCCAGCTGAGTGACTTGATCACCCATGCCGAACATTTTCAGTTTGTCGGCGACTTTGCCCAGCTTGCCCGGCAGGCCGATCCTCACTTCGGGGTTATCGCTGAAACCACCGGGGACGCCCAGTTGCTTCACGGCGATCTGCGCGCCTTGGGTCAGTGCATCCTTGAGTCCACCGGCGGCATCACCTTGGGACAGGCTGCCAAGATCCAGGGCCATGGCATTGGCCCCGAGCAGCAATCCGGCACACAGGGCAGTAAAACGAAGGGAGTTACGGAGCATGGGCGCTTCCTTATGAAGTTCGAATTCAGTGGGCGACAGCATCAACCCGCAGACGCAACGGTTGTGGGTCCTGGCCGTTGAGCTGCACAGAATGCCGTTCGGTGGTGATAAACAGTAGCTTGCCATCCAGCTCGATGCGAGCACTCACCGCGTAACTGCGGCCAGGCTTGACGTGCGCCGGGTCGTAGCTCAGGTGAAAGGGCAACGGCACTTGGCCTTTGACCGGGCCTTTCTGTTCGGCCAGGGTGACGGCCGGGGCGTCCATCAACGACACGTCTTGCAGGCTGACGCTCAAGGTCGCGGTTGGCGGCAGGGCAATGCGTTGCAGATAGAACACTTCGCCATCAAGGCTGGCCTTGGAAGTGGGGCTCATGGATTGGCAGGCTCCAAGCAAGGCGGTGAGGCCCAGGAGAATGATCTTTTTCATGGTACAGCTCCTTTTCAACGGCACCGGCATCCAACCGGCGCCTGTTTAAATCTAGCGGGTTTCTTCAGGTGTCGGGGCTTCGGGTTCGACGGACGCTTCAGCAGCGCCATCCACACGATGCAGGGCCACCTGACGGATCGACAGGCGAATATCCGCCGGCAACACGCGCTTGGCTGCGCCTTCAGCCAGCTCACCCAGCAGGTCGTGGTAGCTCAGCTTGCCGGCTTCATTGCGACGCAGCACATCTTGCTCCAACAAGGTCTGGATGAAATGTCGGAAAAGGCTCTTGTCGAAGAACTCTGGAGCGTTGAGGCCATGCAGGATCGACAGGCGCTGGGCCATGATCGTGCACAGGTCTTCCAGCTCTTCGGCGCTGATGCTGCTTTGGCCACTGTTGAGCAGCAGCGAAATCGCCATGTAGAAGCGTTGCAGGGTCTGGGCGATGCTCTTGGACAGCAGCGTGAGCAGCACGAAGTGCCGCGAACTGGGGGCCGGGCGCAGGAACACGTCTTTCTCGAAACGCAGCAGGCCCTGTTCGACAAAAGCCTCCAGCCATTGGTCAACCACCGTGTCCAGCTCTTCCAGCGACCAGCGGATAAACAGCTCCGATTGCAGGTACGGATACAGCGCGTGGGTGTAGCGCAGGATCTGGTCGCGGCTCATGCGCGAGCTGCTCTGGAAGAAGCTCGCCAGCAGCGCCGGCAGGGCAAAAATGTGCAAAACGTTATTGCGATAGTAGGTCATCAGGACGGCGTTTTGCTCGTCCAGGTACAGAATCTTACCGAGGGCGTCGCTCTGTTCCGATAGCAGGTCCATGCCCTTGACGTGCTTGATCAGCGCCAGGCCATCGCCCTCAGGCAACGTGGTGTGAGGCGAGTACGGCACACGGCGCAGCAGCGCCAGGTACAGGTCCAACTGGCGCGCCATGGCTTGTTCGTCGAGCGCTAGGCGCGTGGTGGACAGCAGTGCCAACGCTACCAGGTTCACTGGGTTCACTGCCGCAGCTTCGTTCAGGTGGCGCGCCACCTGTTCGCCAAGGCGGTTAGTGGTTTCGTTGAGCCAGGCTGGTTTGTAGTTCGGGGCCAGTTCCTGGGAGCGCCAATCCGGCTGTTCGCTGTCGAGGAATTCGGCCAGCTTGATCGGCTCGCCGAAGTTGACCGCGACCTGGCCAAAGCGCTGCTTGAGCGCGCCAACCACCTTGAAAATATCGAAGATCGATTCTTTCTTCTTGGTCGCGCCGCGCAGCTCGCCGAGGTAGGTGCGGCCTTCGAGCACGCGTTCGTAGCCGATGTACACCGGCACAAACACGATCGGCATACGCGAGGAGCGCAAGAAACTGCGCAGTGTAATCGCCAGCATCCCGGTCTTCGGTTGCAGCATGCGACCGGTGCGCGAGCGCCCGCCTTCGACGAAGTACTCCACCGGGAAACCCTTGGTGAACAGGGTATGCAGGTATTCGTTGAACACCGAGGTGTACAGCGGGTTGCCCTTGAAGGTGCGGCGCATGAAAAACGCACCGCCACGGCGCAGCAGGCTGCCGATGACGGGCATGTTCAGGTTGATCCCGGCGGCGATATGCGGCGGGGTTAGGCCATTTTTGAACAACAGGTAAGACAGCAACAGGTAGTCGATATGGCTGCGGTGGCAAGGTACGTAGATCACCTCGTAACCCTGGGCAACCTTTTGCACACCTTCGATGTTATTGACCTTGATCCCGTCGTAGATCTTGTTCCAGAACCAGCTCAGCACCACTTCCAGAAAGCGGATCGCGGTGTAGGTGTAGTCCGAGGCGATCTCGTTGCCGTAGCGCAAGGCCTGGGCCTTGGCTTTTTCCGGGGAGATTTTTTCCCGCTCAGCCTCGTCGGCAATGGCTTGGCGCACCAGCGGCATATTGACCAGGCCTTTCACCAGATTGCGGCGGTGGGACAGGTCGGGGCCGATCACGGCGGTCTTCAGGTTACGAAAGTGCACACGCAGGATGCGCTGGGCCATCCGCACCGTGCGTTCGTGGCCTTTATTGTGCTCGATCAATTCACGCAGGTTGATAGGCGCAGAGAATTGCACACGGGTCTTGCGACCGAGGATCAGGATGCTCAAGAACCGACGCAGACGCCCGGTGACCGCCCAACTGTCAGCGAATAACAATTTCCACGGACTGGACTCGCTTTCGGGGGATTGGCCCCAGAACACGCTGACCGGAATGATTTGTGCATTCTCCTCGGCGTGCTCGCTGAGGGTGTTGACCAGGCGGGTCAGGGTCGGCGGCGCGCCGCGCTTGTCTTGGCGGCCGAGCCAGTCGGGCTCTGGCGTGAGGTAGAAGAACGCCGCCGCTTCCATTAGCGGGCCGACCGCTACCGGCAGCACCGGGCGCGGCAAGCCGGCCTTGGTGCACTCGGCATCGACCACGGCCAATTCGCTGAGGGAGGGTGATTGCAGGACGTATAACACCGGCCGGCTGCGGTCCAGGTTGAGGGTTAAGGACGACTGGTTGATCGTCTCCGAGCGAACCCAGAGGTACAACAGTCGGCGCAAGGTGCCAAATACCAGACGGCGAAACGGGGAGCGGGTCATACGGCTTCTGCTTTGAGTGGGAAAAACCGAGCAGACGCTCGGGCGGGTAGTGTGCCGTATTCGCCGAAAATCGGCAAAAAAGCAGCGATGTAAACTTGAGTTGATCGTTTTTGAGCCTGTCTTATACTCGGCAGTTCAATGCGAGCAACTCAACAATAAAAATGCATGTGGGAGTAAGACAGATGGCAACGCGCGAAACCGGCAATGTGAAGTGGTTCAACGATGCAAAGGGCTATGGGTTTATTCAACGCGAGGACGGCAAGGATGTGTTTGTGCACTACCGCGCCATTCGCGGTGATGGTCACCGTTCTTTGGCCGAAGGCCAGCAGGTGGAGTACGCCGTGGTGACCGGCGAGAAGGGGTTGCAGGCGGAGGATGTGGTCGGCCTGTAAGGCCGAGCTGCAAGCTTCAAGCTGCAAGCTGCAAGCGGGTTGGCTTCAGCTTGAGGCTTGTAGCTTGCAACTGCTTTAAGCTGTCTTCCAGGTGATCTGCTCTTCACCGTCTTCACTGATACGAATCCAGGTGTCAGCGCTTTCCTCACCTTCCTCTTCAACCCAAGTACCCGGCGCACAACGCACTTCCACCTTCAGCGCGGCAAACGCGGCGCGGGCGCAGGCGATGTCGTCATCCCACGGGGTCTGGTCGCTTTCCAGGAACAGGCTGTTCCATTTGCCTACAGCTTTCGGCAGCCACGTTACCGGCACATCGCCGGCCTTGCACTTGTAGGTTTGACCCCGTTGGACCCAGTCGGTGCACGGGCCCAGGGCGGCGCCCAGCCAGGCGGCAATGGCCTTGTAGTCGACGTCAGCGTCCTTCAGGTAAATCTCGATATCGGGTTGGCGCATGGATGTTCCTCGTTGCGGGATTCGAAAATCCATTCGCGGAAAGTCGGTTAGTTAAGCACGAAATAATCGTAGCGCATCGACACAGTGACCAGCAGCGGCTCGGCCGCCTCGATCACTTGCGCGCGGCGCTCGGCACTGGCGCGCCAGCCGTGGGGTGTCATGGCCAGCAGGTTGGCGCGGTCCAGGGGCTCGGCCAGGCTCAGCGTGAATTCCAGCGTCTCGCTGTGCGCCAGGCTCATGCCGTCTGGCACCAGGGCCAGATGCTTGTCGTCGGTGTATTCGCGCACTTCGTCGTACAGGCGTTCGCGCAGTTCCATCAGGTGGCCGCTGGTAGGACCGACCTTCATCAAGCCGCCGCCAGTGCTGAGCAGGCGCTTGGCCTCCTGCCAGTCCAATGGGCTGAACACACTGGCGAGGAACTGGCAACTGGCATCGGCCAAGGGCACACGGGCCATGCTGGCGATCAACCAAGTCAGCGCCGGGTTGCGCTTGCACGCGCGCTTGACCGCTTCTTTGGAGATATCCAGCGCGTAGCCATCGGCGTGGGGCAGGGCGTCGGCTATTTGCGCGGTGTAATAACCCTCGCCGCAACCGATGTCGACCCAGCGCGCCGGGGCGCGTTCAGCGGCCAACTCGGCCAAGCGTTTTGCCACGGGAGCGTAGTGGCCGGCGTTGAGGAAGTCGCGGCGCGCTTCCACCATCGCCAGGTTATCGCCGGGGTCGCGGCTGTTCTTGTGCTGCACCGGCAACAGGTTCAGGTAACCCTGGCGCGCACGGTCGAAACGGTGCCCGGCCGGGCAGGCCACGCCATTGTCGACCGCGTTGAGCGGTGCGCTGCAAATGGGGCACGCGAGCATCAGGCGAGCAACTTGATCAGGGTCTGGTAATAGATTTCGGTCAGCACATCGAGGTCGCTGGCGAGGATGCGTTCGTTGACCTGGTGGATCGTTGCGTTGACCGGGCCCAGCTCTACCACTTGAGTGCCGAGGGTCGCAATGAAGCGCCCGTCGGAGGTGCCGCCACTGGTGGACGCCTTGGTCTCGCGACCGGTGATCGCCTTGATGCTCGCCGATACCGCATCCAGCAAAGCGCCCGGCTCGGTCAGGAACGGCAGGCCCGACAGCGCCCATTCCACGTGCCAGTCCAGGCCATGCTTGTCGAGAATCGCCGCAACCCGTTGCTGCAGGCCTTCCACGGTGGACTCGGTGGAGAAGCGGAAGTTGAACACCGCTGTCAGCTCACCGGGGATCACGTTGGTCGCGCCAGTGCCCGAGTTGAGGTTGGAGATCTGGAAGCTGGTCGGCGGGAAGAACGTGTTGCCGTCATCCCAATGCTCAGCGGCCAGTTCGGCCAGTGCCGGAGCGGCCAGATGGATCGGGTTTTTCGCCAGGTGCGGGTAGGCCACGTGACCTTGCACACCGCGTACGGTCAGGGTGGCGCCGAGTGAGCCACGACGGCCGTTCTTGACCACATCGCCCACCAGTGTGGTGCTTGACGGTTCGCCGACGATGCACCAGTCCAGGCGCTCCTTGCGCGCGGCCAGGCGTTCGATGACCGCCTTGGTGCCGTGGTGCGCGGGGCCTTCTTCATCGCTGGTGATCAGGAAAGCGACCGAACCCTTGTGGTCCGGGTAATCGGTGACGAAACGTTCCGCCGCCACCAGCATGGCTGCCAGGCTGCCTTTCATGTCCGCCGCGCCACGCCCGCAGAGCATGCCGTTTTCGTCGATCAGCGCGTCGAACGGGTCGTTCTGCCACGCCTGCACCGGACCGGTCGGCACCACGTCGGTATGGCCGGCAAAGCACAGCACCGGGCCGTCATGCTTGCCGTGAGTGGCCCAGAAATTGTCCACGTCTTCGATGCGCATCGGTTCCAGCGCAAAACCTGCGTCGCCCAGGCGCTGCATCATCAGCTTCTGGCAATCGGCGTCGATCGGCGTCACCGAGGGGCGACGGATCAGGTCGATGGCAAGTTGAAGGGTCGGCGAAAGGTCGGCATGGGCCGTCATGAAAAACTCCGGAAGCGTGTAATGGGCGCAGGACGAATGTGGACTTGAAGCGGTGCAGATCCAATGTGGGAGCTGGCTTGCCTGCGATAGCATCGCCACGGTGTACCTGCCAGACCGCGGCGTCTGCATCGCAGGCAAGCCAGCTCCCACACAGAGCCGGGGCTATGCCAAGTCTTGCAAAACGGCCGTTATCTTATAGCAAAACGGCGGCCAGAGGCCGCCGTTTAGTGCATTGCGCAAGTTTTTACACGGCTGTGACAGGCTCAGCCTTCACCGAAGGTTTCGGCAGGGAAGACAGGAACGCCATGATCAGCGCCGCCACATACGGCAGCGACTGCACCAGCAGCATCACCACCCAGAAGCGGATGTCATTGCTTGGCAGGCCCTGCACCAGGTAAATCCCGAGCGCCGCGCCCCACAACAGCAGCATGATGAACATCTCTTCGCGGGCTTCGGAAATCGCCACCCAGAAGCCGTGGTTATCCGCGTTTTTCGGTGTACGAAAGAACGGAATACTGGTGGTGAAGAATCCGTACAGCACCGCTTTGGCGATGGTGTGTGACAACGCCAGGCCGGCCAGGGCTGCGCAGAACGCATCCTTGAGGTTCACACCCACGGCGCGGCGGTACAGGAAGATGATCTTGCCGACTTTGAACACAAACAGCGCCAACGGCGGGATCGCGAAAATCAGCAACGGCGGGTCGACCCGCGTCGGCACGATGATCATCGCCGCCGACCACAACAGCGCGCCAACGGTGAAGAAGATGTTCATGCCGTCCGCCACCCACGGCAACCAGCCCGCGAGGAAGTGGTAGCGCTGGCCACGGGTCAGCTCTGTGCCTTTGCCGCGCAACAGGCTTGCGGTGTGACGCTTGATGATCTGTATCGCACCGTAGGCCCAGCGGAAACGCTGTTTCTTGAAGTCGATAAAGGTATCCGGCATCAGGCCCTTACCGTAGCTGTCGTGGTAATACGCCGCCGACAGGCCTTTCTCGAATACACGTAGGCCCAGTTCGGCGTCTTCGCAGATGCACCAGTCGGCCCAGCCCAGTTCTTCAAGCACCGAGCGACGGGTCATGGTCATGGTGCCGTGCTGGATGATCGCGTCGCGGTCGTTGCGGGTGACCATGCCGATATGGAAGAAGCCCTTGTATTCCGCGTAGCAGAGCTTCTTGAAGGTGCTTTCGTTCTGGTCGCGATAATCCTGCGGCGACTGCACCACGGCGATTTTCGGGTCGGCGAAGTGCGGCACCATGTGCTTGAGCCAGTTTGGCGACACGCAGTAGTCGGAGTCGATCACCGCGATCACTTCGGCATCCTTGGCGGTGTGCGGGATCAGGTAGTTCAGTGCGCCGCCCTTGAAACCTGCCAGGGGCGCGACGTGGAAGAACTTGAAGCGCGGGCCCAGGGTTTCGCAGTAGTCGCGCACCGGCTCCCAAACGGCCGGGTCCTTGGTGTTGTTGTCGATGATCAGGACTTCGTAGTCCGGGTAATCGAGGGCGGCCAGGGCGTCGAGGGTCTGTTTGACCATCTCAGGCGGCTCGTTGTAGCACGGCACATGGATCGACACTTTCGGGCGGTAGTCCGACTCCCCCTCCACCGGCAGGAATTCACGCCGGCGCTTGTGAGTCCATACCGCTTCCGCCAGTTCGTGGGCTTCGGTCAGCAACACGATAAACACGCCCAGGGCGCCGAGGGCCAAGAGGATGCCCACGGTGACACTGAACCACGTGCTGTATTGCTGGCTGTAGTCGTAACCGATCCACACCAGCACTGAACCGCACAAGAACGCGATAAACGTCAGGAAGGTCCGGCCGCGTTGGCGCAGGGCCGAGCCGTCGATCATTAACAGGGTCAAGGACAGCAGCGCAAGTATGACCGAGCCGATGGCCAGTACGCGCCATTGCGGGATCGCGACCACCGGCCCTTCAAAGTTGAATTTCTGCTGGCGTGCGCCGTTGAACACACCCCAGTAAGCGCCGGCCGAGCCTTCGTCGCTGACTTTCCACGGCTGATCGAACGCCTCGATCACGAAGTAGTTGTAGCCCTGACGGTTCAGCTTGTTCACCAGCGTACGCAGGTAAATCGCCTGGTCGGCCGGCGACGTTTCATTGCCGCCGCGCATGCGCCCGTTGCTCGGCCAGCCAACCTCCGACAGCAGCAGCGGCTTTTTCGGGAACAGTTTCTTCAGATCCTTGGCGCGGTCGAGTACGTACTGGCCGGCCTTGTCCATTGGAATGTATTCCCAGAACGGCAGGATGTGCGCGGCGATCAGGTCGACGTGCTTGGCCAGTTGTGGGTTCTTCTCCCAGATGTCCCATTGCTCGGATGTCGTCACCGGCACTTTCACAGCGGCGCGCACTCGATCCAGCAGCACGATCAACGCTTCTGGCGTGATGTCCTTACGGAACACCGCCTCGTTGCCGACCACCACCCGCACCACACTGCGCGAGGTGTTGGCGATTTCGATGGCGCGCTGGATTTCCCGCTCGTTACGTTCAAGGTCCGGGCTGATCCAGATCCCCAATGTCACGCGCAGGCCGAATTCTTCCGCCAACTTGGGGATGTCGCTCAGGGTGCCGTCGACCGAGTAGGTACGGATGTTGTCCGTCAGCTTGCTCATGATCTCAAGGTCGCGACGCATCTGATCGTCGGTCGGGAACTGGTTTTTCTGTGGGTACTGACCTTGCTGGAACGGCGAGTAGGAAAAACCGGAGATCTGCTCAGGCCAGTTGGGAGCAGTGACCGGGCGGTTGATTAGCGCCCAGAAACCGGTGAACAGTGCGGCAATTGCCAGCACGATCACCAGGTTGAGTCCAAATTTACGCGATGCCATGGTTATGTCAGGTTCCAAAAGGTGTGGAACGAAAAGAGGTGTCGGCCTGCGCCGAACGGCGCGCATCCTACACCGGCCCTTCCCTGACCGTACAGCAAGCAGAGAAAAACTGGACATTATTCAGCGAAAGGCCATCTAAGTTCTTTACTTGTAGCTTGTCGCTTCGAACTTGTCGCTGCGTAGTCCATAATGCGCGCCGGTTTTTGGGGTAATGGTCATGAGCACAGAAGATCCACGGTTTGCAGGCGTCGCCCGTTTGTATGGCATTGAAGGCCTGGAACGCTTGAAAGCGGCCCACGTGGCAATCGTCGGCGTCGGCGGCGTGGGCTCGTGGGCGGCGGAAGCCATGGCCCGTTGCGGGGTGGGCGAGATTTCGCTGTTTGATCTGGACGATGTCTGCGTCAGCAACAGCAACCGCCAGTTGCACGCGCTGGACAGCACCGTGGGCAAGCCCAAGGTCGAGGTGATGGCCGAGCGCCTGAAGGGCATCAACCCGGATTGCACCGTGCATGCGGTGGCGGACTTTGTGACCCGCGACACCATGGCCGAGTACATCACGCCGGATATCGACTGCGTGATCGACTGCATTGACGCCGTTAACGCCAAGGCGGCATTGATTGCCTGGTGCAAGCGCCGCAAGATCCAGATCATCACCACCGGCGGCGCCGGCGGGCAGATCGACCCGACGCTGATCCAGGTCTGCGACCTGAACCGCACCTTCAATGACCCGCTGGCGTCGAAAGTGCGCTCCACGCTGCGTCGCGACTATGGTTTCTCACGCACCGTGACCCGCCATTACAGCGTGCCGTGCGTGTTTTCCACCGAGCAACTGCGCTATCCCAAGCCGGATGGCAGTATTTGTTTGCAGAAGAGTTTTGTCGGGGATGGCGTGAAGCTGGACTGCGCCGGTGGGTTTGGCGCGGTGATGATGGTCACGGCCACGTTCGGCATGGTGGCGGCGACCAAGGCAGTGGACAAGATTGTGGCTGGGGTGCGGCGGCCGTCGGAACGGGTCAAGTCTGCTTAAAACTTAATGCCGTGCACCGCTCAAAATGTGGGAGCTGGCTTGCCTGCGATAGCATCACCGAGGTGTGCCGGATAGACCGAGGTGCCTGTATCGCAGGCAAGCCAGCTCCCACACAAGCCCGCTCCCACATTTAGTTTTGTGTAGGGCTTAGTTCTCGCATGCGCTTGAGGACCGCGTTCAGGCCATTGCTGCGCGACGGTGACAGTTGACGGGAAAGGCCCAACTGGTTGAACCAGTCAGGCAGATCCACCCCTTGCAACTCAGCCGCCGACAACCCATTGACCCGTGCCAGCAGCAACGCCACCAGCCCGCGAATCAGCCGCGCATCGCTGCTCGCCGCAAACTGCCAATGCCCATCCTGCAAACGCCCCACCAACCACACCAGGCTTTCGCAGCCCTGGACCAGGTTGGCGTCGACCTTATCTTCATCCGCCAGGGCCGGCATACGCTCGCCCCACTGCATCAACATCCGCGCGCGTTGCTCCCAGCTACCGACGGCTTGAAAGGCTTCAAGCGCGCTGACCGCATCCACCGGCACACTCATCGCAACATATCCAGGGCCTGGTCCAGCGCTTCAAAAAAGCGTTCCAGGTCATCGGAGTCGTTATACAGCGCCAGGGATACGCGGATCGCCCCCGACAGGTGCATGGCCTTGAGCAACGGCATCGCGCAGTGATGACCCGCGCGCACGGCAATACCTTGCTCGGTCAGCAGGTGCGCAAGGTCGGCGTTATGCACGCCGTCGACCACAAAACTGACCAACGCCACCTGTGGCGAACCCAGCACGCGCACGCCATTGCGCGCCTTGAGCCCACGCAACAGGTAGTCATGCAGGGCTGCTTCATGGGCGACCACCGCTGGCTGATCCAGCGAGCTCAAGTAATCCAGGCTGGCGCCCAGGCCAATCACGCTGGCAATCGGCGGTGTGCCGGCCTCGAAACCCAGCGGCGCGGGACGGAAACTGGCGCTGTGGTAGTCGGCTTTTTGCACCATTTCTCCTCCAAACTGCCAGTGGCGCAGGTGATGCAGGGCGTCATTGCGCCCAAACAGCACGCCGACGCCGTCCGGGCCGTACAGTTTGTGGCTGGAAAATACGTAGAAGTCGCAACCCAGGGCCTGCACGTCGTGGCGGCCATGGACGATGCCTTGGGCGCCGTCGACCACGGTCAGGGCACCGTGGGGCTGGGCCAGCGCGAGAAGGGCCTCCAGCGGCTGCCACGCGCCGAGCACGTTGGACAGCTGGCTCACCGCCAGCAGGCGTGTGCGCGAGCCGATCAGCTCGGCGGCGGCTTGCAGGTCGATCACGCCGTCCTCGCCAAGTGGCAATACCACCAGCGTCAGCGCGCGACGTTTGGCCAACTGCTGCCACGGCAACAGGTTGGCGTGGTGCTCGAGGGCGCTGATGACAATCTCATCGCCCGCATTGAATAAATGCTCCAGGCCATAAGCCAGGAGGTTCAGCGCAGAGGTCGCGCCGTGGGTAAACACAATCTGCCCGCTGTCACCTGCATTCAACCATTGCGCGACCTTGCTGCGACTGTCTTCGAACGCCTGTGTCGCATGGGCTCCCGGCAAATGCTGGGCGCGGTGCACATTGGCTGCGCCATTGGCGTAGTAATGGCTGATGGCATCCAACAAGGCTTGGGGTTTTTGCGTGGTGGCGGCGTTGTCCAGGTAAGTCTGGTCTTGCCGTTGCAGGGTGGCGATGGCCGGGAAATCGGCGCGCCAGGGCGAGGGCACAAGCATGGTGATCAAGACTCGTATAAGCGAGCCCCAGGGGAGGGGCCCGCTAGTGGCATCGAGTGGCTGCTTAGTTGTGAGCGTGCAGCGCTTCGTTCAGTTCGATAGCCGATTTGTGGGTTTTGCACTCCACGGCACCGGTCTCGGAGTTACGGCGGAACAGCAGGTCCGGCTGGCCGGCCAGCTCGCGCGCCTTGACCACTTTGACCAGTTGGTTCTGCTCGTCCAGCAGCGCAACCTTGGTCCCGGCCGTCACGTACAGGCCCGATTCGACGGTGTTGCGGTCGCCCAACGGGATACCAATACCGGCGTTGGCGCCGATCAAGCAGCCTTCGCCGACCTTGATCACGATGTTGCCGCCACCCGACAGGGTGCCCATGGTGGAGCAACCGCCGCCCAGGTCAGAGCCCTTGCCGACGAACACGCCCGCCGATACACGGCCTTCGATCATGCCCGGGCCTTCGGTGCCGGCGTTGAAGTTGACGAAACCTTCGTGCATCACGGTGGTGCCTTCGCCCACGTAGGCGCCCAGGCGGATACGCGCCGCATCAGCGATACGCACACCGCTCGGCACTACGTAGTCGGTCATTTTCGGGAACTTGTCTACCGAGAACACTTCCAGCAGATCGCCACGCAGGCGCGCTTCCAGCTGGCGTTCGGCCAGCTCATTGATGTCGATCGCACCTTGGCTGGTCCAGGCTACGTTCGGCAGCTGCGGGAACACACCGGCCAGGCTCAGGCCGTGTGGCTTGACCAGGCGGTGAGACAGCAGGTGCAGCTTGAGGTAAGCCTCAGGCGTGGACGTCAGTGCAGCGTCTTCGGCCAGCAAGGTGGCGACGAGCGGCGTGTGGCTTTCAGCCAGGCGGCTGATCAGGGCAGCTTGGGTAGCGTCGACGCCTTTGAGCGCGTCAGCCATTTGCAGGGCCTGGGTGACGGTGAAGGTGATTGCCTGGTTGCCTTCGGTGTAGCCGATGATCGGCGCGATCGCCGCGACGATTTCAGCCGATGGGTTGAGCAACGGTTGTGCGTAAAACACTTCCAGCCAAGCACCTTGGCGGTTCTGAGTGCCGACGCCGAAGCCCAGGCTGAACAGGGAATGGGACATGGTGTTACCTCTACAAAAAATGGAAGGCTGGCCTACTTGAGGGCCGCCGAATAACTTTCTGGCTTGAAGCCAATCAGGGTTCTGTCACCGAGATCGAGCACCGGGCGCTTGATCATCGAGGGTTGTGCGAGCATCAATTCAATGGCTTTCGACTGATCGAGATCGGCTTTGCGTTCGTCTTCGAGTTTGCGAAAGGTGGTGCCCGCACGGTTCAAGATCACCTGCCAACCGTGCTCGTTGCACCATTGGGTCAAGTGCTCGCGGTCGATACCGGCCGTTTTATAGTCGTGGAACTCATAGCTCACAGCGTGCTCATCGAGCCAGGTGCGGGCCTTTTTCATGGTGTCGCAGGCTTTGATGCCGAAAAGGTGCAACGTTTTGCTTGAAGCGGTCAAGGAATTGCCCCCTTTGAGCGAATGAAATGGAAAGGTTACGGATTATGCCACGACCAGCGGCCTCTGGTGCCCCTCGTCATGCTGGCGTGAGACTTATGTGCAAATGCCAGCCGGCAGCATAGGTGGGTAATATGGCACTTCAACGGCGAGTTGTTGCCTCATGTGTCGTTGCGAGTCGATTGTCCGGGAAACCCGCGTTATGCAAACCGCCTACACCGTTCTTATCCTACTGATGTTGGTCAGCGTTTCGCGTCTGGTCGGGCGTGTCATCCCCCTGCCGTTACCCTTGGTGCAGATAGCAGCGGGCGCTTTGCTGGCCTGGCCCACGTTGGGGCTGCACGTGGCGCTGGACCCGGAGTTGTTCCTGTTTCTGTTCCTGCCGCCGCTGCTGTTCTCGGATGGCTGGCGCATGCCCAAGCGTGAGTTGTGGCGCCTGCGTGGGCCAATCCTGACGTTGGCGGTGGGGCTGGTGCTGTTCACTGTGGTGGGCGCCGGTTACTTCATTCACTGGATTTTGCCTACGATCCCGCTGCCCGTGGCCTTCGCTCTGGCGGCTGTGTTGTCACCGACGGACGCCGTTGCGGTGTCGGCCATTTCCCAGAACCGTCTGCCCACGCCGCTGATGCACATGCTCCAGGGCGAGGCCCTGATGAACGATGCGTCGGGCTTGGTGACCTTCAAGTTTGCCCTGGCGGCGGCGTTGACTGGCGTGTTTTCCCTGGCGGATGCCAGCCTGACATTTGTGTTGGTCGCCCTGGGCGGCCTGGCCGTGGGGGTGGCATTGAGCTGGCTGGTCGGGCGACTGCGTGCGTGGATGATCGCGCGAGGCTGGGACGACCCGGCGACTCACGTGGTGTTTATGTTGCTGCTACCGTTCGCCGCCTATGTGCTGGCTGAGCGCTTGGGCGCATCGGGCATTTTGTCGGCGGTGGCGGCGGGCATGATGCAAAGCTGGCTCGACCTGCTACCCCGCCAAACCAGCACCCGCTTGCTCAATCGCAGTGTGTGGTCGTTGCTGGAGTTTGCCTTCAACGGCTTGATTTTCCTGCTGCTGGGCCTGCAACTGCCGGACATCATTAAGGCCGTGGTCAGTCACGAGCCGACTTTGTGGCCGACATTGTTTTATCGCTGCCTGGATGTGGTCGCGATCTTTCTGGTGCTGGTGGTGCTGCGTTTCATCTGGGTGCAGAGCATCTGGCGGCTGTCGGGTTTATTGCGCCGGATTCGTGGGAAAAGTGAATTGACGCTGGTGCCGACTGCACGCTCTTGCTGGCTGCTGACCGTCGGTGGTGTGCGCGGTGCGGTGACGCTGGCGGGTGTGATGTCAGTGCCGTTGCTGCTGGCGCCGGGCCAGGATTTCCCCGAGCGCGATTTGCTGATCTTCATTGCTGCCGGGGTGATCCTGCTGTCGCTGATCGCCGCATGCATCGCCTTGCCCCTGCTGTTGCGCGGGATCGAAAAGAGCCCCGATGATAAGCGCCATAACGAAGTGCGCGAGGCCTGGAAAAAGACCGCAGTGGCTGCAATCCATGCGCTGGAGTCTGAAGAACCGGCGGAAAGCGAAACCCAGGACGCCGCCCAGGCTGCGCTCGCGACCGAACTCAAGGCTCGCCTGATGTCGGAGTATCGCCATCAGTTGAACGTGTTCAACGACTCAGCCGAAGCCCAGGCGCTGGCGCGGCAGATGGACCTGCTTGAGCGCAAGTTGCGTCTGAAGGCCCTGCGCGCGCAGCGCTTGGAGTTGTACAGCTTGAGCCGTCATCACCAGATTGGTGACGACGTCTTGAGGGAAGTGTTGGCCGAGTTGGATATGAGTGAGGCTCATCTGGGTCATGTGAAATGACCCAGATGGCCGTTAGCGGCGACGCTGAATAAAATCGCGAATCCGCTCCGCCGCTTCCACACACTCCGCCAAGGGGGCAACCAACGCCATGCGCACACGCCCGGCGCCGGGGTTGAAACCGTCGACTTCCCGCGACAGGTACGAGCCTGGCACCACAGTGACGTGTTCCTCTACGAACAGATCCCGGCAGAAAGCGGCGTCATCACCTTCGACATTCGGCCACAGGTAGAAACCGCCGTCGGGGTTTTGCACGTCCAGTACTGGCTTGAGGATCGCCAGCACCGCATCGAATTTCTCGCGGTACAGATCACGATTGGCCTGCACGTGGGCTTCGTCCTGCCAGGCAGCAATGCTCGCCAGTTGGGTTTGCACCGGCATCGCGCAACCGTGGTAGGTGCGGTATAGCAGGAAAGCCTTGAGAATGTCGGCGTCGCCGGCCACAAAACCGGAGCGCAGGCCCGGCAGGTTGGAGCGCTTGGACAGGCTGTGGAACACCACGCAACGCTTGAAGTCCTGGCGACCCAGCTCGACGCAGGCACTCAACAGGCCCGGCGGCGGGGTTTGCTCGTCGAAGTAGAGTTCGCTGTAGCATTCGTCGGCAGCGATCACGAAGTCGTATTCGTCGGCCAGGGCGATGAGTTTTTTCAGGGTGTCGACCGGTATCAGCGCGCCGGTCGGGTTGCCAGGGGAGCACAGGAACAGGATCTGGCAGCGTTTCCAGACGTCCGACGTCACGGCATCGAAATCCGGGTTGAAGCCATTGGCGGCCAGGCACGGCAGGTAATGCGGCTTGGCCCCGGCCAGGAACGCGGCGCCTTCGTAGATCTGGTAGAACGGGTTCGGGCTCACCACCAGCGCATCGTCGCCGCGATTGACCACGGTTTGGGTGAAGGCGAACAGCGCTTCACGCGTGCCGTTGACCGGCAAGATGTTGCGCGCCGGGTCGAGCCAGCCCTTGGGCACATTGAAGCGGCGCTCGCACCAGGCGCCGATGGCCTCGCGCAGTGCGGGAATGCCCAGGGTGGTCGGGTACACGGCCATCTGGTCAAGGTTATTGCTCAGCGCTTCGGCCACGAAGGTCGGGGATTTGTGCTTCGGCTCGCCGATGGACAGCGCGATCGGGCGTTTGTCCGGGTTCGGCGTGACACTGCCCAGCAGGGCGCGCAGTTTCTCGAACGGGTAGGGCTGCAGCTGGTTTAGGGCGTTGTTCATGTAAGCCTCTATCACGGTGAACACAGACTCTGTGGGAGCTGGCTTGCCTGCGATGGGGACGCCGCGGTACACCAGAGACTCCGCAGCGATGCCATCGCAGGCAAGCCGGCTTCCACAGGGATCGTGTTTACAAAGTTAAAAATTCATGTAGTCAGGCGCGTCAGTTCGACGCTCGGTTCCTGAGTCACGCTTAATTGCTGCTCGATGGCTTTCTGCAAGCGGCGGCACAGTTCCGGGTCGGACAGCGGCTGGTTGTCGGCGTCGGTGATGAAGAACACGTCTTCCACGCGCTCGCCGAGGGTCGCGATCTTGGCATTCTGCAACGACAGGTCGAACTCCAGGAAAATCCCACCGATCCGCGCCAGCAGGCCCGGGCGGTCCGGGGCGCTGAGTTCCAGCACCGTCACCGGGCGCTGGGCGTCGTTGGAGATGGTCACCTGGGGGGCAAACGCAAAATGCTTGAGCTGACGCGGCACCCGGCGCTGGATGATGGTCGGGTAGTCGTCAGGGTTGTGCAGGGCCTCGGTCAGGCCTTCGCGGATCTTTTTCACGCGTGCTGGGTTGTCACCAATTGAGTCGCCATCGGTGTCGAGCACGATATAAGTGTCGAGGGTGAACTGGCTGCTGGAGGTGATGACCCGGGCGTCATGGATGTTGAGGTTGAGCTGGTCCATGGCGGCTACCGTCACAGCAAAGAAGTCGTGCTGGTCCGGCGCATAAATAAAGATCTGCGTGCCGCCCTCGAATTCGCGCTGGGTGGTTTCCTTGACCAATACCAGCGGGCCGCCATCGGCTGGCTGCTGCAAGATCGCGTCAGTGTGCCAGGCCACGTCGCCAGCGGTGTGGCGCAGGAAGTAATCGTCGCCCAGTTGCGACCACAGTTGTTCGACGTCGTCTGGGTCGTTGCCGCCGCGCACCAATATATCCAGCGCCGCGCTTTGGGTGCGGCGGATCTGTTCTTCGCGGTCCACCGGGTTTTCCAGGCCGCGGCGCAGGGCGCGCTTGGTCTCGGTGTACAGCTGGCGCAACAGGCTGGCGCGCCAGGAGTTCCACAGCGTCGGGTTGGTGGCGTTGATGTCGGAGACGGTCAAGACATACAGGTAGTCGAGGTGGGTTTCATCGCCGACGATCTGTGCGAAGTCGTGGATCACCTGTGGGTCGGACAGGTCCTTGCGTTGGGCGGTGGTGGACATCACCAAATGGTTCTGCACCAGCCAGACGATCAGGCGGCTGTCCCACAGCGGCAACTGGTGGCGCTGGCAGAACGCCTCGGCATCCACCGCACCGATCTCGGAGTGGTCGCCATGCCGGCCCTTGCCTATGTCGTGGTACAAGCCGGCCAGGTAGATCAGCTCGGGCTTGGGCAACTTGGCCATCAGCTTACTGGCCAAAGGGAATTTCTCTGACACCTGGGTGTACTGCACCTTACGCAGGTGCTTGATCAGGTTCAGGGTGTGCGCATCCACGGTATAAATGTGGAACAGGTCGTGCTGCATTTGCCCGACGATAAAGCCGAACTCCGGCAGGTAGCGCCCGAGGATGCCGTAACGGTTCATGCGCCGCAGGTTGCGGTGGATGCCGATTTTGCACTTGAACAGCTCGATAAACAGGCTGGTGTTGCGGATGTCGTTGCGGAAATCGTCGTCGATCAGGTGACGGTTTTCCCGCAGCAGGCGAATGGTGTCGGCGCGCACGCCTTTTATTTCCGGCTGCTGGGCCATCAGCACGAAGATTTCCAGCATGGCGAACGGCGTGCGGCGAAACACATTGTCGTTGCGCGCTTCGATATAGCCGTCGTGCAGTTGGAAACGCGCGTTGATCGGTTGCGGCGGCGCTTCGTCTTCAGGGGCCAGGATCACCTCTTCGAAGTGCTGGATGATCAGGTCGCTGAGCTGGGCAATGCTCATGACCACCCGGTAATACTGCTGCATGAAGCTTTCGATGCTGGTCTTTGCGTCTTCGCCTTCAAACCCCAGCAGGGTGGCGATGGAGCGCTGGTGGTCGAACAGCAGGCGGTCTTCGGAGCGCCCCGCGAGCATGTGCAGGGCGTAGCGCACCTTCCACAGAAAATCCTGGGACGAGGCCAGCAGGGCGTTCTCGCTTTCCACCAGGAAGCCTTCACCGGCCAGTGCCCGCAGGTTCAAGGTGCCGTATTGGCGACGGGCAACCCACAAAATCGTCTGGATATCCCGCAGCCCGCCCGGTGAGCCTTTGACGTTGGGTTCCAGGTTGTATTCGGTGTCGTTGTACTTGTGGTGCCTGGCCTTTTGCTCGGCGCGCTTGGCCAGGAAGAACTCCTTGCTCGGCCACATGTGCGCGGTGCTGGTGACTTCGAGCATGCGCTGGCGCAGGCGCTCGGGGCCGGCGATGGTGCGGCTTTCCATCAGGTTGGTGATCACCGTGAGGTCGGCGCGGGCCTCTTCGGCGCATTCGTCGACCGAGCGTACGCTCTGGCCTACTTCCAGGCCGATGTCCCACAACAGCGTCAGAAAACGCTCGATGGAATCGCGAAAGATCTCATGATCGGCGCTGTCCAGCAGGATCAGCAGGTCGATGTCGGAGTAGGGGTGCAGTTCGCCACGGCCGTAGCCGCCGACCGCCACCAGGGCGATGTCGGCGTCTTCGCTCCAGCTGAACTGCTCCCAAGCCTTTTGCAGGATGTTATCGACAAACCAGGCGCGGTCTTCGATCAACCGACGGATGTCCCGGCCGCTGCGAAAGCGCGCATCGAGCACCTCGCGGGCCTGGCGGATAGCTTTCTTGAACGCGGCGATGGGGCTCGCCTTCAGGGCCAGTTCGGCCTGGAACTGGCCACGGTCGAAGAGTTCGGGATCCACCTGGGGCATCGATCGGCTTTCCTTTCTATTAATCAGTCAGTCACAACACAGTGGGGGAAAACCTAAGCAACCGTTACGCCGAAGCAGCACCTGAAGTGCGCGGGATTGTGTCGTCGGCGCGCAGGGTGAAGATTTCATAGCCGGTTTCGGTGACCAGCAGGGTGTGTTCCCACTGGGCCGAGAGCTTGCGGTCCTTGGTGATGGCGGTCCAGCCGTCGCCCAGCACTTTGGTATCGGCCTTGCCCTGGTTGATCATCGGCTCGATGGTGAAGGTCATGCCTGCCTTGAGCTCCATGCCAGTGCCGGCGCGGCCGTAGTGCAGGATCTGTGGCTCTTCGTGGAACACGGTGCCGATACCGTGGCCGCAGAATTCGCGCACCACCGAGAAGCCGTTCTTTTCAGCGTGCTTCTGGATCACTTCGCCGATGTCGCCCAGGCGGCAACCCGGTTTGACGATTTCGATGGCCTTGTACATGCATTCCTGGGTCACCTGGGACAGGCGCTCGGCCCAGACCGGCACGGTGCCGACGTGGAACATGCGGCTGGTGTCGCCGAAGTAGCGGTCCTTGATCACGGTAACGTCGATGTTCAGGGTGTCGCCGTCCTTCAATGGTTTGTCACCGGGAATCCCATGGCAGACCACGTGGTTGACCGAGGTGCAGATCGACTTGGGGAAGCCTTTGTAGTTCAACGGCGCAGGGATAGCACCCTGCACGTTGACGATATAGTCATGGCAGATTTGGTTGAGGGTCTCGGTGGTAACGCCGGGCTTGACGTGCTCGGCGATCATTTCCAGCACGTCGGCAGCCAGTTTGCCGGCGATGCGCATGCCGGCGATGTCTTCGGCGGTTTTCAAACTAACGGTCATACAGGCTCTCTCTAGCGCGACGCGCTGAAATCAATACGGTTTACGGGCGTGCGACAAGAGGTTACAGAATTCGCACAAGCCACAAAAAACGCGATTCTAACAGACGATGGCGTCAAATCATGAGCCTCTGATGATCGCTTCTTTCTATAAGGTAGGGCGATGTTGGCTCTATTCAAGGGGTTACACGAAAGCGACCGGCGGCAAATGTGATTGCGTGTTCCGTTTTTGCCGATGCTGTGGTATAAAATGCGCCGCTTTCCGGGGATGCCCCGCAGAGCTTAAATCCACACACGTGTCGACACGATGACCTGGGTGCCGGAGGCTTTGATGCCGCTGGTTGGTCATTGGGATACGTGGAGGCCAAACCCGACTTATTAAGGAACTATCATGTCCCAAGTCAACATGCGCGATATGCTGAAGGCCGGTGTGCACTTCGGTCACCAGACCCGTTACTGGAACCCGAAAATGGGTAAATACATTTTCGGCGCGCGTAACAAGATCCACATTATCAACCTTGAAAAAACCCTGCCTATGTTCAACGAAGCTTTGACTTTCGTAGAGCGCCTGGCTCAGGGCAAAAACAAGATTCTGTTCGTCGGCACCAAGCGTTCCGCTGGCAAGATCGTTGCTGAAGAAGCAGCACGTTGCGGTTCGCCGTACGTCGATCACCGCTGGTTGGGCGGCATGCTCACCAACTTCAAAACCATCCGTGCTTCCATCAAGCGTCTGCGTGACCTTGAAGTGCAAGCCGAAGACGGTACTTTCGCCAAGCTGACCAAGAAAGAGGCGCTGATGCGCACTCGCGACTTGGAAAAGCTCGATCGTTCCCTGGGTGGTATCAAGGACATGGGCGGTCTGCCTGACGCACTGTTCGTTATCGACGTTGATCACGAGCGCATCGCGATCACCGAAGCCAACAAGCTGGGCATCCCTGTTATCGGCGTAGTCGATACCAACAGCAGCCCGGAAGGCGTTGACTACATCATCCCAGGCAACGATGACGCAATCCGCGCTATCCAGTTGTACATGGGTTCGATGGCTGACGCTGTAATCCGTGGTCGCAACCACGTTGCTGGTGGTGCCGAGCAGTTCGTTGAAGAAGCTCCGGTAGCCGCAGCTGAGTAATTGACGCCCTGGCGTTGACTCAGTAAGCAAAAAGGGGGCTTGGCCCCCTTTTTGCCACCTTGAAAACCATTTGTCGGCGCCCATTTGTGGCAGCGCAACCTAGCGACTGTAACGTGCAGCGGCCTACAAGGGTGATTCGGGAAGAATTGATCGCCCGTTTGATCGGGTGGAATGGTTGAAAACCTATCCAAGAGGATTTTGAAATGGCAGAGATTACTGCAGCGTTGGTTAAAGAACTGCGTGAGCGTACCGGCGAAGGCATGATGGATTGCAAAAAGGCCTTGACCAAGGCCGGCGGCGACATCGAAAAAGCCATCGACGACATGCGTGCCTCGGGCGCCATCAAGGCTGCCAAGAAAGCCGGCAACGTGGCTGCCGAAGGCGCTATCGCTCTGGTTGAAGACGGTAAAGCCGCCGTTCTGCTGGAAGTGAACTCGCAGACCGACTTCCTCGCTCTGCAAGACGACTTCAAGGCATTCGTTGCTGCCAGCGTCCAGAAAGCATTCGACGACAAGCTGACCACCGTTGAGCCGCTGATCGAAGCTCAAGAAGCTGCTCGCCTGGTACTGGTCGGCAAGGTTGGCGAAAACGTCAACATCCGTCGCCTGGTTCGCGTTGAAGGTGATGTTGTGGGTGGTTACCTGCACGGCAACAAAATCGGCGTAGCTGTTGTCCTGAAAGGCGGCAACGTTGAACTGGCCAAAGACATCGCTATGCACGTAGCGGCCAGCAACCCTGAATTCCTGCTGCCATCGGAAGTGTCCGCTGACGCCATCGAACGCGAAAAAGCTGTGTTCCTGAGCCTCAATGCTGACAAGATCGCCGGCAAGCCAGAAAACATCGTTGAAAACATGATCAAAGGCCGTATCAGCAAGTTCCTGGCTGAAGCGAGCCTGGTTGAGCAGGCGTTCGTCAAGAACCCTGAAATCAAGGTTGGCGAACTGGCTAAGAAAGCCGGTGCTGAAATCGTTTCCTTCACCTACTTTAAAGTAGGCGAAGGCATCGAGAAGCCGGTCGACAACTTCGCTGAAGAAGTTGCTGCCCAGCTGGCTGCCGCCAAGCAATAAGACAGTTTTCAACTGTCGCCCGAAAGAGGCTGCCCGCTCACGCGCGCAGCCTCTTTTCAAATGGGAAGGCCGATTTTAATTGGCATCCCTTCGGAACTGGCTTACAAAGCCGTGTTCCGATGGCGCTGTAGCAGCGTCCAGCTAGAGTGAACGCAAGCCGTAAACGGCTCGCCAAGAATTTTTGAAAATACGCCGCAGGAGAGATTCGCAATGGCTCAGCAGGGCAGTGGTTATCAGGCTCGCTATAAACGCATTCTACTCAAGCTTAGCGGCGAGGCCCTCATGGGCTCGGAAGAGTTCGGGATCGATCCCAAAGTGCTCGACCGCATGGCGCTGGAAGTCGGCCAACTGGTCGGTATCGGCGTTCAGGTCGGCCTGGTGATCGGCGGCGGTAACCTGTTCCGCGGCGCGGCACTGAGTGCGGCCGGCATGGATCGGGTCACAGGCGACCACATGGGCATGCTGGCCACTGTGATGAACGCCTTGGCCATGCGCGACGCCCTGGAGCGCGCCAATATCTCGGCTATCGTGATGTCGGCTATTTCCATGGTCGGCGTGACCGATCACTATGACCGCCGCAAAGCCATGCGCCACCTGAACGCCAAGGAAGTGGTGATCTTCGCCGCTGGCACAGGTAACCCGTTCTTCACCACCGACTCGGCAGCGTGCCTGCGCGCCATCGAGATCGATGCTGACGTGGTGCTCAAGGCGACCAAGGTAGACGGCGTGTACACCGCAGATCCATTCAAAGACCCGCATGCCGAGAAGTTCGATCATCTGACCTACGATGAAGTGCTGGATCGCAAATTGGGTGTGATGGACCTGACTGCTATTTGCCTGTGCCGCGACCACAAGATGCCACTACGCGTATTTAACATGAACAAACCCGGTGCCCTGCTGAATATCGTACATGGCGGCGCAGAAGGGACTCTGATCGAGGAAGGCCAACAATGATCAACGAAATCAAAAAAGACGCTCAAGAGCGTATGCAGAAATCCCTGGACTCCCTGAACCATGCATTTGGTCAGATTCGTACAGGCAAGGCTCACCCAAGCATTCTGGGCAGCGTGATGGTGCCGTATTACGGCGCAGATACCTCCATCACCCAAGTGGCCAACATCACCGTAAAAGACTCGCGCACCCTGCAAGTCGTCGCCTTTGAGCGCAACATGCTCGGCGCCGTCGACAAGGCTATCCAGAGCGCCGGTCTGAACCTCAACCCGACCAATCTGGGCGAGTTGCTGCTGATTTCCATGCCAGCCCTGACTGAAGAAACCCGCAAGGGCTTCACCAAGCAGGCGCGTAGCGCAGCTGAAGATGCGCGGGTTGCCGTGCGCAACATTCGTCGTGATGCCTTGGGTGATCTGAAGAAATTGGTCAAGGACAAGGAAATCAGCGAAGACGAAGAGCGCCGTGCCGTTGCTGATATCGACAAGCTGACCAAAGATGCCGAGGCCCAGATCACCAAGGCCACGGAAGAAAAAGAAAAGGACCTGATGGCCGTATAAGGGGTCAGGACGCCTTCATGGAAAAGACCAAGCAGACTGTACCCTCCGTGGTGCCGCGCCATGTCGCGATCATCATGGATGGGAATAATCGCTGGGCGAAAAAGCGCTTTATGCCGGGTGTCGCCGGGCATAAAGCGGGTGTCGATGCGGTACGGGCTGTGATTGAAGTGTGTGCCGAGGCCAAGGTCGAAGTGTTGACTTTATTCGCCTTCTCCAGTGAGAACTGGCAGCGGCCCGCCGAAGAAGTCAGTGCCTTGATGGACCTGTTCTTCAAGGCCTTGCGTCGTGAGGCCAAGCGCCTCAACGACAACAACATCAGCCTGCGTATCATTGGTGATCGCTCGCGCTTCCATCCGGAACTGCAAGCCGCCATGCGCGAAGCCGAGGCCATTACCGCTGGCGCCGAGCGTTTTGTGCTGCAGATCGCAGCCAATTACGGTGGCCAGTGGGATATCGCCCAGGCCGCGCAACGGCTGGCCCGCGAAGTGCAGGCCGGCCATCTGCGTCCCGACGACATTACGCCCGAACTGTTGCAAACCTGCCTGGTCACCGGCGACCTGCCGTTGCCTGACTTGTGCATCCGTACCGGTGGTGAGCACCGCATCAGCAATTTCCTGTTGTGGCAGTTGGCCTATACCGAGCTGTACTTCTCCGACCTGTTCTGGCCGGACTTCAAACACGATGCCATGCGTAAAGCACTGGCCGATTTCGCTTCCCGTCAGCGTCGCTTCGGTAAAACGAGCGAGCAGATCGAAGCTGGGGCCCGGGTTTAAATGCTTAAACAACGAATCATCACAGCACTGATCCTGTTGCCGATTGCCTTGTGTGGGTTTTTCCTGCTCGAGGGTTCCGGCTTTGCGCTGTTTATCGGCCTGGTCGTCACCCTGGGTGCCTGGGAGTGGGCGCGCCTGGCGGGTTTCAGCGCGCAATTGCCGCGTGTGGTGTATGCCACTGTCGTGGCTGCCCAGGCGTTTCTCTTGTACATCCTGCCGGACCTTGCGCCTTGGGTGTTGGGGGCGGCAGTGTTGTGGTGGGCGCTGGCGACGTCCCTGGTGTTGACCTATCCGCGTACCAGTGGCCAATGGTCCACCGTTGCCTGCAAGTTGGTGATTGGTTTGTTGATCCTCTTGCCTGCGTGGCAAGGGCTGGTGGAAATCAAGCGTTACCCAATGGGTAACTGGTTGATTCTGGCTGTGATGGTGCTGGTCTGGGGCGCCGATATCGGTGCCTACTTTTCCGGCCGGGCCTTCGGCAAGCGCAAGCTGGCGCCGGCGGTCAGTCCGGGCAAGAGCTGGGAAGGCGTGTATGGCGGCCTGGCACTAACGCTGGTGATCACGCTGGTAGTGGGTGTCGTGCGTGGGTGGTCGGTGAAGGAAATCTTCCTGTCGCTGTTGGCCACGGCCATCGTGGTGTTCATTTCGGTGGTGGGTGACCTCACTGAAAGCATGTTTAAGCGCCAGGCCGGGATCAAGGACAGCAGCAACCTGCTGCCGGGCCATGGCGGCGTGCTGGACCGCATCGACAGCTTGACCGCGGCCATTCCGATCTTCGCCGTGCTGTTGTGGATGACGGCTTCGTGAGCCGCCTGCAACAAATAACCGTGCTGGGTGCGACGGGGTCGGTAGGGCTGAGTACCCTTGACGTGATTGCGCGTCATCCTGATCGCTATCAGGTCTTCGCCCTCACCGGGTTTACCCGCTTGAGCGAGCTGCTGGCTTTGTGCGTGCGTCATTCGCCGCGCTTTGCCGTGGTGCCTGACGCGGCCGCGGCTCGTGGCCTGCAGGATGATCTGCGAGCTGCCGGGCTTGCCACTCAGGTGTTGGTCGGGGAGGAGGGGTTGTGCCAGGTCTCGGCTGACGCTGACGTGGATACCGTGGTTGCCGCTATTGTCGGTGCGGCCGGTTTGCGTCCGACCCTGGCTGCTGTCGATGCCGGCAAGAAGATCCTGCTGGCCAATAAAGAAGCGCTGGTGATGTCTGGTGCACTCTTTATGCAGGCGGTGCGCAAAAGCGGCGCCGTGTTGCTGCCCCTCGATAGCGAGCACAATGCGATTTTCCAATGCATGCCGGGTGACTACGCCCGGGGCTTGAGTCAGGTTGGCGTGCGTCGGATTCTGCTGACGGCGTCTGGTGGTCCTTTCCGGCAAACTCCGTTGGCTGAGTTGGAGGATGTGTCGCCTGACCAGGCGTGCGCTCATCCGAACTGGTCCATGGGGCGCAAGATCTCGGTTGATTCGGCGAGCATGATGAACAAGGGGCTTGAGTTGATCGAGGCGTGCTGGCTGTTCGATGCGCGCCCGGATCAGGTCGAGGTGGTGATTCACCCGCAAAGTGTGATTCATTCGCTGGTTGATTACGTGGACGGTTCGGTATTGGCGCAGTTGGGCAATCCCGATATGCGCACACCCATCGCCAATGCCTTGGCCTGGCCGGAGCGGATTGACTCCGGTGTGGCGCCGTTGGACCTGTTTGCCGTGGCCCGTCTGGACTTCGAGGCGCCGGACGAGCAGCGCTTTCCTTGCCTGCGCCTGGCGCGGCAAGCTGCCGAAGCGGGTAACAGCGCGCCGGCGATGCTGAATGCCGCGAATGAAGTGGCTGTGGCAGCGTTTCTCGAACGGCGCATCCGCTTTCCGCAGATCGCGAGTATCATCGAGGGCGTCCTGGCGCTTGAACCTGTGGTGGCGGTGAATGATCTGGGGGCGGTATTCGAGGCTGATGCCAAGGCTCGAGCCCTGGCTGAGCAATGGTTGAGTCGGAACGCGCGTTAGTCTTTGGGCGGGTTTGAGCCTTTAGGCACTGGATTGGAATGCGGAGAAATTAGATGAGTGCGCTTTACATGATCGTCGGCACCCTGGTTGCTCTGGGTGTGCTGGTTACCTTCCACGAATTCGGCCATTTCTGGGTCGCGCGTCGTTGCGGCGTCAAGGTACTGCGCTTTTCCGTCGGTTTCGGCATGCCGCTGTTGCGCTGGCGTGACCGCCAAGGCACCGAATTCGTGATTGCCGCGATCCCGCTGGGTGGCTACGTCAAGATGCTCGATGAGCGCGAAGGCGAAGTGCCGGCAGATCAATTGGACCAATCCTTCAACCGCAAGACCGTTCGTCAGCGTATTGCCATTGTTGCCGCTGGCCCGATCGCCAACTTCCTGTTGGCGATGGTGTTCTTCTGGGTCCTCGCCATGCTGGGCAGCCAGCAGGTGCGTCCGGTCATCGGTGCGGTCGAGTCGGACAGTATTGCCGCCAAAGCCGGCCTGGTTGCCGGGCAGGAAATTGTTTCCATTGATGGCGAGCCCACCACAGGTTGGGGCGCGGTCAATCTGCAGTTGGTGCGCCGCCTGGGCGAAAGCGGCATCGTCAATGTGGTGGTGCGTGAGCAGGACTCGACTACCGAAACCCCGCGTGATCTGACCCTCGACCACTGGCTCAAGGGCGCTGATGAACCTGATCCGATCAAGTCCCTGGGCATACGTCCATGGCGTCCGGCCTTGCCGCCAGTCCTGGCGGAGCTCGATCCGAAAGGTCCGGCCCAGGCCGCTGGCCTGAAAACAGGCGATAGGCTGTTGGCCCTCGATGGACAGGCGCTGGGCGACTGGCAGCAAGTAGTCGACCTGGTCCGTGTACGTCCTGATACTAAAATTCTGCTGAAAGTTGAGCGCGACGGTGCTCAAATCGACGTCCCTGTGACCTTGTCTGTTCGCGGGGAAGCCAAGGCGGCCGGGGGTTACCTCGGTGCCGGGGTCAAAGGTGTCGACTGGCCGCCATCGATGGTGCGTGAGGTCAGCTTCGGGCCGTTGGCAGCAATTGGCGAGGGTGCAAAACGCACTTGGACCATGAGTGTGCTGACCCTGGAATCCCTCAAGAAAATGTTGTTCGGCGAGCTCTCGGTAAAAAACTTGAGTGGACCGATAACCATTGCTAAAGTGGCGGGCGCTTCTGCCCAGTCGGGTGTCGCGGATTTCCTGAATTTCCTGGCTTATCTGAGTATTAGCCTGGGTGTTCTGAATTTGTTGCCCATTCCAGTATTGGATGGGGGGCATCTGTTGTTTTATCTGGTCGAGTGGGTGCGTGGTCGCCCCTTGTCGGATCGGGTGCAGGGTTGGGGGATACAGATCGGTATCAGTTTGGTGGTCGGGGTGATGTTATTAGCCTTGGTCAACGATCTGGGTCGACTGTAACGCTTCGCTGAATTGCGAATCTGCCGCATTTTGCGGCAGTTTGTTTATTGCCAGTTGGAATAAGAAAGGACTTCATGAAACGTCTGCTGCTAACTGCGGTTCTCACCGTATTGATGATCGCCGAAGTTCACGCCGAGTCCTTCACCATCTCCGATATTCGCGTCAACGGCCTCCAGCGGGTTTCCGCCGGTAGCGTCTTTGGTGCGTTACCGTTGAACGTCGGTGAACAGGCTGATGACCGTCGCCTGGTGGAGTCCACTCGTGCGCTGTTCAAAACCGGTTTCTTTCAAGACATCCAACTGGGGCGTGAAGGCAACGTCCTGGTCATCACCGTTGTCGAGCGACCTTCCGTCGCCAGTATCGAGATCGAAGGCAACAAGGCGATCTCTACTGAAGACTTGATGAAAGGTCTGAAGCAATCCGGCCTGGCCGAAGGCGAGATCTTCCAACGCGCCACCCTTGAAGGTGTGCGTAACGAGCTGCAACGCCAGTACGTTGCCCAAGGCCGCTACTCCGCCACCGTGGAAACGGAAGTGGTGCCGCAGCCGCGTAACCGTGTGGGCCTCAAGGTCAACATCAACGAAGGCACCGTGGCGGCGATCCAGCACATCAACGTGGTGGGTAATACCAAGTTCGCTGATGAAGACTTGATCGACCTGTTCGAGCTCAAGACCACCAACTGGCTGTCGTTCTTCAAGAACGATGACAAGTACGCCCGCGAGAAACTGTCTGGTGACTTGGAGCGCCTGCGTTCCTACTACCTGGACCGTGGCTATATCAACATGGATATCGCCTCGACCCAGGTGTCCATCACCCCGGACAAGAAACACGTCTACATCACAGTCAACGTCAACGAAGGCGAGAAGTACAAGGTTCGTGACGTCAAGCTGAGCGGCGACCTGAAAGTGCCTGAAGACCAGGTCAAGGCGCTGCTGCTGGTGCAGAAAGACCAGGTGTTCTCCCGCAAGCTGATGACCACCACGTCAGAACTGATCACTCGCCGCCTGGGTAACGAAGGCTATACCTTCGCCAACGTCAACGGCGTGCCGACTCCGCATGATGATGACCACACCGTGGACATCACTTTCGTCGTCGATCCCGGCAAACGTGCCTACGTGAACCGCATCAACTTCCGTGGCAACACCAAGTCGGCGGACGAAGTGCTGCGCCGTGAAATGCGTCAGATGGAAGGAGGCTGGGCGTCGACTTACCTGATCGACCAGTCCAAGACCCGTCTTGAGCGCCTGGGCTTCTTCAAGGAAGTCAACGTCGAAACCCCGGCCGTACCGGGTGTGGATGACCAGGTTGACGTGAACTACGCCGTGGAAGAACAAGCCTCGGGCTCGATCACCGCCAGTGTCGGCTTCGCACAAAGTGCCGGTCTGATCCTTGGTGGCTCCATCACCCAGAACAACTTCCTGGGTACCGGTAACCGCGTGTCTATCGGCCTGACCCGAAGCGAATACCAGAGCCGATATAACTTCGGTTATACCGACCCCTACTGGACTGCTGATGGTGTGAGCCTGGGCTACAACGCCTTCTACCGCACCACCGACTACAAAGACCTCGACGTTGACGTTGCAAGCTATGCGATCGACAGCCTCGGTGCCGGTGTCAACGTTGGTTACCCGATCAGCGAGACGTCGCGCCTGACCTTCGGCCTGACTGCGCAACAGGATGAGATCAAGACCGGTGTCTACACCGTGGATGAAATCTTTGACTTCACCCGTCGTGAAGGTGACAAGTTCCTGAACTTCAAGGCGTCTGCCGGCTGGTCCGAGTCGACCCTGAACAAAGGGGTGCTGGCAACCCGTGGCCATTCCCAGAGCCTGACTGCGGAAGTCACTACTCCGGGCAGCGACCTGTCGTTCTTCAAGCTCGACTACCGTGGTCAGTTGTTTCAGCCGTTGAGCGATAACTACACCATGCGTCTGCACACAGAGCTCGGTTATGGCGACGGTTATGGTTCGACCAATGGCTTGCCGTTCTACGAGAACTACTACGCGGGTGGCTTCAACTCCGTACGTGGGTTCAAAGACAGCACCTTGGGCCCACGTGGTACCCCAAGCCGTGGTGTTGGCGTAACCGGTAACCAAGGCACTGTGGCTGACTCCGACAACGATCCGCTGCCGTTCGGTGGTAACGTGTTGATCCAAGGTGGTGCGGAAATCCTGTTCCCGCTGCCGTTCGTAAAAGATCAGCGTTCCCTGCGGACCTCGGTCTTCTGGGACGTGGGTAACGTGTTCGACTCCAAGTGCGAGCAGATCCGTAACCCGAGCGGCGTGAAGTCCAACACCCAGTGCAACGACGTGAGCCTCAGTAACTTGGCGAGCTCCGTGGGTGTGGGTGTGACCTGGGTGACTGCGCTGGGCCCGTTGAGCTTCGCGCTGGCCATGCCGATCAAGAAACCGGATAACGCTGAAACCCAGATTTTCCAATTCTCCCTCGGCCAGACGTTCTAAGCGTCTGACCTAAGATAACGACAACGGATTCTGTAGGAGTACATCGTGCGTAAGTTGACTCAATTGGTTTTGCTGGCCACTGTGCTGGTAACCACCCCGGCCTTCGCCGAAATGAAAATCGCCGTCCTGAACTATCAGATGGCGCTGTTGGAGTCCGATGCGGCCAAGCGTTATGCCGTGGATGCCGAGAAGAAATTCGGTCCGCAACTGACCAAACTCAAGACGTTGGAAAGCAGCGCCAAGGGCATCCAGGATCGTCTGGTAGCCGGTGGCGACAAGATGCAGCAAGGCGAGCGCGAGCGTCTGGAGCTTGAATTCAAGCAAAAGGCCCGTGACTACCAGTTCCAGTCCAAGGAGCTGAACGAAGCCAAAGCGGTTGCTGACCGTGAAATGCTGAAACAGCTGAAGCCGAAACTCGACAGCGCCGTGGAAGAAGTCATCAAGAAAGGTGCCTTTGACCTGGTGTTCGAGCGTGGCGCGGTTATCGACGTCAAGCCTCAATATGACATCACCCGCCAGGTGATCGAGCGCATGAACCAGCTGAAGTAAGCCATGACCGCGACTATCAAGCTCGGCGAGTTGGCCGAGTTCCTGGGGGCCACCTTAAATGGCTCCCCGGAGAAAGAAATCACTGGGCTAGCCACCTTGCAGGAGGCTGGCCCAGCTCAGTTGAGCTTCCTCGCAAACCCTCAATACCGTAAATACCTGGTCGACAGCCAAGCCGCCGCCGTGTTGCTGAAAGCTGCTGACGCCGAAGGGTTTGCCGGGGATTCGCTGGTGGTGTCCGACCCGTACCTGGCTTATGCCCGGGTGTCGCACCTGTTCGATCCGAAACCCAGGGCCGCAGCCGGTATTCATCCGTCTGCGGTCATCGCCGATGATGCTCAGGTTGATCCTGCGGCCAGCATTGGCGCCTTTGCGGTGATCGAGAGCGGTGCGCGCATTGCAGCAGGTGTGACCATTGGTGCCCATTGCTTTATCGGCGCGCGCTGCGAGATCGGCGCGGACGGTTGGCTCGCACCGCGCGTAACCCTGTACCACGATGTGCGTATCGGTGAGCGTGTGGTCATCCAATCGGGTGCGGTGATCGGGGGGGAAGGCTTCGGCTTCGCCAACGCCAAGGGTATCTGGAACAAGATTGCCCAGGTCGGCGGCGTATTGATCGGCGACGACGTGGAAATTGGCGTCAACACTGCTGTTGATCGCGGGGCCCTGGCCGATACCGTGATCGGCAACGGCGTGAAGCTCGACAACCAGATTCAGATCGCCCACAACGTGCAGATTGGTGATCACACTGCCATGGCGGCGTGTGTGGGTATTTCCGGCAGCACCAGGATCGGCAAGCATTGCATGCTCGCCGGTGGCGTAGGGCTGGTGGGGCATATCGATATTTGCGACAACGTCTTCATCACCGGCATGACCATGGTTACCCACTCGATTACCGAGTCAGGGGCCTACTCATCCGGTACCGCCATGCAGCCTGCGGCTGAATGGCGCAAGAGCGCAGCACGGTTGAGGCAGCTCGACGACATGGCTCGACGTCTCAAACAGCTGGAAAAGCGTGTTGGGGACGTGACCCCTGGCGGTAATGCTTCATCAGAAGGCTGATACCATTTCCATATCAAGTGTGCACAGCCGCTAGACTGCCTCCTTGATTTGCTAGCGGGGCGTGCGTTTAGTTCGCCCGCCCCCAATCTTTATTACAGGCTTCCCCCCGAAATGATGGACATCAACGAGATTCGCGAATACCTGCCTCACCGTTACCCGTTCCTGCTGGTGGACCGCGTAGTGGACCTCAACGTCGAGGAAAAGCGCATTCGTGCCTACAAGAATGTCAGCATCAACGAACCGTTCTTCAACGGTCACTTTCCCGCGCATCCAATCATGCCGGGCGTGTTGATCATCGAAGCGATGGCCCAGGCTGCCGGTATCCTTGGTTTCAAAATGCTCGACCTCAAGCCTGCCGACGGCACACTCTACTATTTCGTGGGCTCCGATAAGTTGCGTTTTCGCAACCCGGTCACCCCGGGTGACCAGTTGATCCTGGAAGCCAAGTTCATCAGCTGCAAACGCCAGATCTGGAAGTTCGAATGCCAGGCTTCGGTGGACGGCAAGCCTGTGTGCTCCGCCGAAATCATCTGTGCGGAACGCAAACTATGAGTTTGATTGACCCTCGCGCAATCATCGATCCGTCGGCCGTACTGGCCGCCGACGTTGAGGTCGGCCCCTGGTCGATCATCGGCGCAGGTGTGGAAATCGGCGAGGGGACTGTCATCGGGCCGCACGTGATCCTTAAAGGTCCGACCCGTATTGGCAAACACAATCGTATCTACCAGTTTTCCTCGGTAGGCGAAGACACCCCGGACATGAAGTACAAGGGTGAAGAAACACGCCTGGTAATCGGTGATCACAACATCATTCGTGAAGGCGTGACCATTCACCGTGGCACCGTGCAAGATCGGGCCGAGACCACCCTGGGTGATCACAACCTGGTCATGGCCTACGCGCACATTGGCCACGACAGCGTCATCGGCAACCACTGCATCCTGGTCAACAACACGGCGTTAGCCGGCCATGTGCACGTCGACGATTGGGCGATCCTCTCCGGATTCACCCTGGTGCATCAGTACTGCCATATTGGCGCACACAGCTTTTCAGGCATGGGTACCGCCATCGGCAAGGATGTTCCGGCGTTCGTCACAGTATTTGGCAACCCGGCCGAAGCTCGCAGCATGAACTTCGAAGGCATGCGTCGTCGTGGTTTCAGCGAAGAGGCCATCCACGCCCTGCGCCGTGCCTACAAGGTGGTTTATCGCCAGGGGCTTACCGTGGATCAGGCGTTGGCGCAATTGGCCGAGCCATCGGCGTTGTTCCCGGAAGTCGCGGTGTTCCGTGACTCGATCCAGGCGTCGACTCGCGGCATCACCCGCTAATCATGGCTAATCTGCGTATTGCGCTGGTGGCCGGAGAAGCTTCCGGTGACATTCTGGGCGCGGGTCTTATGCGGGCCCTCAAGGCCCAGCATCCTGCGGTGGAATTTATGGGTGTCGGCGGCCCGCTGATGCAGGCCGAAGGGCTCACGTCCTACTTCCCCATGGAGCGGCTATCGGTCATGGGGTTGGTGGAAGTGCTTGGCCGTCTGCGTGAGCTGCTGGCTCGCCGCAAGCTGCTGATCCAGACCCTCATCGAAGAGAAACCCGATGTTTTCATCGGGATCGACGCACCGGACTTCACCCTTAATATCGAGCTCAAGTTACGTCAGGCCGGGATCAAGACCGTGCACTACGTCAGCCCCTCCGTGTGGGCATGGCGTCAGAAGCGCGTACTGAAGATCCGCGAAGGCTGTGACTTGATGCTGACCCTGCTGCCGTTCGAAGCCAGGTTCTACGAAGAAAAGGGCGTGCCGGTGCGATTTGTCGGGCACACCCTGGCCGACACCATCCCTTTGCACGCTGACCGCACAGCCGCGCGCGCCGAGCTGGGTCTGCCTGACGGTCCGCTGGTGGCGCTGATGCCGGGCAGCCGTGGCAGCGAAGTCGGCCGCCTGGCTGCGGTGTTCTTCGATGCTGCCGAGCGCCTGCAAGCCTTGAAGCCAGGCGTACGTTTCGTGCTGCCCTGCGCGAGCCCGCAGCGGCGTGCGCAGATCGAGACCCTATTGGACGGTCGCAACCTGCCGGTGACCTTGCTCGACGGCCAATCGCACCTGGCCCTGGCGGCCTGTAATGCCGTGCTGATCGCCTCGGGTACGGCCACCCTTGAGGCCTTGCTGTACAAGCGTCCGATGGTCGTGGCCTATCGCCTGGCGCCGCTGACCTTCTGGATTCTCAAGCGCATGGTCAAAAGCCCTTACATCTCCCTGCCCAACCTGCTGGCCCAGCGCCTGTTGGTGCCGGAGTTGTTGCAGGACGATGCAACGCCTGAGGCCTTGGCACAAACTCTACTACCCTTGATCGACGGCGGCGAAGAGCAGACCCGTGGTTTTGATGACATTCACCGCACCTTGCGCCGTGATGCCTCGAACCAGGCGGCGGACGCCGTGTTGACCTTGATCGGTAAGAAACAGGAAGCTTTATGACCAAGCAAATCGGCCTGGATTTCAGCCTGGTTGCCGAAGCCCACGAATTGGTGGCCGGTGTTGACGAGGTCGGGCGCGGGCCTTTGTGTGGCGCTGTCGTCACGGCGGCGGTGATTCTCGATCCGAACCGCCCGATTCTCGGCCTCAACGACTCGAAGAAACTCACCGAAGCGCGCCGCGAAAAGCTCTACGACGAGATTATTGAGAAGGCCCTCAGCTGGCATATTGCTCGGGCCGAAGTCGAGGAAATCGACGCGTTGAACATCCTTCACGCCACCATGCTTGCCATGCAGCGTGCAGTAGAAGGCCTGCACATCACGCCCAAAATGGCGATGATCGACGGCAACCGCTGCCCAAAATTGGCCATGCCGGCGGAAGCGGTGGTGAAGGGCGATAGCAAGGTGCCTGCGATTGCGGCAGCGTCAATCCTGGCTAAAGTCAGCCGCGATCGTGAAATGGCCGCTTTCGAATTGATCTACCCCGGCTACGGCATCGGCGGCCATAAAGGCTACCCGACCCCCGTTCATCTGGAAGCCCTGGCTCGCCTCGGCCCGACGCCGATCCACCGCCGCTCGTTCGCCCCCGTACGCCAGGCTTATGAGCTGCGAGAGAGTCTCAGCGAGGTGTAGTCGCGAGGCTGATGTTTTTGCCAAGGCCCGGTACAATCCCGGGCCTTGTTGTTTCTACGTTTAAGACAGGATCACTATGCCGGCTTCATTCGTTCACTTGCGCCTGCACACTGAATACTCCTTGGTTGACGGCCTGGTACGGATCAAACCGCTGGTCAAAACCCTGGTGGGCATGAACATGCCTGCCGTGGCGGTTACCGATCAGAACAACATGTGTTCCCTGGTCAAATTCTATAAAAACGCCATGGGCGCCGGCATCAAGCCGATCTGCGGCGCCGACCTGTGGTTGTCCAACAAAGATCCGGATAACGTCCTTAGCCGTATCAGTCTGCTGGCGATGAACGGCGTGGGTTATCGCAACCTCACCGAACTGATTTCCCGCGGCTTTATCGACGGCCAGCGCAACGGCTCGATCATCATAGAGCGCGAGTGGGTCGCCGAGGCCAGCGAAGGGCTGATCATGCTGTCGGCCGCTAAAGAGGGTGAGGTCGGTCTCGCACTACTCGGCGGCAATCCTCAAGAAGCTGAAGTGTTGGCCCGCGAGTGGATGCAGGTTTTCCCCGACCGTTTCTACCTGGAAGTCCAGCGCACCAACCGCCCCAACGACGAAGAGCACCTGCACGCCGCCGTGGCCCTGGCCGACAGGCTGGGCGCGCCGTTGGTAGCGACCAACGATGTGCGCTTCATCAAGAAAGAAGATTTCGAAGCCCACGAAACCCGCGTGTGCATCGGCGAAGGCCGGGCCCTGGATGACCCGCGTCGCTCGAAGAACTACAGCGAAGAGCAATACCTCAAAAGTGCCGACGAGATGGCCGAGCTGTTCAGCGACCTGCCCGAGGCCCTGGAAAACTCTGTCGAAATTGCCAAGCGTTGCAACATTGAAGTGACGCTGGGCAAGCACTTCCTGCCCAACTTCCCGATTCCCGATGGCATGACCATCGATGAGTACTTCCGCAAGGTGTCGTTCGACGGCTTGGAAGAGCGCCTCAGTGTGCTGTTGCCAAAGGACACCACTGAGGATTACGAGGCCAAGCGCCAGGTCTATGTCGACCGGCTGAATTTCGAGCTGGATATCATCATCCAGATGGGGTTCCCCGGTTACTTCCTGATCGTAATGGACTTTATCCAGTGGGCCAAAAGCAACGGTGTGCCGGTAGGCCCGGGCCGGGGGTCGGGTGCTGGCTCGCTGGTTGCTTACGTACAGAAGATTACCGATCTCGACCCGCTGGAATATGACCTGCTGTTCGAACGGTTCCTGAACCCGGAACGGGTTTCCATGCCCGACTTCGACGTCGACTTCTGCATGGACGGTCGCGACCGCGTCATTGAATACGTGGCCGAGAAATACGGCCGCAACGCGGTAAGCCAGATCATCACCTTCGGTTCCATGGCCGCCAAGGCTGTAATCCGCGACGTTGCGCGGGTGCAGGGCAAGTCCTACGGCCTGGCGGATCGCCTGTCGAAGATGATTCCGTTCGAAGTCGGCATGACCCTGGAAAAGGCCTACGAGCAGGAAGAGATCCTGCGTGACTTCATCAAGATCGATGAAGAAGCTGCCGAAATCTGGGACATGGCGCGCAAGCTCGAAGGCGTGGTGCGTAACGTCGGTAAACACGCCGGTGGTGTGGTTATCGCGCCTACAAAGCTCACCGACTTTTCGCCGATCTATTGCGATGAAGAAGGCGGCGGCCTGGTCACCCAGTTCGACAAGGACGACGTCGAGGCGGCCGGCCTGGTGAAGTTCGACTTCCTCGGCCTGCGCACGCTGACGATCATCGATTGGGCGCTCAAGACGATCAACCGTGAGCGTGCCAAGGTCGACGAAGAGCCGCTGGATATTGCGTTTATCCCGCTGGACGACAAGCCGACCTACCAGTTGCTGCAAAAGGCCGAAACCACGGCGGTGTTCCAGCTTGAGTCGCGCGGTATGAAAGAGCTGATCAAAAAGCTCAAGCCCGACTGCCTGGAAGACTTGATCGCACTGGTGGCGCTGTTCCGTCCGGGCCCGCTGCAATCGGGGATGGTGGACGACTTCATCAACCGTAAGCACGGTCGCGCCGAGCTGGCATATCCGCACTCCGACTACCAATACGAAGGCCTCAAGCCGGTATTGGCGCCGACCTACGGCATCATCCTGTATCAGGAACAGGTGATGCAGATCGCCCAGGTGATGGCCGGTTATACCCTCGGTGGTGCGGACATGCTGCGTCGTGCCATGGGTAAGAAAAAACCCGAGGAAATGGCCAAGCAGCGCGGCGGTTTCATTGAAGGTTGCGCCACCAACAATATTGACGCTGACCTGGCCGGTAACATTTTCGACCTGGTAGAAAAATTCGCCGGTTATGGCTTTAACAAATCCCACTCCGCCGCCTACGGCCTGGTGTCGTACCAGACTGCCTGGCTGAAGGCTCACTACCCGGCGCCGTTCATGGCTGCGGTACTTTCGGCGGATATGCACAACACCGACAAGGTTGTGACCTTGATCGAGGAAGTGCGCACCATGAAACTGCGCCTCGACGCACCGGACGTGAACGCCTCGGAGTTCAAGTTCACGGTGAACGACGAAGGTCGCATCATCTATGGCCTGGGCGCGATCAAAGGCGTGGGCGAAGGCCCGGTGGAAGCCATCACCGAAGCGCGCCAGGACGGGCCTTTCAAGGACTTGTTCGACTTCTGTGCACGGGTTGACCTCAAACGCATCAACAAGCGAACCCTCGATGGGCTGATCCGTAGTGGTGCACTCGACCGCCTCGGCCCCTATTTCCATGATGAGCCGAAGGCTTACCAGGCGAATATCGACCGTAACCGCGCCGTGTTGCTCACTGCGATGGAAGAGGCGATCAAGGCTGCCGAGCAGACCGCCCGCACTCATGACAGTGGCCACGCCGACCTGTTTGGCGGATTGTTCGTCGAGGAAGACGCGGATGTGTACGCCAACCACCGCAAGGCCAAGGACCTGACCCTGAAGGAGCGCCTCAAGGGTGAGAAAGACACCTTGGGCCTTTACCTTACCGGTCACCCGATTGATGAGTACGAAGGTGAAATCCGGCGGTTCGCCCGCCAGCGCATCATCGACCTGAAACCGGCACGGGATACGCAGACCGTCGCCGGTATGATCATCGCCCTGCGGGTGATGAAAAACAAAAAGGGCGACAAGATGGGCTTTATCACGCTCGACGACCGTTCGGGCCGCATCGAAGCGTCGCTGTTTGCCGATGCGTTCCACTCCGCGCAGTCGCTGCTGCAGACTGACGCCATGGTGGTGGTGGAAGGGGAGGTCAGCAACGATGACTTCTCCGGCGGCCTGCGGCTGCGGATCAAGCGCGTGATGAGCATGGAAGATGCGCGCACCAATTTGGCCGAGAGCTTGCGCTTGAAGGTGAAAACCGAAGCGCTCAAGGGCGATCAGCTACGCTGGTTGGGCGACCTGCTCAAACGCCACCGTGGCGCGTGCCCGGTGACCATGGAGTACACCGGCAATGACGCCAAGGCCATGTTGCAGTTTGGCGAGACCTGGCGAATTGATCCTGCGGATGGCTTGATTCAAGCATTGCGTGACCAGTTCGGCCGTGACAACGTCTTTCTCCAATACCGTTGACGGTCAGGCATTAATACTTAGCCTGATCTCGGCGAAACATTTAATCTCGACCTAGACGCGCCTCTCCCTTAAGGTAGGGCGCGAATAGACAACCGGCTGGCCAGGCACTCCTTGGCCGTCGACCCAAGACGGACGCTTATGAACCCGAATTTTCTTGATTTCGAACAGCCGATCGCTGACCTGCAAGCCAAGATTGAAGAACTGCGCCTGGTCGGCAATGACAATTCGCTGAATATCGGCGATGAGATCGCTCGCCTGCAAGACAAGAGCAGCACGCTCACCGAAGATATCTTCGGCAAGCTGACCAGCTGGCAGATCGCGCGTTTGGCCCGCCACCCGCGTCGTCCGTACACCCTGGACTACATTCAGCACATTTTCACCGAGTTCGACGAGCTGCACGGCGACCGCCACTTCTCCGACGACGCGGCCATCGTGGGCGGTATCGCTCGCCTGGACGACCAGCCGGTGATGGTGATCGGTCACCAGAAAGGCCGTGAAGTGCGCGAGAAAGTGCGTCGCAACTTCGGCATGCCGCGTCCGGAAGGCTACCGCAAGGCGTGCCGCCTGATGGAAATGGCCGAGCGTTTCAAAATGCCGATCCTGACCTTCATCGACACGCCGGGTGCTTATCCGGGTATCGACGCTGAAGAGCGCAACCAGAGCGAAGCAATCGCCTGGAACCTGCGCGTCATGTCGCGCCTCAAAACCCCGATCATCGCTACCGTGATTGGTGAAGGTGGTTCCGGTGGCGCACTGGCCATTGGCGTGTGCGATCAGCTGAACATGCTGCAATACTCGACCTACGCGGTGATCTCACCGGAAGGTTGCGCTTCGATTCTGTGGAAAACCGCTGAAAAAGCGCCGGACGCGGCTGAAGCGATGGGTATCACCGCTGATCGCCTCAAGGGCCTGGGCATTGTCGACAAAGTGATCGCCGAGCCATTGGGCGGCGCTCATCGTGATCCGGCCGCTGCTGCCGCGACTATTCGTGCCGAGCTGGGTTCGCAACTGGCGATGCTCAAGAAGCTGGATAACGAAGCGCTGTTGGCCCGTCGTTATGAGCGTCTGATGAGCTACGGTCTCTGATCAACTACTGATCTGGCAGACATTGCTGTACTGATGTGGGAGCGGGCTTGCTAACGAAAGCGGTAAATCAGTCAATATATCCGGTGACTGACACCACGCTTTCGCGAGCAAGCCCGCTCCCACATTTGCTTTGTGTATGCTGGGCTATCGTGTTCCAAGTATGCGGCGACAATGTGTGATGAAACGAACGCTGACCGCCAAACTGCTGCAAGCCCTGGGTCCCTGGCAAAATGCCCCGGCCTGGCATATCGCTTTCTCTGGCGGCCTTGATTCCACCGTCCTGCTCCATCTCCTGGCCTCCCTGCCAGAAACCGAAACACTCCCACCCCTCAACGCAATCCATGTCCACCATGGCCTGCAAGCCGCCGCCGACGCCTGGCCAAACCATTGCCAGTCGATTTGCGACAGCGTGGGCATCCCCCTGCGCGTCATGCGCGTGCAGGTACCACCCGGCGCCAGTCTTGAGCGTGCCGCCCGTGACGCGCGTTACCAGGCGTTTACCGAGGCGATTGGAGCAGGGGAGGTGCTGCTGACAGGCCAGCATCGCGATGATCAGGCCGAAACCCTGTTATTCCGCCTGTTGCGCGGCGCAGGCGTGCGCGGGCTGTCGGCAATGCCTGCACAGCGCCCGCTGGCGGCTGGTTATCTGGTTCGGCCTTTATTGGATGTAGCGAGGGGTGAGTTGGAGGCCTACGCCCACGAGCATCAACTCAAATGGGTCGAAGACCCGTCCAACGCCGACCCGCGGTTCTCACGCAATTATCTGCGCCATCACGTGGTACCGGCGCTCACGAAGCGCTGGCCTCAAGCTGTCATCAGCCTTGCCCGCACTGCCGAGCACCTAGGTGAAGCCCAGGGCCTGCTCGATGAATTGGCGCAAATGGACCTGCAAGCCGCCGACCAGCCTGCACCTTTTTCCTGGTTGCACCTGCCATCTTTGGCACTTGCGCCGCTGCGCGAACTTTCCGACGCCCGCCAGCGTAACGCCCTGCGCCATTGGCTGGCCCCGCTGACCCGTCTACCCGACAGCGACCACTGGGCCAGTTGGCATTCACTGCGTGATGCCAAGGGCGACGCACAGCCTCTATGGCGCCTGGCCGACGGCGAACTGCACCGTAGCGGCGAACGCCTATGGTGGCTGCCCTCCACATGGTCGGAGTTTTCCGACGCATCGCTGCGCTGGCCCGATCCGCGAAATCCACTAGAGTTACCCGGCAATGGCCAGCTGAAGCTCACCGGCAAGGCGCCTGAAGGCCCGCTGGAGGTTCGCTACCGTCATGGCGGCGAAATCATCGACGTGCCACGTCGCGGGCGGCGTGACTTGAAGCGCCTGCTTAATGAAAGTGGGCTTCCGAGCTTCGTCCGTGGCAGATTGCCGCTGCTGTATCAGGGGGAGCAATTGCTCGGGGTGCCTAGCCTGGCGGGATTGTGGAACACAGGGCCGGGCGACTGGCAATTACATTGGATGCCACAGACCTGCGATCAAGGTTTGAGCTGATAGCGCCTTTCCGGTAGACTACGCTCCCTTCTTGATACAACTTCTGTGGATTCGCCTGAATCGCAGCAGTTGCCGATTACCAAGCAGTCTTTGCTGGGCGATTCCAAAAAATGTGTAGCGATCAACGTACTGGTGTTTCATTGCCGGTCTGTCATCACGCGGCGGTTTTTTTGAAAGGTGCACTGTGATTAATGCAGGTGATCGGGGGCTTCGGCCTCTCTTCGCTCTCCCCGGCGGTTCGGACCGCTTTAACGCAGACTTCTAGGGTTTTTCATGACGCGCTACATATTCGTCACGGGCGGTGTTGTTTCTTCATTGGGGAAAGGCATTGCCTCCGCTTCATTGGCGGCCATCCTGGAGGCGCGGGGACTTAAGGTCACCATGCTCAAGCTGGACCCGTACATCAACGTCGACCCGGGCACCATGAGCCCGTTCCAGCACGGTGAAGTGTTCGTCACTCACGACGGCGCCGAGACCGACCTGGACCTGGGCCACTACGAGCGGTTCATCCGCACGACCATGACCCAGAACAACAACTTCACCACCGGCCGTGTCTACGAGCACGTGCTGCGCAAGGAGCGCCGTGGTGACTACCTGGGTGCAACCATCCAGGTGATCCCGCACATCACCGACGAAATCAAGCGTCGCATCATCAAGGGTGCAGGCGATGCCGACGTGGCGATGGTCGAGATTGGTGGCACCGTCGGTGACATCGAGTCCCAACCGTTCCTCGAAGCCATCCGCCAGCTGCGTTTCGAAGTCGGCGCCAAGCGCGCGATGCTGATGCACCTGACCCTGGTGCCGTACATCGCTACCGCCGGCGAAACCAAAACCAAGCCTACCCAGCACTCGGTCAAGGAACTGCGTTCCATCGGCCTGCAGCCGGATGTGCTGGTGTGCCGCTCCGATCACCCGATCGACATTTCCTCGCGTCGCAAGATCGCGCAATTCACCAACGTTGAAGAACGTGCGGTGATCGCGCTGGAAGACGCCGACACCATCTACAAGATCCCGGGCATCCTGCACTCGCAAGGCCTGGACGATTTTGTGGTCGAGCGTTTCGGCCTGCAATGCAACAGCGCGGACCTGTCCGAGTGGGAAGCCGTGGTCGACGCCAAGCTCAACCCTGAGCACGAAGTCACCATCGCCATGGTCGGCAAGTATATGGAGCTGCTGGACGCGTACAAGTCGCTGATCGAAGCGATGAGTCACGCCGGCATCAGCAACCGTACCAAGGTCAACCTGCGCTACATCGATTCCGAAGACATCGAGAACCAGGGCACTGCGCTGCTCGAAGGTGTCGACGCGATCCTCGTACCGGGCGGTTTCGGCCTGCGCGGCGTGGAAGGCAAGATCACTGCCGTGCAATACGCTCGTGAAAACAAGGTGCCGTACCTGGGTATCTGCCTGGGCATGCAAGTGGCCGTTATCGAGTTCGCCCGTAACGTGTTGGGCTGGAAAGACGCCAACTCCACCGAGTTCGACAGCAAGAGCGGTCACCCGGTCGTGGGCCTGATCACCGAGTGGGAAGATGCCACAGGTGCCGTCGAGACCCGTACCGAAGCCTCCGACCTTGGTGGCACCATGCGCCTTGGCGCGCAGGACTGCCTGCTGGAGCCGGGTTCGCTGGTTCACGATTGCTACGGCAAGGATGTGATCGTCGAGCGTCACCGCCACCGCTACGAAGTGAACAACAACCTGCTGCCACAAATCAAAGAGGCCGGCCTGAAAATCTCCGGTCGCTCCGGTGATGGCGCGCTGGTTGAAGTGGTCGAGGCACCGGATCATCCATGGTTCGTGGCGTGCCAGTTCCACCCGGAGTTCACCTCGACGCCGCGCGACGGTCACCCGTTGTTCAGTGGTTTCGTTAAAGCAGCACTGACGCAACATCAGAAGAAGGCGTAACCCTGATGGCCCAGAAGATCATTCGCGTAGGCGACATCGAGATTGCCAACGACAAGCCCATGGTGCTGTTTGGCGGCATGAACGTGCTGGAAAGCCGCGACATGGCGATGCAGGTCTGTGAAGAGTACGTGAAGGTGACCCAAAAACTGGGTATCCCTTACGTGTTCAAAGCCAGCTTCGACAAGGCCAACCGTTCGTCCGTGACCTCCTATCGCGGCCCGGGCCTTGAAGAAGGCATGCGGATCTTCCAGGACATCAAGCAAGCCTTCGGCGTACCGATCATCACTGACGTCCACGAGCCTGAACAGGCTGCCGTGGTCGCCGAGGTGTGCGACATCATCCAGTTGCCGGCCTTCCTGTCGCGCCAGACCGACTTGGTTGTCGCGATGGCCAAGACCGGTACTGTGATCAATATCAAGAAAGCCCAGTTCCTCGCGCCCCAGGAAATGAAACACATCCTGAGCAAGTGCGTCGAAGCGGGTAACGACCAGTTGATCCTCTGCGAGCGCGGTTCTAGCTTCGGCTACAACAACCTCGTGGTGGACATGCTCGGTTTCGGCATCATGAAACAGTTCGAATACCCGGTGTTCTTCGACGTGACCCACGCGCTGCAAATGCCCGGTGGTCGCGCTGATTCCGCGGGCGGGCGTCGTGCCCAGGTGCTGGACCTGGCCAAGGCTGGCATCAGCCAGTCTTTGGCGGGCCTGTTCCTCGAAGCCCACCCGGACCCGGACAACGCCAAATGCGACGGTCCGTGCGCCCTGCGCCTGGACAAACTGGAGCCATTCCTGGCCCAGCTCAAGCAGCTGGACGAACTGGTCAAGAGTTTTCCGACGGTAGAGACCGCGTAAGCGCCATTTCTCCGGTAGACTTTCCCACGCTTTACGCTCAGGCCTGCGGGCCTGAGCCATGTCGCCTGCAAGCCTGCCCCGTTGTTCCACCCTTGCGGTCGGTCAAAAGATTTCCTTCAGCTGCGTCGTTTTCGTCAACTTTGGAGTGTTTACAACAATGGCAAAAATCGTCGACATCAAAGGTCGTGAAGTTCTCGACTCCCGTGGCAACCCCACCGTCGAAGCCGACGTGCTTCTCGATAACGGCATCATCGGCAGCGCCTGCGCGCCGTCCGGTGCTTCCACCGGTTCGCGCGAAGCGCTGGAACTGCGTGATGGCGACAAGAGCCGTTACCTGGGCAAGGGTGTACTCAAGGCTGTAGCCAACATCAACGGCCCGATCCGTGACCTGTTACTGGGCAAAGACCCGCTGGACCAGAAAGCCCTAGACCACGCGATGATCAAGCTCGACGGCACCGAAAATAAAGGCAGCCTGGGCGCCAACGCCATCCTCGCCGTGTCCCTGGCTGCTGCCAAGGCTGCTGCCCAGGACCAGGACCTGCCGCTGTACGCACACATTGCCAACTTGAACGGCACCCCGGGCGTTTACTCGATGCCGGTACCGATGATGAACATCATCAACGGTGGCGAGCACGCCGATAACAACGTCGACATTCAGGAATTCATGGTGCAGCCGGTCGGCGCCAAGACCTTCTCCGAAGGCCTGCGCATGGGCACCGAGATTTTCCATCACCTCAAAGCTGTGCTGAAGGCCCGTGGCCTGAGCACTGCCGTGGGTGACGAAGGTGGTTTTGCACCGAACCTGGCGTCCAACGAAGATGCACTCAAAGTGATCTCCGAAGCGGTAGCCAACGCTGGCTACAAGCTGGGCACCGACGTGACCCTGGCGCTGGATTGCGCGGCCAGTGAGTTCTACGAGGACGGTAAATACAACCTGTCCGGCGAAGGCCAGGTGTTCAACTCCGAAGGTTTTGCTGACTACCTCAAAGGCTTGACCGAGCGTTACCCGATCATCTCGATCGAAGATGGCCTGGACGAGTCCGACTGGGATGGCTGGAAAATCCTCACCGACAAGATCGGCGAGAAAACCCAGCTGGTGGGTGACGACCTGTTCGTCACCAACACCAAGATCCTGAAAGAGGGCATCGATAAAAAGATCGCCAACTCGATCCTGATCAAGTTCAACCAGATCGGCACCCTGACCGAAACCCTGGAAGCCATCCAGATGGCCAAGGCAGCGGGCTACACTGCCGTGATCTCGCACCGCTCCGGCGAAACCGAAGATTCGACCATTGCCGACCTGGCCGTGGGCACCTCGGCGGGCCAGATCAAGACCGGTTCTCTGTGCCGTTCCGACCGCGTTTCCAAGTACAACCAATTGCTGCGTATCGAAGAGCAACTGGCCGGCAAAGCCAAGTACAACGGTCGCGGCGAGTTTCGCGGCTGATCGCTCTTGATGGTAAAGCATGGTAAAAAGCTGACGGATTGCGTCGGAAAACTCACGACAGTGTGGGTTTCGACGCTAATCTGATGGCTATCAAGCACAAGCCTGGTTTTTCCAGGCTTCGTGCTATCAGTTACTTTAAAAGTTTTGCATGGCTGTCTTTTTTCACTGGATACCCGGATTTCGATGCGCAGTCCCAATTGGTTGTTTCTCGTCTTGCTCTTGTTGCTGGCTGGCCTGCAGTACCGCCTATGGGTCGGTAATGGCAGCTTTGCGCAGGTAAAAGACCTGGCCGAGCAAATCGCTGCACAGCGCGCCGAAAACGAAGTCCTGCTGGAGCGTAACCGTGTCCTTTATGCGGAAGTGCTTGAGCTGAAAAAGGGTACCGAGACCGTTGAAGAGCGGGCTCGTCATGAGTTGGGCATGGTCAAGGAGGGCGAAACCCTCTACCAGTTGGCCCAATGACCAACAGCTTGCCGGCCTTCTGGGCCGTGATTCCTGCCGCGGGCATCGGTGCCCGCATGGCCGCGGACCGTCCCAAGCAGTACCTGCAACTGGGCGGACGCACCATTCTCGAACACAGCCTTGGCTGTTTTCTCGACCATCCTTCGCTCAAGGGGCTGATGGTCAGTCTAGCTGTTGATGATCCGTATTGGCCTACCCTGGCGTGTGCCATGGACCCGCGAATTCACCGTGCGGACGGCGATTTGGAGCGTTCCGGTTCGGTGCTCAACGCGCTGTTGCAGCTGAACGCTTTGGGGGCCAGTGATGATGATTGGGTGCTGGTGCACGATGCGGCGCGGCCGAACCTGAGTCGCGATGACCTCGACAAACTGCTGATTGAACTGGCGGACGACCTGGTGGGCGGTCTGCTGGCCGTGCCAGCACGTGACACCCTCAAGCGAGTCGATAAGCATGGGCGTGTCGTCGAAACCGTCGACCGTAGCCTGATCTGGCAAGCCTACACGCCGCAGATGTTCCGTCTGGGTCCGCTGCATCGTGCTTTGGCTGACAGCCTGGTGGCGGACGCCGTCATCACCGATGAAGCCTCTGCCATGGAATGGTCCGGCCAGGCGCCGCGGCTGATCGAAGGGCGGTCGGACAATATCAAGGTGACGCGGCCGGAAGATCTGGAGTGGCTCAGGTTGAGGTGGGCTAATCGCCGGTAGTCAGTTGCACCGAGTCGACCCTTTCGCGAGCAAGCCCACATTTGCCGCGTTCCAACAGGATAAACGCGGTCAAATGTAGGCGCTGGCTTGCCTGCGAAGAGACCGGCACAAACAGCCAATAATTACTGGCTGTACTCCGGCCTCTCAGCCAACCCTTCCTTCAAGTAATCCACCAACTTCCTGACCTTCGGCGACAAATGCCGCTGCTGCGGATACAGCGCCCACACCGCTGTATTCGGCGGCTGATGCGCCTCCAGCAGCGACACCAGCGCGCCACTGTGCAAGTGCTCCAGTGCGTAATAATCCGGCAACTGGCACAACCCGACGCCCTGTAACGCCGCATCCAATACCGCTTGCCCACTGTTGCAGCGCCAGTTTCCCTGCACCCGCTGGGAAAATTCGCGCCCGTCCTGGGCCAGTTGCCAGATATCCGAGCTACCAATCAAGCAGTTATGCCGACTCAATTCCGACAAACTATGTGGCCGACCATACCGCGCCAGGTAGGACGGCGACGCGCACAGGTACATGCGCCTCGGCGCCAGCCTGCTGGCGACCATGCGCGAATCCTGCAAACGGCCCAGGCGAATCGCCAGATCCAGGCCCTCGTGCACTAGGTCTAGTTGACGGTTGCTCAGCTCGATATCCACGCGCAACTGCGGGTAGAGGCCCATGAACCGCGTTACCAACGGCACGATAAACCGCTCGCCGTAGGCCACGGCGCAGGTCATGCGCAACATGCCTTTGGGTTCGCTGGTGAGGTCACCCACCGCACGCAGGGCTTCTTCGCGCCCGTCCTGCAAACGTTGGCAATGTTGCAGAAAGGTCTGGCCGGCTTCCGTCAAGGTGACCTTGCGCGTGCTGCGATACAGCAACCGCGTTTGCAGGCGTTCTTCCAGGCGCGCCACCTGCCGGCTGATATGCGACGAAGAGACGCCCAGGCGTTCCGCTGCCGCAGTGAATTGGCTGCATTCGGCCACTGCGACAAATTCATCGATGCCTTCCCAGCGGTTTTCAAGCACGGTGATTATCCCTGTACAGCAATAAAGTTTTGCTTTCGCTTGGATTATTAATCAGCTAGCCATGTTTTACACTCACCGTCTCAGTATTCAACTCCATGGAGAAACCCGGATGATCAAGTCCCGCGCCGCCGTAGCCTTCGAAGCCAAGAAGCCCCTTGAGATTGTTGAAGTGGATGTCGCCATGCCCAAGGCTGGCGAGGTGCTGTTGCGCGTGGTCGCGTCCGGTGTATGCCATACCGACGCCTACACGCTGTCGGGCGCCGACCCGGAAGGTATCTTCCCGTCGATCCTCGGCCATGAAGGTGGTGCAGTGGTTGAAGCGATCGGCGAAGGCGTGACCTCCGTAGCCGTCGGCGATCACGTGATCCCGCTGTACACCCCGGAATGCGGCCAGTGCAAATTCTGCCTGTCGGGCAAGACCAATCTTTGCCAGGCCATTCGCTCCACTCAGGGCAAAGGCTTGATGCCGGATGGCACCACGCGGTTTTCCTACAAGGGCCAGCCGATTTTCCACTACATGGGCACCTCGACTTTCTCCGAGTACACCGTGTTGCCGGAAATTTCCGTGGCCAAGATTCCTAAAGAAGCGCCACTGGAAAAAGTCTGCCTGTTGGGTTGCGGCGTCACCACCGGCATCGGCGCGGTGATCAACACCGCCAAGGTCAAGCCGGGCGACACCGTGGCCATCTTCGGTCTTGGCGGTATCGGCCTGTCGGCCGTCATCGGTGCAGTCAAGGCCAAGGCTGGCCGCATCATCGCCATTGACATCAACCCGGCCAAGTTTGAGATCGCCAAACAGTTGGGTGCGACCGACTGCATCAACCCGAAAGACTACGACCGCCCGATCCAGGACGTGATTGTCGACCTGACCGATGGCGGTGTGGACTTCTCCTTTGAATGCATCGGCAACGTTCAACTGATGCGCGCTGCCCTCGAGTGCTGCCACAAAGGTTGGGGTGAGTCGGTGATCATCGGCGTGGCCGGTGCGGGTCAGGAAATCGCCACGCGTCCCTTCCAACTGGTGACCGGTCGCGTCTGGCGCGGTTCGGCCTTCGGTGGCGTGCGCGGTCGTACTGAGCTGCCAAGCTACGTGGAAATGGCCCAGACCGGCGAGATCCCGCTGGACACCTTCATCACCCATACCATGGGCCTGGAAGACATCAACAAAGCGTTTGACCTGATGCATGAAGGCAAGAGCATTCGTACCGTCATTCATTTTTGAAGCAGCGGCAAGCGACAAGCCACACGCTGCAAGTGAGCGCGCCTTACTTGCAGCTTGGAGCTTGTAGCTTCTAGCTGGGAGCATTCCCATGACCTTGGAAAATATTTCCTGCCAGAAGAGTTTTGGTGGCTGGCATAAACGCTACAAACACAGCTCCCACGTGCTCGGCTGCGACATGACCTTCGCCGTCTACCTGCCGCCGCAAGCGGAGCAGGGCGGTAAGTTGCCGGTGCTGTACTGGCTGTCCGGTCTCACCTGCACCGATGAGAACTTCATGCAGAAGGCCGGCGCGCAGCGCATGGCCGCCGAGCTGGGGTTGATCATCGTGGCGCCGGACACCAGCCCTCGTGGGCCGGGTGTTCCGGGTGATCCCGATAACGCCTGGGATTTTGGCCTTGGCGCCGGCTTCTATCTGAATGCCACGCAGGAACCCTGGGCCAAGCACTATCGGATGCATGACTACGTGGTGAAGGAATTGCCTGCGTTGGTTGAAGCGCATTTCCCGGCGTCAGATAAACGTGGCATCAGCGGTCACTCCATGGGTGGCCACGGTGCACTGGTGTGTGCGTTGCGCAATCCTGGGCGTTACCTGTCGGTGTCGGCGTTTTCGCCGATCAGCAACCCGATGGACTGCCCATGGGGCCTGAAGGCTTTTTCCCGCTACCTGGGCGAAGAGCGTTCGAAATGGCGCGAGTGGGATGCCTGCGTGCTGATCAGCGAAGCCGCGGAAAAGCTGCCACTGCTGGTGGACCAAGGTGATCGCGACGATTTCCTTGCCGTGCAACTCAAGCCTGAAGCCCTGCAGCAAGCGGCCAAGGCAGCCAACCATCCGTTGGAACTGCGGCTGCAACCTGGCTACGACCACAGTTACTTCTTTATCGCCAGCTTCATCGAAGACCATTTGCGACACCATGGTCGTGCTTTGCTCGGTTAATGTGAGGCAAAAGTAGGTAGAATCACGCCCTGAATTAAATCGGGGCGTTTTTATATGCGTATTGGCCACGGCTACGATGTGCACCGTTTCGCTGAAGGCGATTTCATCACCCTGGGCGGCGTGCGCATTGCGCACCACCATGGGTTGCTGGCTCATTCCGATGGCGACGTTGTGTTGCATGCCTTGAGCGATGCCTTGCTCGGCGCGGCGGCGTTGGGCGATATCGGCAAGCACTTTCCGGACACCGACCCGACCTTCAAGGGCGCGGACAGCCGTGTATTGCTGCGCCATGTGGTTGGCCTGATCCATGCCAAAGGCTGGAAGGTCGGCAACGTCGACAACACCATCGTGGCCCAGGCGCCAAAAATGGCGCCCCATATTGAATCGATGCGCGCACTGATTGCCGCAGACCTGCACATTGAATTGGATCAAGTGAACGTGAAAGCTACCACCACCGAAAAGCTCGGGTTCACCGGTCGTGAAGAGGGCATCGCCGTGCACTCCGTTGCCTTGTTGCTGCGCGCATGAATGATCTGCAATTGCTGGGGCCACGGGCCTATGGCGAGGCCTTGGGCAGCGCGGTCCTGAAGGCGACCGCTGAAGACTTCCAGGTTGATGAGGTGCTGGATATCCCGCTGACCGGCGAGGGTGAGCACCTGTGGTTGTGGGTTGAGAAGCGTGGCCTCAATACAGAAGAAGCCGCGCGGCGTATCGCCAAGGCGGCCGGCGTGCCGTTGCGCACTGTCAGCTATGCCGGGCTCAAGGATCGCCAGGCGTTGACCCGCCAATGGTTCAGCGTGCAGTTGCCAGGCAAAGCCGATCCGGACATGAGCGCTGCGGAAAACGACAGCCTCAAGGTTCTCAAGACCGCCCGTCATAAACGCAAATTGCAGCGCGGCGCACATTCGGCCAATGGTTTCACCTTGCGCCTGACCCAACTGGCCGGTGATACCGCCGCCATCGACGCGCGTTTGCAATTGATTGCACAGCAGGGCATCCCCAACTATTTCGGTGCCCAGCGTTTTGGTCACAATGGTGGCAACGTGGTTGACGCCCGCGAGTGGGCCGCACGCAAGGCTTTGCCGGAACAGCGCAACGTGCGTTCACGGCTGCTGTCGACGGCGCGCAGCTACCTGTTCAACAAGGTGCTGGCGGCGCGTGTGGCCGACGGTTCCTGGCAGCGCGCGCAGGTCGGCGACCTGTTGGCGTTTACTGACAGCCGCAGCTTTTTCCCGGCGGGGGAGGCGGAATGCAGTGACCCGCGCCTGGCCATTCTGGACCTGCACCCGACCGGGCCGCAGTGGGGGGAAGGTGACTCACCCGCCAGTGGCGCGACCTTCGAGCTGGAACAGGCGGTCGCCGCCGGTGAAGCCGACCTGCGCGATTGGCTGGTGAATGCCGGCATGAGCCAGGAACGTCGCATTCTGCGACTGCCCATTGGCGGTTTGACGTGGCATTATCCCTCGCTGGACATTCTGCAATTGGAATTCGTCCTGCCGGCCGGATGTTTCGCCACTGTCTTGGTGCGCGAGCTTGTTGATCTGGTGCCGGTGGGGCAGACGGACAACCCATGCGTATTCTGATATCAAACGATGACGGTGCCACCGCACCTGGTCTTGCCGCGCTCTATGCTGCGCTGGAAGATTATGCCGAGTGCGTGGTGGTTGCCCCCGACCAGGACAAGAGCGGCGCCAGCAGTTCGTTGACGCTCGACCGTCCGCTGCACCCGCAGGTCCTGGCCAATGGCTTTATCAGCGTGAACGGCACGCCTACCGACTGCGTCCACCTGGCGATCAACAGCCTGTTGGATCCGCAGCCGGACCTGGTGGTGTCGGGCATCAATCTTGGTGCGAACCTGGGGGATGACGTGCTGTATTCCGGTACCGTGGCGGCAGCCCTTGAAGGGCGTTTCCTGGGGCAAACCGCGTTCGCCTTTTCGTTTGCCTCGCGCCAATTGGATAACCTGCCGACCGCGGCCTATTTCGCGCGCAAGCTGGTAGAGGCCCATGGCTCCCTGGACTTGCCGCCGCGCACGGTGCTCAACGTCAATATTCCCAACTTGCCCCTTGATCATATTCGCGGCATCCAGCTCACGCGCCTGGGCCATCGCGCCCGCGCGGCGGCGCCGTTGAAGGTAATTGATCCGCGCGGCAAGGAAGGCTATTGGATCGCTGCAGCGGGTGACGCCGAAGATGGCGGCCCGGGCACGGACTTTCATGCGGTGATGCAAGGTTATGTATCGATTACCCCATTGCAATTTGATCGCACCTTCAGTGATGCCTTCAGTGGTCTCGATGGCTGGCTGGAGGGGCTGCGCTGATGGGCCGTGAACAAGACGACTTGCTGCGCCGGGGCATCGGGATGACTTCCCAGCGTACCCGCGAACGCCTGATACAGCGCCTGTACGAAGAGGGCTTGTCCAACGCCCAGGTGCTGGAAGTGATCCGGCGCACGCCTCGCCATCTGTTTGTCGATGAAGCCCTGGCCCACCGTGCCTATGAAGACACGGCGCTGCCCATCGGCCATAACCAGACCATTTCCCAGCCTTACATGGTGGCGCGCATGAGCGAGCTGCTGCTGGCCGCGGGGCCGTTGGACAAGGTGCTGGAAATCGGTACGGGCTCCGGCTACCAGACCGCCGTGCTGGCGCAGTTGGTGGAGCGGGTGTTCTCGGTGGAGCGCATCAAGGTGCTGCAAGACCGCGCCAAGGAGCGCCTGGTGGAGTTGAACCTGCGCAACGTGGTGTTTCGCTGGGGCGATGGCTGGGAAGGTTGGCCGGCACTGGCACCGTACAACGGCATCATTGTTACTGCAGTGGCCACCGATGTTCCGCAAGCGCTGCTCGATCAACTCGCCCCCGGTGGGCGCCTGGTGATTCCGGTCGGCTCCGGTGAAGTGCAACAATTGATGCTCATTATCCGTGAGGACGAAGGTTTTTCACGGCATGTACTGGGCGCTGTTCGTTTTGTACCGCTGCTCAATGGCCCGCTGGCCTGATCAATTTTTTCCGGCGGTGAATTCTGCTGGCGGGGATGTGTCTTACGGCGGGGTCTATTGAATCAATATCACTGGCGCGACGATTCAACACGCTGGACGATTCGTTTCAGACGTGTGCCGGTAAAACTCCAATGCCCAGTTATACTTGCGTCATATTTCAAGCCTGATACAGGCGTTCATGTTCAGCCAGCACAAAGGGAGCGGCGGGTGAGTCTCACAGGTCTTGCGCAGCGTATGAGTAAAACAAGCTTTCATCGACTGGTGCTTGGCCTCGTCTTCAGTTCTGTGTTGGTAGGGTGCTCCAGCTCGCCAAGCGGCGGCGCGCGGGTGGTTGATCGTAATAATGCGGCACCGCAAAGGCCGACGGTAACCACCGGGCAATATGTGGTGCGAAAGGGCGATACGATGTTTTCGATCGCCTTCCGTTATGGTTGGGACTACAAGGCCCTCGCAGCGCGTAACAATATTCCTGTGCCTTACACGATACATCCGGGTCAGACGATTCGCTTCGACGGTCGCACGGGTTCAACGCCTACGGCAGTCGTGACAAAGAGTGGTTCTTCGCCGTCGTCCTCAAGCAAAACTACCGTCTTCACCCGGCCTGCCGGTACTGCGGCGCCTGCCTCTGCGAACAAGCCGGCACCCGCGCCGTTGCCACCTGCAGGGCCTTCGCCGACCGGTTGGGGATGGCCTTCAAACGGCGTGTTGATTGGAAAATTCTCTTCAAACGGTAGTTTGAATAAAGGCATTGATATCGCCGGAGATTTGGGACAGCCTGTTTTAGCTGCGTCTGATGGGACGGTTGTATACGCCGGGAGTGGTTTACGGGGCTACGGCGAGCTGATCATCATCAAGCACAGCGATACCTACGTTAGTGCTTACGGTCATAACCGTAGGCTGTTGGTTCGGGAGGGGCAGCAGGTCAAAGTCGGACAGACAATTGCCGAAATGGGGTCAACTGGTACGGACCGGGTGAAACTGCACTTTGAGATTCGCCGACAAGGGAAGCCTGTAGATCCGCTGCAATTCTTACCCCGTCGTTGATATGTTGCACAGCCTGTTCCCTCACGTAGAAGGAACAGGCTCCAGCGTTGCCAAGGATAAAGGCGCCGCTTGAGCTTGAGGTCGAACTCACCAAAGGACTATAACAATGGCTCTCAGTAAAGAAGCGCCGGAGTTTGACATCGACGATGAGGTTCTCCTTATGGAGACCGGCATTGCTACGGAATCGATGTCGAATGAGGGACCTGCTGTACCTTCAGTTCGCACCAAATCCAAGAACTCCACCGCGTTAAAGCAACACAAATACATTGACTACACGCGGGCGCTCGATGCGACCCAGTTGTATCTCAATGAAATCGGCTTTTCCCCTCTGCTTACCCCCGAAGAAGAAGTCCATTTTGCGCGCTTGTCGCAAAAGGGCGATCCGGCTGGGCGCAAGCGCATGATTGAAAGCAACCTGCGCCTGGTGGTGAAAATCGCCCGACGCTATGTCAATCGTGGGCTGTCCTTGCTGGACTTGATCGAGGAGGGCAACCTTGGCTTGATCCGGGCGGTAGAGAAATTCGACCCTGAGCGGGGCTTCCGCTTTTCGACCTATGCCACTTGGTGGATTCGTCAGACCATCGAACGGGCGATCATGAATCAGACTCGCACGATCCGGTTGCCGATCCATGTGGTCAAGGAGCTCAACGTCTACCTGCGGGCAGCGCGTGAGCTTACCCAAAAACTCGATCATGAACCTTCGCCTGAAGAAATCGCCAACCTGCTGGAAAAACCGGTAGGGGAGGTCAAGCGCATGCTTGGTCTTAACGAGCGCGTGTCTTCGGTCGACGTCTCGTTGGGTCCGGATTCGGATAAAACCCTGCTGGACACCCTGACGGATGATCGCCCTACGGATCCTTGTGAGCTGTTGCAGGACGATGATCTTTCCCAGAGCATTGACCAGTGGCTGTCTGAGCTCACGGACAAGCAGCGTGAAGTGGTGATTCGCCGCTTCGGCCTGCGTGGCCATGAGAGCAGCACCCTGGAAGACGTAGGTCTGGAGATCGGTCTGACCCGTGAGCGGGTGCGGCAGATCCAGGTGGAAGGGCTCAAGCGCTTGCGCGAGATCCTGGAGAAGAATGGCCTGTCGAGTGAGTCGTTGTTCCAGTAACGACGCCTAATGCAGCTATTAAAGCGCCCGGTGCATGAGAGTGCGCCGGGCGTTTTGCTTTCTGCTGCCGTAGCAGCTGCCGAGCCTTCGCGAGGTACCGTTAACGCTACCTCGCGAAGGCTCGACAGCTGCTACTTCACGCAGAGTCATGGGCATGAAATCCCAGGCATAAAAAAACCCCGCTTTTAAGGGCGAGGTCTTTTTGACTAAGTCAGTACAAGTTAGATAACTTGAACTTCTTCAGCTTGCATGCCTTTCTGACCGCGGGTAGCGATGAAAGAAACCTGTTGGCCTTCTTTCAGGCTTTTGAAGCCGTCGGATTGGATAGCTTTGAAGTGAACGAACAGGTCGTCACCGGATTGTGGAGTGATGAAGCCGAAGCCTTTTTCATCGTTGAACCACTTAACGGTACCAGTTTGGCGATTAGACATGGTGTAACTCCTTGAACAAAGTTAACTGCGACTCAGGAAAAGCCCTGGCCGAGACTGAGTGCAAAGAGCAGGAAAAATTCTTGGAGATGGTTGGATCGAAATTCAACATATCGTGTAGAGATTCTCAGTGACACAAGCAACACAGTGACGTCACCTTAACTGTTTTTCTCGGACGTGCCAATGATATTTCCGAAGGTTTCTCTATTTTCGTGACTGGTGGTGGTATTTCTATTCGCCTCCCACAGCTATAGGGGGCCCGGCGCCGTTGGCTACGACGTGTAAGCAACCGGCGTTTTTTTTAAGAAAAGTCCCGTGGCCTTTGAACCCCAACGCCGGCCCCGGTAAGATGCCCAACAGATTTTTCACCTCGCTATTCAGGACACCGCCATGAGCATCAAATCGGATAAGTGGATTCGCCGCATGGCGCAAGAGCACGGCATGATCGAACCGTTCGTCGAGCGGCAGATCCGCGGCCAAGGCGATGCCCCGGTGATTTCCTACGGCGTTTCCAGCTATGGATACGACGTGCGTTGTGCCGATGAATTCAAGGTGTTCACCAACATCAACTCGGCCATCGTCGATCCAAAGAACTTCGACGAAAAGAGCTTCGTCGACGTCAAGAGCGACGTGTGCATCATCCCTCCGAACTCCTTCGCCCTGGCGCGCACCGTGGAGTTCTTCCGTATCCCCCGCGACGTGCTGACCATCTGCCTGGGTAAAAGTACCTACGCGCGCTGCGGCATTATCGTCAACGTGACTCCGCTTGAGCCTGAGTGGGAAGGCCACGTGACCCTGGAATTCTCCAACACCACGACGCTACCGGCGAAAATCTACGCCAACGAAGGCGTGGCGCAGATGCTGTTCCTGCAGTCTGACGAGGCCTGTGAAGTGTCCTATAAAGATCGCGCGGGCAAGTATCAGGGCCAGCGCGGCGTCACTCTCCCACGCGCTTGATAGAAAGGTCTTACGCGTAAAGGGAATTAGTCTGAAGAAAGTGACTCTATCTAGGTGTACTGCCTCGGCGCGTGTAAAACGCGTCGAGCCACGCTTGAGGAGTACTTTATGAAGATCGACCCGCGAATCAGCGCAGAAATTGCCCGGCTTGAACCCAACCAGATTGGCGTTCTGGCCTGGTCCCTGATGGCCGACCCTGCGTATGCGGGTGGTATTCCCGGCCAGCCAGACCCGGATTCCCCGCAGCCCATTGAAGAACCGGGCTCGCCCACTGTTCCAGATGAGCCGCCTCCCGCGCCTGTAGCCTGACACCTCGTCAGCCAGTCAATGTACTGGCCAAACTTGATGGTCGCCGATGACAAATATTCGGCGGTCATTGGCCTGTTCCACGGCAAAGCCACCGGTAAACGCGCCAAACGCCGGCAGCAAGCTGACCTGCGTCCCGATCTGAAAGCACGGTAGGCGCAAACTTTGCCGTCCCTTGCCGCGCAAGCGATACACAGGATGCACGTGCCCTGCCAATACATGGTGGGTCGCATGGGCATCCGGTTCGTGTTGCAGTGCAAACGGGGCCATCAGCAGCGGCTGCGCAACAACCTCGATCCTCAGATCCGCAGGCGGGTCACCCGCACGTTTATCGTGATTGCCTCGAATCAAGGTCATAGGCAGGTCAGGATGGCGTGCTCGCCAGGTTCTCAGTGCGCTCAGCGTGCCGCTGGCATGAGAGCCTGGACCGTGCAGGAAATCACCTAGAAAGATCATCTGTGCACACGGTAGCGTCGATAGCAACCGATCCAGTCGTTGCAAATTCTCGGTCGTGGTTCCCTGCGGCACCGGTTGCCCCAGGCTTCGATACGCCGACGCCTTGCCGAAATGCGCATCTGCAATCAACAGGCACTGACGCGCAGGCCAATAGACGGCCTTGTCTGCCAGCAACCACAAATCTTCTCCCTCTAGCATTACCGAACAAACCATCAGCGCTTCCCGTTATCCGCGACTTTTTCCAGGTCCTTGACCATCCGCGCAATGCGCTCAGAGAGTTTTTCCGAACTCATGCTTTCGCGCATCCGCTCAACCAGCAGGGGAAAGGCCAGCGGCGTAGGCCGTTCGATCTCATGCAGGTCCAGTTTCAGCGCCGACAGATGACGTAATGTCTCTTCTAGCCGGCGAATATCCAACTCATCACGCAGGACTTCTTCCCCCGCCTGGGTCAGCAGCAGGTTCTGCGGGTCATATTGCTTGAACACCTCAAAGAACAACCCGCTGGACGCCTGCACCTGTCGGGTACTTTTCGGCGCGCCAGGGTAACCGGCGAACACCAGCCCGGCTATCCGTGCGATTTCACGGAAACGGCGCAGGGCCAGCTCCGCGGCATTCAGGCTGGCCACCACATCATCCAGCAGGTTTTCAGAACTCAGCAGCGCGTCGTTCAACAGCGCCGGCCAATCCAATTGGGTGGCACTCAACAACTCCAGCCCGTAATCATTCACCGCAATGGAGAAGGTGACCGGCTGCCCTCGGCTGACCCGCCACGCCAACACACTCGCCAGCCCCAGGTGCACCTGGCGTCCGGCGAAGGGGTAGAGGAACAGGTGCCATCCCTCCCTCGATTTCAGGGCTTCAGCCAGCAAATGCGCGCGCGTCGGCAAGCCGGACCAGCGCAACTGTGTTTTCAAGACGGTTTGCACCGCCTGCATCTCCGGCCCTTCGAAGTGTCCCTGGGCCGCTTCATCCAAGCGCACGACGACGGCCTGGGCCAGCTCATTGGAAAGCGGCATGCGCCCACCATTCCAGCGCGGCACAGCGGCTTTTTTCGCGGTGCTGCGGCGTACATAGGCGGTCATGTTTTCGACCCGCACCAGCTCCAGCAAGCGCCCGGCGAACAGGAAACCATCCCCCGGCTTGAGCCGCGCAATAAAACCTTCCTCGACGCTGCCGAGGTTTTTGCCGCCGCCGCCCTTGCTCCAGAACTTCAATTGGATGCTCGCGTCACTGACGATGGTGCCGACGCTCATGCGATGCCGACGTGCCAGCCTTGCGTCCGGGACGCGCCAGATGCCGTGCTCGTCCGGCTCTACACGACGGTAATCCGGATAAGCCGTCAACGAAAGGCCACCATGGCGCACAAATCCCAGCGCCCAGGCCCAGTCTTCATCCGTCAGATCGCGATAAGCCCAGGCGCCGCGTACCTCGGCCAGCAGCGCTTGCGGTGTAAAGCCACCGCCCAATGCCATGCTGACAAGATGCTGGACGAGTACATCCAACGATTTGTGCGGCGACTCGCGCGCTTCAATGCGCCGCTGCGCAATCGCATCCTGCGCCGCTGCGGCCTCCACCAACTCCAGGCTATGAGTCGGCACCAATGTCACCCGCGAGGGCCGCCCCGGCGCGTGTCCCGAGCGACCCGCGCGTTGCATCAGGCGGGCCACGCCTTTGGCCGAGCCGATCTGCAGTACGCGCTCCACCGGCAGGAAATCCACCCCCAGGTCCAGGCTTGACGTACACACTACCGCCTTGAGCTGGCCGTCTTTCAACGCCCGCTCCACCCAGTCACGGGTCTCTCGCGACAGCGAACCATGGTGCAGGGCAATCACCCCGGCCCAATCGGGACGGGCATCAAGCAATGCCTGGTACCAGATTTCCGATTGCGCTCGCGTGTTGGTAAAGACCAGGCAACTGCTGCTGCTTTCCACCTCGGCCACCACTTGGGGCAGCATCTTCAAGCCGATATGCCCGGCCCAGGGAAAACGTTCTGTAACGGGTGGCAATAACGTGTCGATGATCAACTGCTTGGTCGTTAGCCCCTGCACATTGATCCCGTCACCCTGTGGGACCAGTACTTCCAACGCGTGAGACTGATTACCCAAAGTTGCCGAAATACCCCACACCATCAACTCTGGATGCCAGCGCCGCAAGCGTGCCAGCGCCAGTTGCAGTTGCACGCCGCGTTTATTACCGATCAGTTCGTGCCACTCATCCACGACCACCATACGCAGGTTTCCCAGGCTGGCTTCGCTATCGGCGCGGGCGAGCATTAACGTCAGGCTTTCCGGAGTGGTGACCAGTGCGGTGGGCAAGCGGCGGGTCTGCCGTGCGCGTTCGCTGCTGCTGGTATCGCCGGTGCGCAGGCCGACACGCCAGGGAATCTGTAACGCCTCGAGCGGCGCTTCAAGAGCGCGGGCGGTGTCGGCGGCCAACGCACGCATGGGCGTGATCCACAGCACCGTCAGCGGTTCAACCGGCGGTTTGCGTTTACCGGTTGCCGCTGGGCGCGTGATGGCGAAGCGATTGAGCGCGGCAAACCACAGTGCATAGGTTTTACCGGCGCCGGTGCTGGCGTGCAGCAAACCCGATCGGCCTTCCTTGACCGCCGCCCAGACTTCTTTTTGAAAGGCGAACGGCTTCCAGCCTTTGGCGGTGAACCATTGCCGGGCGAAGTCGAGAGGTTTTGCCATGCGGGCGCTGACGCTCTGAAGGGCTTATTGCACAGACCCTTAACGCCTGCCAAAGGTTTAACCGGGTGCAGCACGACAGTAATGCAATTGGTAGGTATTGGCCTGGGCCACTGCGTTGCAGGTCAAGGTAGGCGGCAGCGGTTGCTGGTTGTTTTTGCGTCGGATCAGGTAAAAGTCTTTCGACAGCGGCAGTTGTTGTGGGCTTTTGGTGTGCCGTGCCCAGCCGCGGCTATAGAACTCGGCCGAATAGGAGCGTGAGCCCAGGTAGATCAAGTCGCCGGGCGCAGCGGCTTGTTGCGCTTTCCAAAGCGCAACCATGTTTTTCTGGTTTTGTGGGCGGTCGGCAACCTCGCCGCTGATGATCAAGATGTAGCCCAGTAGTGGCAAGGCCAACGCCATGGCTGCGATGACGGTACCGCGTATTTTGCGGCACAGCACCTCAGCCAGTAATAACCCCCAGGCTGGCAGCGCGGGCAGTACGTAGGTCCAGAGAATGTTGGTGGACATGGTAAAGAACAAGGGCGCTGAAACAGCCCACCCCAGTACAAAGATCAAGTACTCCCGCTGACCTTCAAATTGCCCGCGCAGCTTGACCAGCATCGGTAAAAACAGCGCCCAGGGCAAAAGCCCGCCCAGCAGGTTCCCCCAAATCATCGCCAAGGGTTGCGCATGCGGGCTGCCGTATAGATCGCCTTGCCATTTGCTGATGACGTAGCGACTGAAATGTTCGCCGACGATGAAGTACTCCAGAAAACCCGGGGTTTTCAGTTCGGCCAGCCAATACCAGGGCATGGCCACGGCGAGCATCAGTGCCAACCCCGGCAACCATGGCAGCCCCAGCAATCGCCGCCAATGGCCGGTAAGCGCCAGCCAGATTGACGCGGGCATCGCCAGCAACACAAGCGCCAGCGGGCCTTTTGCGAGCAGGCCCAGGCCAAGCCCGAGAAATCCCGCCATGGCCCACCTGCGGTCACCGTGCATCAAACCGCGCCACACGCCCAGGTGGGCGAGCAAAAGGGCGAACGCCAATGCGCCGTCGGTCAACACAGCACCGCTGGAAAGGAACCCGAGTGTGCAAGTCGAGTAGATAATCGCTGCCGTCAGCCCGACTCGCAGGCTGCGCTCGCGGCAGGCGAAGTGCACGATCAGCGCGCAGCTGGCGACATGCAGCAGCCAGGTTGAAAAACGGCTGGAGAACTCGTTGATGCCGAACACTTTCATGCTCAGGGCCTGTAGCCAGAATGACAAAGGCGGCTTGCCCCAGAACGGCACACCGTGATCGAACATCGGCGTGATCCAGTCATTGGAAACGAGCATTTTTCGGGCGATTTCGGCATAGCGGGCCTCCGAGGTATCCATGATTGGATAGAGCCCGAGTGTGACCAGGCGCGCCAGCAGCACCGTGAACAGGATGCCCCAGAGCAAACGCATGGACGCGGAATGATTCATGCCGTCAGCCTTTATGAAGGGATTCAAGATTGATCGCGCTTATGCAGGGAGTGGGGCCTGGGGCTCACCACCGTCAGCACCCGACCGACATACTCGCCGACCACGGCGGTACCCAGGCACAACAACAGAATTGATTGCACCAGCAGATGCGCATGGGTCAGTTCACCGAATGTCGCGGTGACTGCAACCCACAGTGAGCCAACCAGAAAGCTCATGGCACTCAAGTAGCTGTACAGGCGCAGCGGGCGAGTAGAGAAAGCAAGAATCGAGTCCGCACACAGGTCCAGCAATGACAACGGCGTCCACTTGGCTGTGCCCGCTTGGCGTGGCTTGCGGTCGTAGTTCACTTCGGTACTTGGGTAGCCGAGCCAACTGACCAGCAGTTTCAATACGCCGGCGTTGTCGTCCATGGCGCGAATGGCTGCGAGAGCGTTGGGCCCTATCAGTCTGAAATCACTGACTTGCTGGGGGACTTCGAAATCGTCGATCAGTTGGTCCAGCGTGGCGTAATAGAGCCTTGCGGCCGTGCGTTTTATCCAGGAATCGCAGTGCCGCGAACGTCGCTGCATGTTCACGACCTCATAGCCCTTGTGCCATTCCTGCACCATGAGCGGGATCAACTCCGGTGGGTGTTGCAGGTCGCAGTCCATGATGATTACTGCGCCGCCGTCTATGTCGTTGATGCCTGCGCGCATGGCCGCTTCTTTGCCGAAGTTGCGACTCAAGTGCAGACACCTGACACGCGGGTCCTGAGAAAATTGATCGATCATAGCCGCTGTCTGGTCTTGACTGCCGTCATTGATGTAGAACACTTCAGTGCGGATTTTTACGCGGTCAATGATGGCCATCAGGCGCGAATGGAATTGAATTATTACGCACTGCTCGTTATAGCAAGGCACCAGTATTGTAAGTTTCGTGGCAGGCAAGGGCTCACTGAAGAGGTTCGCGTTTGCTGTCATGTTTGAATACCCAGAGGTAATTAATCGTAAAACCTTGAAGGGTCACGGCTACCATTGTCATGAGCTGTGAAAGTTGTGCAGGTACGCCCCAGTGGATCAGTAGCGTGACAATAAGCGTGTTAGATAAAACCTGACGGGTGGCCGTTATGAAAAATCGCCCTCTATTGCAGTCTCGCTGTCCAAATACCCAATGCCTGGACAGGCAATAGGCGACCAGCGCCCCCGCAATGGCTGCACAAAAAGCGGATGGTGTTGGGCCGTAGTAAGGCAGCACGCAGACGAACACTACGAAATGCACCAGTGTCGCGAAGAAGCCTGCGCCCAGATAAGGGATGAACAATCGAAGTAATTTTTGCATGACAAGAATGTATAAGATGAAGTGTGAATCAAATGTAACGTCGCGAAACGATATTTGCTGTCGGGTTTTATCTGTTTGCTGAAGGGATGTTCTTAGTTGCTTGTAAGAATTTGGAGTTTGTCCTGATGGAAATATTACTAGTTGAAGATGATCATGCGTTGGCGGGTTCGTTGGGGGATTATCTCGGTGAATTTGGTTTCGATGTAGATTTCGCCCGCGATGGGCGAAGTTGCCTGGAGCGTGTCCAGCACCATGAATACGACCTCATCGTCATGGATGTGGCAATGCCTCGCATGAGTGGTTTTGACACCTGTCGCCAGTTGCGGTGCGAGCAGAACCACACGCCCGTTATATTCCTGACGGCACGCGACGCACTGCCCGATAAACAAGAGGGTTACGACGCAGGCGGCGACGATTACCTGGTCAAACCCTTTGAGCCTCAAGAGTTGCTATGGCGTATCCGCGCGCTGATCCGCCGGGGCTCCCCGCGCCAGCCACGCGGTGTCAAACAACTGGGCGACCTGGTGATTGATCCGGTCTCGCAGGCGTTGCGTCACAACGGCGTCATGACGGTGTTGCCCGCCCTCCAATTCACCTTGCTGAACCTGCTTGCCGATGGGGCACCGGAGCCCGTCAGCCGGCGCAAACTGGAGGCCGCGTTGTGGCCAGAGGGTGATCCGCCAGACAGTGATGCACTGCGCACGTATATCTACCGGCTGCGCCAAGCCCTGGGCAAGCCATACGGTAACGAACTGATCCGCACGGTTCACGGTAAGGGCTATCGTCTTGCGATTCCTTACTGATTCCTTTTTTGCGCGAATCCTCTCTGCACTGCTGCCGTTCATGGCAACCATCACGTTGTTCTACAGCGTGCTGATCTGGGCCACTGTCAACGTGACAGAGGACAACATCATTGCCAGCTATTTGAAGCTTGAGGCACAGGCGTTCAAGGAACGGCATAGCCTGCAGGGAGCAGCGACAGCGATGCCCAACAGCATTTACCTGCAAGGCTACTGGTCGGGGGACGCTGAAGTTCCGGCCGTCATGCGCCAATTGCCAGCCGGTCACCATGAACTGGAGGGAGAGGATGTCCATGTGTTCGTAAGTGTTGTACCGGGTGCGTCACAGTGGCTGATACTGGTGCTGAACGAGTCTGAACTCAGCCAGACCGAAGGCTACGGCGCTCGGATTTTCGGGCTGTTGTGCGCGGTGGCCGGATTGATCCTGATCCTGGGTACGATCCTGGCCATCGCGATTGCCCGGGCCATTGCCCAACCCGTCAGCCAATTGGTGGAGGACGTGGCCTCTGAACCGCGTGGGCCGTGCAGATTCAGCGGGTTCGAGCGCCAGGATGAAATCGGCACGTTGAGCCGTACGCTGTCGGCTCTGGTGACCCAGCAAAATGCCGCGCTGCTGCGCGAGCAGGCATTTACCCGGCACGTGAGCCACGAGCTACGCACCCCCTTGGGTATCTTGAACAACAGCCTGGCGATCCTGCGTTTGCCCGGCTGCAACGCCGAAAAATCGGCACGCAGCCTGCTACGCATGGAAGGCGCGTTGTCCGGAATGAAAATGACCATTGAGCTGTTTTTGTCCCTGGCCCGTGAACCGCGTCAATTGCCCCATGCGGCGATTGACCTGTCCGCCGTCGTCGCCGAGCAGATCGAAAAATACCAGCTGCTTTTCCCTCTCGCGGCTGATGCGCGGGTGCTGACTGGAGCATCAACGATCTGCGTGCAGACCAATGAGGCGATAGCCCGCAGTGTGGTGCAGAACCTGCTGGGCAACGCTGTTCAGCATGGCGCCGGCAAAGTCCGGGTTGTCCTCACTGAGCAGCAACTGGTGATCATCAATAACCGTGTGGAACAGCGCGTGTCGCCGGGGTTCGGCTTTGGCCTGGAAATCGTCTCGCGTGCCTGCACGCAGGCAGGCTGGCGCCTTGAAACCCGACGCACACGCCATACGTTTCATGCGCGTATCTGCTTCACTTGAGATTGCCACTTAGAAACTGCTGCAAGCGCTCACTCTTGGGATTGCCCAGCACATCCTCAGGCGCACCTTGCTCTTCCACCAGGCCCTTGTGCAGGAACAGCACCTGGCTCGACACCTTGCGTGCAAAGCTCATCTCGTGGGTCACCATGATCATGGTGCGGCCTTCCTCGGCCAGGCCCTGGATCACCTTGAGCACTTCGCCCACCAGTTCCGGATCGAGGGCCGAGGTGGGTTCGTCGAACAGCATCACCTCGGGTTCCATGGCCAAGGCGCGGGCGATGGCGACCCGTTGCTGCTGGCCGCCGGACAGGAACGCCGGGTATTGATCGGCCACACGCGCCGGCAACCCTACCTTGTCGAGGTAGCGACGGGCGCGGTCTTCGGCGTCTTTCTTGCTGCAACCCAGCACCCGGCGCGGGGCCATGGTGATGTTTTCCAGCACGCTCATGTGGCTCCACAGGTTGAAGTGCTGGAACACCATCGCCAGGCGCGTGCGCAGGCGCTGCAGTTCGGCGTCGTCGGCCACGCGCATGCCGTGGCGATCGCTGACCATGCGAATCGACTGGCCGTCCAGGGTCATGGCGCCGTCGTTGGGGGTTTCCAGGAAGTTGATGCAGCGCAAAAAGGTGCTCTTGCCCGAGCCGCTGGCGCCGATCAGGCTGATCACGTCACCGGTGTTGGCCTTGAGCGAAACACCTTTGAGCACCTGATTGTCGCCATAGCTTTTATGCAGGCCTTCAACGGTCAATTTGTACATGGGGCGTGCATCCTCAAGGCGAAAGTAGATAGCCGCTGCGGTAGGCCTCGGTACCTGCGACATGGCCGATGACCATCCCGGCAGTGGCCATGCGGCGTAGCGAACGGGCGTAAAGCAGGCCGGCCTTCTGGCAGTGCACCGGCGTTACGCGGTCGGAAATGGGGTCGATGATTTCGGCGATCAGTTGCCCGGCTTCCAGGTATTCACCGGGCAGGGCGCTGAACACCAGCAGGCCACCCACTGGCGTCGCCACCGGTTCAACGCCGGCCAGCGGTGTGGCCGGGTAGGGCAGGTCGGGCAGCGGTGCCGCATCACCGGTAATGGCGCCGAAGTGAATCAGGTAGTCGATGATTGCCTGGCAGTCGAGGCTGGCCAGGCCGTGGTTGACGTCGCCTTGCCCGCGCAGTTCGACGGTCACCGAAAAACTGCCCATGGGGATCGGGAAGCGCTCGCCGAAGCGTTGCTGCAATTGCCACCAGACCAAGGTGAAACACTCATCGAAGGATTGCCCACCGGAGTCGGTCGCGAGCAAATTGGCCTCCGAACCGATATACCGCGCCAGCGGTTCCACCTTCGGCCAGGCCTCGGGCGTGGTGTACAAGTGCGCCACGGCTTCGAAATCGCAATGCAGGTCCAGCACTATGTCGGCGTCACAGGCCAGGCGTTGCAGCACCAGGCGCTGGGATTGCAGCTGGGTGTCGGCATTTTGCGCGGCGAGGGCGGTGGACAGCGCGGCGCGGATCAGTTCGACGTTGTGCCGAGGATCATCCCCGAGCACATCTTCGACCTGGTTGCCGACGGCTTCACTGAGGTCGACAAACAGGCGATTGAAGTTCTGCCCGCTCTCCAGCTCATAGCGACCCAGCGGAATATCCATCAACACCTGTTCCAGGCCCACCGGGTTGGCGATGGGCACCAGCACGATCTCGCTGCGCAGGCGACCGGCCGCGGCCAGCTTCGCCAATTGCACTTTGAGGTGCCAGGCCACCAGCATGCCCGGCAGCTCATCGGCGTGCAGCGACGACTGGATGTAAATCTTGCCCTCGGCCTGCTCCGGGCCGAAGTGAAAACTGTGAACCTGCCGCGCCGTACCTGGCACTGGCGCGATCAGTTCATGAACCTGGTGACGCATACACACTCCTTAATGGCTCGGCCCGAGAAACGCCAGCCAGCGGCGCTCCGCCAGACGAAACAGACCGACCAGCGCGAAGGTCACGGTCAGGTAGATCAGCGCAGCGATACCGAATGATTGAAAGGTCATGAAGGTGGCCGAGTTGGCGTCCCGCGCCACTTTGAGGATGTCTGGAATCGTCGCGGTGAAAGCCACCGTGGTCGAGTGCAGCATCAGGATCACTTCATTACTGTAGTAAGGCAGCGAGCGATGCAGCGCGGACGGCATGATCACGTAGGCGTACAGCTTCCAGCCGCTCAAGCCATAGGCCTTGGCCGCTTCGACTTCGCCATGGGCCATGCTGCGGATCGCCCCGGCGAAAATCTCCGTGGTGTAGGCGCAGGTGTTGAGGGCGAAGGCCAGGATGGTGCAGTTCATCGCATCGCGAAAGAACGCGTCCAGCAGCGGCTGCTCGCGCACGGCGGCGATGCTGTAGATGCCGGTGTAGCAGATCAGCAACTGGATATAGAGCGGCGTGCCCCGGAACAGGTAGGTGTAGAACTGCACCGGCCAACGCACGGCACGATTGCGCGAGACACGCGCAATGGACAGCGGAATCGACACCAGAAAGCCGATGACCAGCGCGGCGCTGAGCAGCCACATCGTCATGGCCAGACCGGTGATGTGCTGGCCGTCGCTATAAAGGAAGGGGCGCCAGTATTCCTGCAAGAGTTCGATCATCGCACTGCCTCCCGGGCGCCTGCGGAGTAGCGCCGTTCAAGGCGACGCAAGACGAAGTTGGACGCGCTGGTGATCATCAGGTAGATCAACGCGGCGAGCACCAGGAAGTAGAACAACTGATAGGTGCTCTTGCCCGCGTCCTGGGCAGCCTTGACCAAGTCGGCCAGGCCTATGATCGACACCAGCGCCGTGGCCTTGAGCATCACCATCCAGTTGTTGCCGATACCCGGCAGCGCAAAGCGCATCATCTGCGGGAAGGTCACGTAGCGAAACCGTTGCCCGCGCTTGAGGCCGTAGGCCGTGGCGGCTTCCAGTTGGCCACGGGGCACGGCGAGGATCGCGCCGCGAAAGGTTTCGGTGAAATAAGCACCGTAGATAAAGCCCAGGGTGATCACCCCGGCGCTGAATGGGTCGATCTCGATGTATTCCCATTCCATGAAGTCAGTGAAACCGGTGAGCCAGGTTTGCAGGCTGTAAAAAACCAGCAGCATCAGGACCAAGTCGGGTACGCCGCGAATCAGCGTGGTGTAAAGCTGGGCGGGGATGCGCAAAAAGGGCAGGCTGGACAATTTGGCGCTGGCACCGAGCAAGCCGAGCACGATACTGACGGCCAGGGACAGCACCGACAACTTGATCGTCATCCACGTGCCTTGCAGCAACAGCGGGCCGAAACCCTTCAAGCTGAGCGCGCTCAGTCCGAGGGTTTGCAACAGTTCTTCGAACATAAATCAGGACCTATGGCGATAAAAAAGCGCCCTTCCAGGGAAGGGCGCTCCAGGCATTATTTGCCGCTGTACAGGTTCAGATCGCCAAAGTGTTTCTTCTGGATGGTGGCGTAGGTGCCATCATCGTGTAACGCTTTGATACCTTTATCCAAAAGCGCCTTCAGTTCAGTGTTACCTTTTTTGATACCGATGGCGGTTTTCGACGGCAGCAGTGGGTCGTCAATGGCGGCGCTGACTTCGTAGCCTGCACCGGCTGGCGACTTCAAAAAGCCCAGTTCGGCTTGCAGCATGTCCTGCACGGAAGCGTCGAGACGGCCGGAGGTCAGGTCGGCATACACTTGGTCCTGGTTGGCGTAGGCCTTGGTGGTCACACCGGCTTTATCCAATACAGCCTTGGCGTAGGCTTCCTGGATGGTGCCTTGCTCGTAGCCCACGGATTTACCCTTGAGGGACTCGGGCGTCGAGAAGCCAGCCCCCTTCTTGAACACCAGCGAGGTTGGGCCGGAGAACAGCTCGTTAGAGAAGTCGATGGCCTTTTCACGCACCGGGGTCACGGTCATGGACGAAATCACGCCGTCGAATTTTTTCGCTTTCAGGCCTGGAATCATGCCGTCGAAGTCACTTTCGACCCACTTGCATTTCACTTTCAGCTCGGCGCAGATCGCATTGCCCAGATCGATATCGAAGCCGACCAGGCTGCCGTCGGCGGCCTTGGATTCAAACGGTGCGTAGGACGGATCGACACCAAAACGCAGTTCCTTGTATTCCTTGGCCAGCGCGGTACCGGCGGCCATGCACAGAGCCAGTGCAGAAAGGGTCAGCAATGCTTTTTTCATTATGTAATCCCTGGAAACCAAGATAAGCGCTTGTGGCGCGTTTAGGACTGTTACTGAACGGTGTCAGACGGATCACTGGTAGCAATTTCTGCACCATAGTTCCGAATGAGCGTTTTAAAAGGTGGGACAAGGGAAGTTTTAGTGTAGGAGATGCCCGGAAATGGGCACCAAAAAATCCGCGCACCATCTTGGAACTGGCGCTGGTCAAAAAGGTGGGAGCTGGCTTGCCTGCGATAGCGGTGGGTCCATTACTGATGGACTGGCTGACCCGCCGTCATCGCAGGCAAGCCAGCTCCCACAGGGTTTTGTGTTCAGGTCAGTAGGTCTTGCAGGGTGGCGAGGTTGTCGGCTTCTTCCACCTGCTTATCCTGTCGCCAGCGCAACATCCGCGGAAACCTCACCGCAATCCCGCTTTTATGCCGCTTGGAAAGGGCAATCCCCTCAAACCCCAGCTCAAACACCATGCTCGGCGTCACACTGCTCACCGGCCCGAACTTCTCCACCGTGGTCTTGCGCACGATCGCGTCGACCTTGCGCATTTCCTCATCGGTCAACCCTGAATACGCCTTGGCAAACGGCACCAGCGTGCGTTCGGTACCGGGCGGCCCGTCCCACACCGCAAAGGTGTAGTCGCTATACAAGCTGGCGCGTCGACCATGACCGCGCTGGGCATAGATCAACACCGCGTCGATGCTGAACGGGTCCACCTTCCACTTCCACCATAGACCCATATCCTTGGTGCGGCCCACGCCGTAGAGACCTTTGCGATCCTTGAGCATCATGCCTTCCACGCCCAGGCTGCGAGAGGCTTCGCGTTGTTCGGCGAGGTCCTGCCAACTGCTCCCAGTCAGCAAGGGTGATGCCTGCAACAAGGATTGGTTGCACTGGGCAATCACCTGCTCAAGTTGCGCGCGGCGCTCAGCCTGAGTGTGGTTGCGCCAGTCGTCGCCCTGATGTTCCAGCAGGTCGTAGGCCAGGACCGCGACCGGGGCATCCTCAAGTACTTTTTTGCTCAGGGTCTTGCGGCCGATCCGCTGTTGCAGCAAGGCGAAGGGTTGCACCGCGTCTTTCCATACCACGATTTCGCCGTCGATTACGGTGCCATCGGGCAAGCCACTGACCAGGCTGTGAAGTTCAGGGAAACGCTCGGTGACCAGTTCTTCACCCCGGGACCAGATCCACAGGCGGCCCTCACGTTTCACCAGTTGCGCACGGATGCCATCCCACTTCCATTCCACCTGCCAGTTGGCGGGCGAGCCCAGCAGGGTGTCGAACTGCTCCACCGGTTGCGCCAAACCATGGGCGAGAAAAAACGGATAGGGCTGCCCACCCCTTTGTGCATGTTCGTCGGACGATTCGGCGGCGATCAGCTTGAGGTAGCCCTCAGGCGTAGGACGGTTGGACAAGTCCGTGTAGCCCACCAGCCGCTGCGCCACGCGCTTGCTGTCGAGGTCGGCCATCGCAGCGAGGGCTCGCGTGACCAGCAACTTGGACACGCCCACGCGAAAACTGCCGGTGATCAACTTGATGCACACCATCAGGCTGGGCTGATCCAGTTGCGCCCATAACGCCGGTAGGCGCTCAGCCAATTCCAACGGAGGCAAGCCACGCAGGGGCAGGAGTTTTTCCTCCAGCCACACTGCGAGGCCATCCTCTGAGGTGTAGGTGGATTCCGGTAACAGCAGGGAAATCGTCTCCGCCAAGTCACCCACCGACTGGTAGCTCTCTTCGAACAGCCACGGCTCGATGCCCGACGCTTCGGTGGCCATGTCCCGCAGTAGGCGCGTGGGGACCAACTGGCGAGGGCGCCCCCCGGACAGAAAGTACACCGCCCAGGCGGCATCGGCCGGTGGCGCTTGCAGAAAGTAGGCTTGCAGTGCAGCAAGCTTGGCGTTGCTGGAGGTGGTGGCGTCGAGGTTGGCGTACAGCTCGGCGAAGGCCTTCATGCGCTGGCCTCCTCTTCGTCATCGCCGTATTCAGTGGTGAAGCCTTGGGCATCCAGACCTTTTTCCCGCAGATGTCGCACCAATACACCGACAGAGCCGTGGGTGACCATCACCCGTTCGGCGCCGGTTTGCTCGATCGCCCACAACAAGCCGGGCCAGTCGGCGTGGTCTGACAGCACAAAACCTCGATCCACCCCCCGCCGCCGACGGGTACCGCGCAGGCGCATCCAGCCGCTGGCGAAGGCATCGCTATAGTCGCCAAAGCGCTTTATCCAACTGCTGCCGCCGGCGGAGGGGGGGGCGATGATCAAGGCCTGGCGCAACAACGGGTCGGTCTTTTTGAAGTCACCGGCATACAGGGTTTCGGGGATGTAGATCCCGGCCTCGCGGTACACCCGGTTCAGCGGTTCGACCGCGCCATGGCTGAGGATCGGGCCGATGCTGGCGTCGATCCCATGCAGGATTCGCTGGGCTTTGCCAAAGGAATAACAGAACAACACGCTGGCCTTGCCGGCTGCGATGTTCGCCTTCCACCAATCGTTGATCCCGGCAAAAATCTGCGCCTGGGGCTGCCATCGGTAGATCGGCAGGCCGAAGGTGGATTCGGTGATGAAGGTATGGCAACGCACCGGTTCGAAGGGGGTGCAGGTGCCGTCGGGCTCGACTTTGTAATCGCCGGATGCGACCCAGACTTTGCCTTGATATTCCAGGCGCACTTGTGCCGATCCCAATACATGCCCGGCCGGGTGGAAGCTCAGGGTGACGCCCTGATGGACCAGTTGTTCGCCGTAGGCCAGGGTTTGCAGGTTGATGTCCAGCCCCAGCCGCGAGCGCAGGATGCCTTCGCCGGGAGCCGCCGCCAGGTAGTGCTGGTTGCCGGTGCGGGCATGGTCGCCGTGGGCGTGGGTGATCACCGAACGTTCCACCGGGCGCCAGGGGTCGATGTAGAAATCTCCGGCGGGGCAATAAAGGCCTTCGGGGCGGGCGATGACGAGGTCCATGGAATGACCGGGGAAGTGGGCTTGTTACTTATGAGGCGGGGCTGAACGCAGAAGTTCTATCGGAATGTATACAGAACAAATGTGGGCGCAGGCTTGCCAGCGCCCACATTCTGGTCCGGCTTCTTCAGTAAGGCCCCGGGTTATTTACCCGGCGTCAGGGTCAACCTTGTTTTCCCATACACCTTCTCAAAGTTCTGCGGCTGCATCGGGAAACTCAGGTATTGCGCCTTGAGCGACGGGTCGATGCCATTGGCATAGTTCGGACTGGCCGGGTTGCCGGACTGGCCGATGCCACCCTGGCCCATCATCGGTTCCACCTGGCCGAAATCGACAATCATGCGCAGCGCCGGCACTTGGGTGGTGGTGAAATCCTGGCCCCAGTTGTACGGTGCCGGGTTCAAGGTGTTGTGGTCGCCGCCGGACGCCAGTGGGCCACGAATCACCTGGCCATTGGTGTTTTTCCAGGTGGTCGTGTGCAGCTTGCCCCACTGCCAGGCCTTGTGATCGGTACCCAGTTGGCTGTCACCGGCGCTGATCGCCGCGGCCAGGCTGCGGGCGAGGATCAAAGGTTTGTCTTCTTTCTGCGGGGTGCGCACGTCGTCCCAGAATGGGCTGTCTTCGCGGCCCAGCAAGTGATCGGCCTGGGCGGCGTAGGACAGGCTGGCATTGCTGACGAAAGCCTTCCAACTGGTGCTGTTTTCCGGGCCGAGTTCGTCGAGGAAGATCTGACGGGTGCTTTCCTGCAGGAACAGTTCGTAGATCGCGGCGTCGGCGGACGTTGCCACCAGTCGACCATCGAAGGCCATCAAGCGATTCAGTGCTTCCCGCGCCTTGACCTGCTCAGCCGCCGGCAACGCATCGATCGCCTGTTTCAGTGGCTGGGCCATGCCTGGGGCCTGGAACATGGTCTTTAGCTTGGCAGCAAACGTGGTGGTCTGGTCGTATTGCATGGCGATCATGCTGCGGCTGTCATGCTTGCCGGCATTGGCCAACTGCGCCAGGCGCTCGCTACGTTCCGGGGCGTCCCAGGAATTGGACAACTGCATGCCATAACCGCGTGGCGCGGTGCGCTGGTTGGCAGTGCCGACCCAGCCTTGGGCCGGGTCCTGGTCATAGGGGTGCAACATCGCGTCGGCGTAACCGTCCCAGTCGAAACGCGTGTCCCAGCCCGGCGACGGCAGCAAACCTTCGCCTTCGCGACGGTTGGGGAAGCGGCCGGTGACTTGCCAGCCAATATTGCTGGCGTCGGCGAAGACCATGTTCAGCGCAATGGCGCGAATCTCGCGGGTTGCGTCCGAGGCCTTGGCGGCGTTTTGCGCGCGCGACAGGTCGAAGAACGCATCCAGGCTCTTGTCGTCCTTGAAGTCGGCGGTGTGCAGGGCCAGGCCCAGGCCGGTGGTCAGCGCCTGGCTGCTGTTGAGCAGGGCACCGTGGCGGGTTTCGTACACCACTTCACGAATCGAGCGCTGGCCTTTCACGAAAAAGGTTTCGTTACGCACACCTGCCGGCAGCCATTTTCCGTTGTTCTCGTAGTACAACGCGTTGCCCTGGCGTTTGACCTTTTCCAGGAACAGGTCCTGAGTGTCGCCCTTGACCGTGCTCATGCTCCACGCGACCTTGCCATTGAAGCCGGACAGCAGCGTCGGCAAGCCGGCAATCGAGGCGCCCACGGCCTGGTATTTAGGTGCACGGATCTGCACGTAGCTCCATGGCGACGGGGCTTGCGGCTGGGCGGCGAGGTCGTTGGCCAACAGGCTTCTGCCGCTGCGGCTGCGTTGCGGACCGATTGCCCAGTTGCTCGAGGTGGTGACCGCCAGTGAGTTGAGGTGACTCAGTTGCTGGCTGACCGCGTCCAGCCCTGCCAGGCCGGTGATCTGGCCCAGGCTCACACCTTTGAGTTTCTCGGCTTCGGCCAGCGGGACCGCTTCATCCGGCGCGCTTGGGGTCAGCCAGGCGAGTTTGTCGACGCCGACTTTCTGCGCCAGCACCAGGGATGAAATTTCTTCCTGCAGGTTGGCCGACTCGCTGAAATTCAGCAGGCAGAACAGCAGCGCCGAATCTTCCGGCTTCCAGTATTCCGGCTTGTAGCCAGTCTGGGCCAGGTCTGGCGGTAGCTTGTCGCGGTAGCGGAACAGGTAGGCGTTGACGCCACGGGCATACACTTCAAAGAAGCGTTTGAGGCGCGGCGACGAAGCGTTATACAGCTCGCCGGCACTTTTTTTCAGGTTGACCGCACGCATGAAACGGTCGACGTCCAGCACTTCAGCACCCGCCATTTCCGCCAAGCGACCCTGGGCCAGCAGGCGCAGGGTGACCATCTGGGTGATGCGATCGCTGGCGTGCACGTAACCGAGGCTGAACAGCGCGTCATGGAAGGTATTGCTTTCGATCAGCGGCATGCCCTGGGCATTGCGACGCACGGAAACGTTTTGAGCCAGGCCTTTGATCGGCAGCACACCGGCGACCGGCGGCAGGGTGTCCTGGGTGTTCTGGAGCTGGCAACCGGCCATGCTTAACGCACTGGCCACTGCCGCGGCAACGCCGAACCGGGGAAGAAAATGTGAGAGGGCTGGCGAGGCCATGGCAAAGCTCCTGCGGGGGGTAGCGTCAGTAAAGGCGCTACGTTAGTGAGCGCGGCGAAACGACGCAAGCGGGAGTTTGGGGAAAGCGTGAGATCTTGAGTCTTGCGCAGACCAATGTGAGCGCTGCGGTGTGACGATTCGACTTGGTCGCGAAGGCGGTCGGTCAGTCACACACGTACCGACTGATACACCGCTTTCGCGAGCAACCCCACACATTTTGATTGAGTGCGACTTAAGATCAGGATTTGGGCGGGTTGATCTTCTGCACCAGTTCATAGGCGCGGACCGTCGCCGGCCGTTCCTTGATGCTGTTGAACCAGCGCAGCAGGTGTGGGAAATCTTCCAACCGCTGGCTCTGCCACTTGTGGGAAACAATCCACGGGTAGATCGCCATATCCGCGATGCTGTAGGCGTCGCCTGCCACGAACGGCCGATCCGCCAAGCGCCGGTCCAGCACGCCGTAAAGCCGGGCGGTCTCATCTATATAACGCTTGATTGCGTAGGGAATCTTCTCCGGCGCGAACTGGCTGAAGTGATGATTCTGACCGGCCATTGGCCCCAATCCGCCCATTTGCCAGAACAGCCATTGCAAAGCTTCCTGGCGACCGCGCAGGTCTTTTGGAATGAACCGGCCAGTTTTTTCCGCGAGGTACAGCAGGATTGCACCGGATTCAAACAGCGAAATCGGCGCGCCGCCGTCGGCAGGGTTCTGATCGACGATCGCCGGAATTCGGTTGTTGGGGGCTATCTTCAGGAAGTCAGGCTTGAACTGTTCGCCCTGGCCGATATTGATCGGGTGCACCTCGTAGGGGAGACCGGCTTCTTCCAGGAACAGCGATATTTTGTGACCGTTGGGGGTGGTCCAGTAATACAGGTCGATCATGAAGCTCTCCAAAAAGGGGAATGCTTGAGCGGATGCCTGTAGGTATAGGTGATGTTCAGTGCGCAAAAATTCAATGAAACATTTGCGCATAATCTTAGAAGCAATTTATACGGCCCCATCCACCCACCCAATGTGGGAGCGCGCAAGTCAAATCGTCGCACCGCCGCTCCCACATTTGGATCTTCAGCGTGGCTTACGCCCCGTGGCACTTCTTGAATTTCTTCTCGCTGCCGCACGGGCAAGGGTCATTGCGACCCACGTCCTTCAACGCATTGCGCACAGGCTCCTGGTGAGCGTGGCCGCAGTTCGGGCCGTGGACATGGCCGTGGTCGTGATCATGGTGATCGTGATCATGGTTGCAGTCAGGACCATGGACATGGGGTTGCTGAGTCATCGATGTCGCTCCGGAATAAAATCGCCGGGGATTATCTCGCCATTGTGGTTCACCTGCACGTCATAACCGATGAATAATCCGGTTTTCAACTCACCTTCCAGGCGATACGGCACAGGCTTGTTGGGTTTTTTCAGCATCTGCACCACATCACGGATCTGCGGCCAGAGGTTGGTGCGTACCGACACCCGGAAAAACTTATGACTGCGCGGCGGTACGGTTAGCCACTCGTCTGACTCGCCCTCGGTCAACACGAAGTCGCCCAGGCTGACCTTGTAGATCAGGCCGCGCACGGTCAGGTCGGCGTCGTCACGGTTGTCCACGCGAAAGAACAGCTTGAACTTCTGCTCCAGCAGCTTGGCGCGCACCACTTCGACTTTCACCAGGGACACGTGCGGCGGCGGTGAGTCGTCTTCGAACCACGACGCGCAGCCGCTCAGACCAAGGGTTAACGCCAGCATCAAGCTGTACATCCGGAGCATGGCGTGAGTCCTGTGGTGGCTAGAGATAGCTGGAACAACACTTCTTGAATTTCTGCCCACTGCCGCACAGGCACGGATCGTTGCGTCCGGCCTTCACTTGCACTGTCGGGTCGATGAAGTACCAGCGCCCGTCATTCTGTACGAAAGAGGACTGCTCGCGGTGGCTATGTTCGCCGGTGCTGTCATGCCAGCGTGCGGTGAAGGTCACAAAGGCGTGTTCCGGCTGGCCGCCAAACACCTCGCAGCTTTCCACTTCAAGGCCGAGCCAGGTGCTCTGTGCGCTCCAGGCGCCGATGGCATTGCGGTCCAGGTCCGGCTGTTGGGCGGGCAGGGTGGTGGCGACCAGATAGTCCACCAGGCCCAGCACGTAGGCGCTGTAGCGCGAGCGCATCAGCGCGCTGGCGCAAGGTGCCGGGTGCCCGGCGTGATAATGGCCGCAGCAGGCATCCAGCAGGTTGCCACTGCCGCAGGGGCAAATGGGTGTGCTCATCGGGTTACCACCAGTACTTTCCGAAGTTTTCCGGGTTGGCCCAAAAGCGGGCGTTGAGCCAGTCCGGTACTTGTTTATAGTCAAGCAGATCATAGGTAAACAGCGTCAGAACCTGCTCATCACGCTGGAAACGCTCACCAGCCTGCAGGGCGAGGGAGAAGAAGTCGGTGTCCTTCCAGTCACAGGCGCCCAGGTCCACCAGTACCGCAATGCGGCTGGCATTGAGGTTGCGGATGCCGCCCAGCAGCGTCAGGCCTTGTGGTTTTGACAGGTGCTCCAGGCAGTCCACCACCAGCGCCAGGTCAAACCGCTGTGCGGCAAGCTCCGCCGGCAAGGCTCCCGGTGCCGCGACAGACACCTGGGTATCCGGGTGCGCCTTTTTAAAAGCCTCCAGCGCCGGGAACTGGCTGGCGCCCAACAGCAACAGGCGTTTTGGCGGGTGCAGATCAAGCAAGGCGGCCAAGGCTTGCTGGGGTGTACGAGCAGAAATACCAGCGGTCATCAGAGATCCTCACATCAGGACCGTAGAGACTAGCGCGGCTGAGCGTGCGGGCCTAGAGCGGGCGGCAGCGAAAAGTCCGACAGTAGCAACGAACCTCAATGAATACAGGGGGGCGGCGCAGTGGCGAAGATGAAAAGAGCCGTCTTTACTCCACCCATCGGCCCCCGCCGATCCCCTCAGGAGAAATCAGATGAGCATCATGCGGACAGCTCTACCCTTGGTTCTGCTAACCGGAGTATTGACAGGTTGCGCAGGTTTGCAAAAAACCGACTGGCCCACCTGCGCCGCCGTTGGCGGTGTGACCGGCGCGGCGATCGGTGCCACTGAAAGCTCGGCCTATGCAGGCTATGGTGCGTTGCTGATCGGTGGCATGGCCGGCGCCTATTGCTGGGTGCACGGCGATGGCGATGAAGACGGCGATGGCGTGCCAGACAGCCGCGACAAGTGCCCGGGCACGCCAAAAGGCGTGCAGGTAAATGCCGATGGGTGCCCGCCTGCGCCGCCAGCGGCCGTGGTTGAGGAGGTCGTGGTGGTCAAGGAAGAAACCATCGTGATTCGCGATGTGCACTTTGAATTCGACTCGGCCAGGCTGACTGCGGCGGATAAAACCAAGCTCGACATCATCGCCACCCGCCTGAAACAGGAAGCCCCAAGCGCTCAACTGCGTGTCATCGGCCATACCGACAGCGTGGGCAAAGACGCCTACAACCAACGGCTCTCGGATAAGCGCGCGCATTCGGTGACGGATTACCTGGTCGGCTCGGGTGTGCCTCGCAGCGCCTTCGTGGCGGTGACGGGTGCGGGTGAGAGCCAGCCGGTGGCTGACAATAAAACCGCTGAAGGCCGTGCCTTGAACCGCCGTACGGAAATCCAGATCAACCGCTGACGGCTCTTGCCCCTGTGGGTTCCACAGGGGCATTGCTGGCAACTTTCGCTGAAGTCTCCCCTTTATTAACTTTTTTATCCTTCACTGGCAAAACGCCGGTAGAAGTCGTTACTGTGCTTCCAAAGAATAAGTTGAAATAGCTTTTGTAATAATTCCGGGGAGCTTCATATGCGTAAGGTTTTACTGTTGGCCGTGTTGGTCAGCCCCGTTGCCCTGGCGCAAAGCGTCAGTGTTGAAACCAACTCGTTGATGCGCCTGCCCAGCAGCACCAGCGTGTTGCAACTGGAGCGCCTGGACGTGGCGGACTACGGCACCTTGCTGGTTCCTTCCACCATCAGCCAAGTCACGGTGGATGAGCTGCACCTGGGGCGTGACGCCCGTATCGCCATCGTGCCCGGCGGCACCGCGTTGCAATTGCAGGTGCGCCATGCGCAGTTGGATCACGGCAGCCAGATCACCTCGCGCGGTGCTCCCGGTACCCATGAAAAGCCGGCCAAGGCTGGGCGTGATTTGATCTTGCGCATGAATTCGCTGAACGCTGAAGAACTCTCGGTAGACGCCCGTGGTGGCGCCGGTGCCCAGGGTTATGCCGGGCTGGACGGTGCCAACGGTGAAGACCCAGGTTGCACCTGGGGTTCGGCGGGCCGGGGCTTCAATGGTGATAACGGCGGGGATGGCCTTCCGGGAGCAGCGGGTGCACAGGTGCGGGTCGAATTGCCGCAGAGTTTTCCGGCTGAGCAGATCAAGGTCTGGGTTGACGGTGGCGCCGGTGGTTTAGCGGGCACGGCGGGTAAACCCGGCAAAGGCGGGCAATCCAAAGGCTGTGTGGTGTACCGCGCTGATGGCGGCGAGAAGGGCCGCCCAGGGTTGGAAGGGCAGCCTGGGCCGACGGGGCCTGCTGGCGCTCTGACTATTCAGCGGCTGTGAGTCGTTTGGGCTGACGTCTTCGCGGGCAAGCCCGCTCCCACATTCGACCGCATTCTCATGTTGGAACTCGGTCAACTGTGGGAGCGGGCTTGCCCGCGAAGAAGCCCTAAAGCACACCCTTAGAACATTGGCCGAGCCGAAGCAATCGCTACCACCACCAGCCCCACGATCAAGTTAATCCCCACCAACCGGCGAATCTGACCCAGTACCGCCGCACCTGCGGGCCAATCTTCAGCCGCCACTGCCGTGCGCAATTCCGGAAGCTTCAACGCCTGGATACGTATAAACAGCGCCGTCATCACCAGATACAACCCCATCATCACCTGCACATAGCGCGGTGCCGTCTCAAACCCGCTGAAGCGCAACTGCAACAGGCCTACGCCGCTGATCGGCAAAACCGCCACCGCGACCCACACCCACACGAAAAAACGTTGAAACACATTCGTCCATAATTTGAGCCGGGCAGGGCCCTCAAGCGCCGCCACAGCGGCGGGGCGCAGGATCATCCAGGCGAAAAACATGCCGCCGACCCAGATCAGGGCAGCCAGTACATGCAGGGTATAAACGAGGCTAAACACAGTCATTGAGGTACTCCGTTCTGCGCGGGATTAATTAGCGGGGTATGATAGCGGCCGATCCGAACCACTGAAAATTTATCCAGCGTTTTTTGCGCCCGACTATCCATGATCAGCACTGAACTCAAAACTACGATCCAGGGCGCCTACACGCGTTTTCTCGAAGCCAAGCGCTTGAAACCGCGCTACGGCCAGCGCCTGATGATCGCCGAAGTGGCCAAGGTCCTCGGGGATATCGACACCGACGACGAAGGCCGGCGCAGTGGCGACCCGGCGATCGTGGCCGTCGAGGCCGGCACCGGTACCGGCAAGACCGTGGCCTACAGCCTGGCTGCGATTCCTACCGCCAAGGCTGCCGGCAAACGCTTGGTGATTGCCACCGCGACCGTCGCCCTGCAAGAGCAGATCGTCTACAAAGACCTGCCTGACCTGATGCGCAACAGCGGCCTGAACTTCACCTTCGCCCTGGCCAAGGGCCGTGGCCGCTACATGTGCCTGTCCAAGCTCGACGTGCTGTTGCAGGAAGGCCACGCGCAAACCGCCACGGCGTCGCTGTTTGAAGAAGAGGGCTTCAAGATCGAAGTGGATGAAGTCAGCCAGAAGCTGTTCACCAGCATGATCGAGAAGCTGGCCGGTAATAAATGGGACGGCGACCGCGACAGCTGGCCCACCGCGCTGGAAGACGCCGACTGGGCGCGCCTGACCACCGACCACAGCCAGTGCACCAACCGCCATTGCCCCAACTTCGGCCAGTGCGCTTTCTACAAAGCGCGCGAAGGCATGGGCAAGGTCGATGTCATCGTCACTAACCACGACATGGTCCTGGCCGACCTGGCCCTGGGCGGTGGCGCCGTGCTGCCTGACCCGCGCGACACCCTCTATGTGTTCGACGAAGGTCATCACCTGCCCGACAAGGCCATCGGCCACTTCGCCCACTACACGCGGCTGCGCTCCACCGCCGACTGGCTTGAAACCACTGCGAAGAACCTCACCAAGTTGCTGGCCCAGCACCCGCTGCCCGGCGACCTGGGCAAGCTGATCGAACAAGTGCCGGAGCTGGCGAGGGAGATCAAGACCCAACAGCAATTCATGTTCAGCGCCTGCGAACAGGTGGCTGACTTCAAGCCCGGTGAAGACGTCGAGGGCCGTGAGCGACCCCGTCATCGTTTCGTCGGTGGGTTGATCCCCGAACACATGCGTGAAATGGGCATCGAGTTAAAGAAGGGCTTCTCGCGCCTGACCGACCTGTTCACCCGCCTTACTGACCTGCTCAAGGAAGGCATGGACGGCGAGGTCAACATTGGCATCGCCAGCAACCAGGCCGAAGAATGGTACCCGCTGTTCGGCAGTCTGCTTTCCCGTTCCCAAGGCAACTGGGAGTTGTGGACCGCCTTCACCGTCGAAGACCCGGAAGACAACCCGCCCATGGCCCGCTGGCTGACCCTGTCCGAAAGCGGGGCACTGTTTGATATCGAGGTCAACGCCAGCCCGATCCTGGCGGCCGAAATGCTGCGGCGCAACCTCTGGAACGTGGCCTACGGCTGCCTGGTGACCTCGGCCACGCTGACCGCACTGGGTACTTTTGATCGCTTCCGCATGCGTGCCGGCCTGCCAAAAAAAGCGGTTACGGCGGTAGTGCCAAGCCCGTTCCATCACGCCGACGCGGGTGTGTTGCGGGTGCCGGACCTCAAGGCCGACCCGCGGGATGCACCCGCGCACACGGCCGCGATCATCCGCGACCTGCCGGAGCTGGTAGAAGGCTCGCGGGGCACCCTGGTGCTGTTCTCGTCGCGCAAGCAGATGCAGGACGTGTTCGACGGCCTCGACCGTGACTGGCGCAAGCAAGTGTTTATCCAGGGCAACCTGTCCAAGCAGGAAACCCTGAACAAGCACAAGGCGCGGGTCGACGGTGGAGACTCCAGCGTGCTGTTCGGCCTGGCGAGTTTCGCCGAGGGTGTGGACTTGCCCGGTGCCTACTGCGAACACGTGGTGATCGCCAAGATCCCGTTCTCGGTGCCGGATGATCCGGTCGAGGCGGCGCTGGCCGAATGGATCGAAGCACGGGGTGGTAATCCGTTCATGGAAATCTCGGTGCCGGATGCTTCCTTGAAGCTGGTCCAGGCCTGCGGTCGTTTGCTGCGTACCGAAGAAGACCGGGGCACCATCACCTTGCTCGACCGCCGTTTGGTCACCCAACGCTATGGCAAGGCTATCCTTAATGCCTTGCCGCCGTTCAGGCGCGAAATTTCTTGAGCCACCGTGGGCGGATTCGCCCACTTCGTGGTCTATCTCAATTATGTCATCAGGCCATTCACCGGTCGCCTGGGAGAACCTTGCTCGTATGATTCGCACGCTGCCCGCTCTTTTTGCCCTGCTGTTTACAGCGCCCTTGATGGCTGCGCCTGCGGGGCAACAAACGCTGTTCAATTTCGTCCGGCCTGCCGATGTGGTCAAGGTGGCGACCCAGGACGCCAGCCTGCCGCAATACAACGCCGAACAGACCGCCGAAGGCGAAGTGCTGCGCCGCATCACCTTCAACCCGGCGGTCGAACCGAGCCTGGTGCTCAGCCCGCAAAGCGGCGCCTGGGACTGGTCGCAATCGAGCGCCATGAGCTTGCGTATCCAGAGTGCGATGGACTGGGCGTTGACCCTCTATGTCAAGGTGCAGAGCAGCGATGGCCGCACCCTGGTCAGTCGCATTGACTTGCCAGCCGGTCCGGCCCAGACCTTGCTGATCCCGCTGCAAGCCAATTCGCCGTTGAGCCAGGGCATGAAGGCTGGCCCGCCGATGCCGATCACCGTGGACGGCCAGCGCGTATTGCTGGCCAGCAGCGTGGGTGAAATTGACCGCAGCCAGGTGGTTTCGGTGACCTTGTCAATGCTCAAGCCTAACGCCGCCCAGAGCATCTTGCTGGAGCGCTTTGGCGTGCAGGACAGCGAGCCGGTGTTGAAGGCGGCCTACAGCGAGTTGGTGGATGCCTATGGTCAATCCACCCGGGCGCGCTGGCCGGAAAAAGTCAGCGGCGACGGGCAACTCAAAGCCGCCGCGGCCAAGGAGCAACAGCAACTTCAGGGCTGGCTGGCCACGCGGGATAAGTCCGCCCTGGACCAGTACGGCGGCTGGAACAAAGGCCCGGCGTTCGACGCCAGCGGGTTTTTCCGCACCGAAAAACGCGACGGCCGCTGGTACCTGGTGACGCCGGAGGGGCATCCGTTCTACTCCTTGGGCGTCAATACTGTGGCCCCGGACAACAGCCAGACTTATGTGGCCGGGCGTGAATGGATGTTCGCGGCGTTGCCTAAAGGTGGCGAACCCTTCGACAAGTACTACGGCAGCGGCGACAACCGTACCGGTAACGGTGCAGGCGAAGGGCGTAGCTTTGGTGCCGGTCGTTGGTATGACTTTTACGGCGCCAACTTGCAACGCACGTATGGCGGTGACGGTTTCGACCAAAAACGCTGGGTCACCCATACCCTCGACCGCCTGCAAGCCTGGGGTTTCAACACCGTAGGCAACTGGAGCGACGAGGATTTGACCACTGCCAATCGTGTGCCCTACACCTTGCCGCTGTCGATCGTCGGTGACTACGCCAGCATCAGCACCGGCACCGACTGGTGGGGTGGCATGCCCGACCCGTTCGACCCGCGTTTCGCCATGGCCACCGAACGCGCCGTGGCTATCGCCGCCCGCGATCACCGTAACGACCCGTGGTTGGTCGGTTTCTTTGCCGACAACGAACTGGCCTGGGCCGGTCCCGGCGATGATGCTAAATCCCGCTACGCCTTGGCCTACGGCACCTTGCGCATGACCACCGACGTACCGGCCAAGCGCGCCTTCCTCAAACAACTGCGTGACAAATACCGTAACGAAGGAGGCCTGTCGAAAGCCTGGGGCATCGAGTTGAAGGGCTGGGAATTGATGGAAGACCCGGGCTTCGAACCGCCGATTCCCAACCCTGAGCACCCGGAAATCGAAGCTGACTTCCAATACTTCCAGAAGACGTTTGCGGATGCCTACTTCAAGACCATCTCCGACTCGCTGAAATGGCACGCCCCCAACCAACTGCTGCTGGGTGGCCGTTATGCGGTCAGCACGCCGGAAGCCGTGGCCTCCTGCGCGCAGTATTGCGATGTGCTGAGCTTCAATATGTACACGCTTAAGCCGCAGGACGGCTATGACTTTGCCGCGTTGCGTGCGCTGGACAAACCGGTGCTGATCACCGAATTCAACTTTGGCTCGGCCGACCGTGGGCCGTTCTGGGGCGGCGTGACGCAGTTGGCCAAGGAAGAAGACCGTGGCGCGGCTTACGGCAACTTCTTGAAGCAGGCCATGGCCGAGCCGTCGATTGTCGGCGTGCATTGGTTCCAGTACCTGGACCAGCCGGTGACCGGTCGATTGCTCGACGGTGAAAATGGCCACTTTGGCCTGGTGGGTATCACCGACGTACCGTTCCAGGGTTTTGTTGAAAGCGTGCGCAAAAGTAACCTGGCGGCGGTCGATCAACTCGGCAAAGAGGCAGAAAAGGCCAAGGCGGCCGGCGCCGTGCGTGAAAGCGAAGGGGGCAGAGCCGGGCACGAAGGCAAAGGCCCGGTGCAGGGCGCCGGGCATGCCGGTGGGCACTCCGGAAATGGTCATTGATTGAGTGCTGACGGGTTCACAAAACCCACAAGGGCTGGAACAATGTCGGCCACTTTTTGCTGTGTTGTCCGAGGGTGTTCAGGTGCAGATCCAGGGTCATTACGAACTCCAGTTCGAAGCGGTACGTGAAGCCTTTGCCGCGTTGTTCGATGACCCGCAAGAGCGCGGGGCCGGGCTCTGCATCCAGATCGGCGGTGAAACCGTCGTCGACCTGTGGGCCGGTACCGCCGACAAGGACGGTAGCGAGGCCTGGCACAGCGATACGATCGTCAACGTGTTTTCCTGCACCAAGACCTTTACCGCCGTTACGGCCCTGCAACTGGTGGCTGAAGGCAAATTGCAACTGGATGCACCGGTCGCCAACTACTGGCCGGAATTTGCGGCGTCAGGCAAAGAAGCCATCACCCTGCGCCAGTTGCTCTGCCACCAGGCGGGGTTGCCGGCGATCCGCCAGATGCTGCCTACTGAAGCCCTGTACGATTGGCAACTGATGGTCGGCACACTGGCGGCCGAAGCACCGTGGTGGACGCCGGGCCAAGGCCATGGGTACGAGGCGATCACCTACGGCTGGTTGGTGGGTGAATTGCTGCGTCGCGCCGATGGGCGCGGGCCGGGAGAGTCCATCGTGGCGCGGGTTGCACGGCCATTGGGGCTGGACTTTCATGTGGGCTTGGCCGATGAAGAGTTTTATCGCGTTGCACATATAGCGCGCAGCAAAGGCAATATGGGCGATGAGGCCGCACAACGTTTACTGCAAGTAATGATGCGTGAACCTGAGGCCATGACTACACGTGCTTTTGCCAATCCTCCGTCTATTCTGACCAGCACTAATAAACCCGAATGGCGGCGTATGCAGCAGCCAGCGGCAAATGGTCACGGTAATGCACGTAGCCTGGCGGGTTTTTATAGTGGATTGTTGGACGGTAGTTTGCTGGAAGCCGACATGCTTGAACAATTGACCCGTGAACACAGTATCGGGCCGGATAAAACATTATTGACACAAACCCGTTTTGGCCTGGGCTGCATGTTGGACCAACCGCAGTTGCCCAACGCCACCTTCGGCCTTGGCCCGCGTGCTTTCGGGCATCCCGGCGCGGGTGGCTCGGTCGGGTTTGCCGATCCCGAGCATGATGTAGCGTTTGGTTTCGTGACTAATACATTGGGGCCTTATGTACTAATGGACCCGCGGGCACAGAAGTTGGTCGGAATATTGGCCGGTTGTCTGTAAATCCCTTGCTGTTTCACGTTTTTTTGTTACAAAGGCAACTATAAGAAGACGCTGAACGAAATGATGTAACTTTAATGTTCTGTAAGCGTCTGTTTAACGGGTCACCCAGACCCCCGTTTCTTTTCTCATTTTGTGGATATCTCATGTTATCGAACAAGTCCTTGGCACTGGCGCTGTGCCTCACTATTACCGGCTGCGCACAAACTCCACAAAATGATGCCGAGGGCGGGCATTGGTGGTCATTTGGATCTGATAAGGCCGCTACCAAGGACGCAGTGACCCAAACCGACGCCAAGCCGGATGCCAAGCCCGCTGCGGGCGCCAAGCCTGCAGCACCGGTAGCGGCCGCTGCTGCTGCGCAAGCCCCAGCGCCAACTGCAAAGGCTGACACCGGCTCCAGCTGGTGGCCGTTCTCGTTCAAAAGCGCCGACGAAAAGGCTGCCGATGCCAAGGCTGACCTGAAAGCCGACCTCAAGGCCGCGGAGCCAGCACCTGCCGCCGCCCCAGTCGTCGCCAAGACCGACACCAAATGGTGGTGGCCTTTCGAAAGCAAACCTAAGCCATTGGCCAAGGTCGACGTGACCAACGTACCAATGCCCGACCCGAAAATCACTCAGGCCTGGCTGGACGACTATGAGCCACGCCTGCGCGCCGCCATCAAGGACAGCAACCTGCAACTGGAGCGTCGTGACAATGTGCTGGTGGTGATTGCACCGGTAGACGGCTCCTACAACCCGAAACGCCCAGCGATGCTGCTGCCCGTCACCCTCGGCCCGTTCACTCGCGTTGCCAAGGCCGTTGAAGCCGATCCAAAGACCGCCGTACTGGTATTGGGCCACGTCGATGCCACCGGCACCGCCCCGGCCAGCCAGGCGCTGACCAAGGAACGTGCACAATCCATCGCCTCGATCTTCAGCCTCAGCGGCCTCAAGCAAGACCGCCTGATGCTGCGCGGCATGGGCGACATGATGCCACGTGCCGCCAACGACAGCACTCAGGGTCGCGCACTGAACCGTCGTATGGAAATCATGTTTACCCAGCGCACCACCATGCTGGCTTTGCTGAGCAAGTATCAGTCGGGCAAGACTCCACCGGTGGCTGAAATGGTTGCAGTACACAACGTTCCAGCCCCGGCCCCGGCTGCCAAAGCTCCGGCCAAGAAGGCTACAGCCGCCAAGAAAGCCGCTGCCAAGCCAGCCGCTAAAAAAGCACCGGCTAAGCCTGCTGCCAAAAAGCCTGCTCCAGCCAAAGCCAAGGCCGCTGCACCGGCAAACGACCAGGCGAAAAACTGATCTGTTGAACCAGAAGGATAAAGCCGCATGACCCAGGCACTGGCCGATATGCGCCGTGACTACACACGGGATGGTTTGAGCGAGGCCCAGGCCCCGAGCGAGCCGTTTGCGTTGTTCCACGAGTGGTTTGCTGACGCGGTGACAACCGAGCAGCCCCCGGTGGAAGCCAATGCCATGACCTTGGCCACGGTCGACCAGGACGGTCGCCCGCACTGCCGCATCCTGTTGCTCAAGGGCCTGGATGCGCAGGGCTTTACCTTCTTCACCAATTATCAGAGTGCCAAGGGCGAACAGCTCGCGGCTCGACCGTTTGCGGCCATGACCTTTTTCTGGCCGACCCTCGAACGCCAAGTGCGCATCGAGGGGAGGGTGGTCAAGGTCACGCCTGAGGAGTCGGACGCTTATTATCAGGTCCGCCCGCTGGGCAGCCGCCTGGGTGCCTGGGCGTCCCCGCAGAGCCAGGTCATCCGTGACCGCGAAGAACTGCAGGACCTGCTCAAGGCCACCGAACAACGCTTCAGCGATTCCCAACCCGATTGCCCCGAGCACTGGGGTGGCTATCGTTTGCTGCCGGAGCGCATCGAGTTCTGGCAAGGTCGCTCCAGCCGCTTGCATGACCGCTTGAACTATCGCTTGCAAGGGGCCGACTGGACCCGCGAACGCCTGGCGCCCTGAGCCGCACCTTTCGTCACCTCACCTGAATGTTGCCGATCACTCCGAAGTCTCTATCGCAGAGGCTTCGGGCGTGTGTTGCTGCGCGGCTTTTTTCAACCAGTGCGGCAAGTCGGACCGCCTGATTTTCAGCGCGCGAGCCTGTTCCGGCTGTCGCAGCATAAATGCGCGCTTGTGCAGATCATTGCCCGCCAGTGATAGCGCCAGGTCACGGTCGATCCATCGCCTGATACGCAGGTACAGCCAGCCGTGAAAATACAGGCCGGCAAGCGTTGTGACTACAATGATGAAGTAATCCATGGAGGTCCTGGCTAGGCGTGGAGTGCTACCGTTCGTCGAGTTTTCTGGTACGGGCTGTCTGTACTCAGGCTGAATGAAAGCAATTTTCTGCGGCGCTTGCCGTGACAGGCGTCAAGCTGCAGCGTTTAATGAACACCTGTCCTTTGGAGTTGATGCTATGCGTAAGTCCGTTTTACTGGTTGCCTGCTTTACCACCCTGTCGTTGCTGCTGGGTGGCTGCGCCTCGAGTCTGACCGGCGACTCGTACTCCCGCGACGAAGCGCGTCGTGTTCAGACCGTGCGCATGGGGACCATCGAATCCCTGCGCCCCGTGAAAATCGAAGGCACCAAGACCCCAATCGGCGGCGCTGCTGGCGCAGTCATCGGCGGCGTTGGCGGCAGCGCTATCGGCGGCGGTCGTGGCAGCATCGTGACTGCCGTGATCGGTGCCGTTGCTGGTGGGTTGCTGGGCTCGGCCACCGAAGAGGGCCTGACCCGCACCCAGGGTGTGGAAATCACCGTACGCGAAGACGACGGCAGCATGCGCGCCTATGTGCAGGCTGTGCAGGAGAATGAAATCTTCCGCATTGGCGACCGTGTACGCATCATGACCGTTGATGGTACTAGCCGCGTTACGCGTTAAGCGCTGGTTGTAGAACTACAAAACCCCAGCCGGGTGACCGGTTGGGTTTTTTTGGTTTTATGGGCGGTGGCCGGTTTGAACTGAAAAAAATGCAGGCAATAAAAAACCGCCTTAGTAGGGCGGTTTTTTATTGCAAACCCAATTATTCACTGGGCTGCGACTTCAAAGATGCATTGACCTGCATTCAAAGGCCCACGTGTTCCGGTAAGTGCGCTGGAGGAAAGGCCTGACTTTAGGAGGGCCGAGTCTGTCGACGTTTGCACGACGTACGTGGAACCTCGTAGTGAATACCCTGCGTGTCTACCACGTGTGGGTATTTCTGCGGGACAGCTTCGATGACCTGTAAGGTCTGAGAACTGGAGCCGCCTCGGTTTAAGCCGAGGCGGCTTTTTGGTTTTCGGGGCTGTCAGTTCAAACCTGAGTGACGGCCTTCTTGCGACTCGCCATCGCTGTTACCGCATAACCAATACACGCCGCCAATATCGAACCGGTCAAAATCCCCATGCGGTCCTCACCCGCGAACTCACTGGCACCCGGCACGAATGCCAGCGAGCCCACAAACAAACTCATGGTGAAGCCGATGCCGCACAGGATCGCCACACCAAACACCTGACCCCAGTTTGCGCCGTTGGGCAGGGCAGCGATGCCGGTCTTGATGGCCAGCCAAGTGAGCCCGAACACACCAACGGTCTTGCCGATCAACAGGCCCGTGGCGATGCCCATAGGCACATGGTGAGTGAAGCTTTCCAGGCTGACACCCGTCAGCGAGACACCGGCGTTGGCGAAGGCGAACAGCGGCAGGATAGCGTAGGCCACCCACGGGTGCAGGGCGCGCTCCAGCGTGAGCAATGGCGACGACTCGGCGTTCTTGGTGCGCATCGGGATGCAGAATGCCAGCGTTACACCGGCGAGCGTCGCGTGCACGCCGCTCTTGAGTACACACACCCACAGGATCAGGCCAATAATCAGATACGGTCCGAGTTTGATAACACCCAAGCGGTTCATCGCAATCAAGGCGATCAAGCAGGCACCTGCACCTGCCAGGGCGGCACCGGACAGGTCGGCGGAATAGAAAATGGCGATCACGATGATCGCGCCCAGGTCGTCAATAATCGCTAGGGTCATCAGGAACAGCTTCAGCGACACCGGCACACGTTTGCCAAGCAGCGCCAGCACGCCGAGGGCGAAGGCAATGTCGGTGGCCATCGGGATCGCCCAACCCGAAAGGGCCTCGGGATAGTCCTTGTTGATCGCCCAGTAGATCAGCGCTGGCACCACCATGCCGCCGATGGCCGCTGCGCCGGGCAGCACCACTTGCGAGGGCTTGGACAGGTGGCCGTCGAGCAGCTCGCGCTTGACCTCAAGGCCGATCAGCAGGAAGAACAAGGCCATCAGGCCATCGTTGATCCAAAGCAAGGCGGGCTTGGCGATTTTCAATGCGCCAATCTGCGCCACTACCGGTACGTCGAGAAACGCGCTGTACAGGTGCGACAAAGGCGAATTATTGATGATCAGGGCCAGGGCGGCTGCCGCGATCAACATCAGACCGCTGGCGGCTTCCAGCTGGAAGAAACGGGTGAAAGTGCTACGCAGAGGCAAGGGACGCTCTCCAATCCAAGTTCAATAGGTGGGTACCCTAACCCGTACCGTTAGCTGTTAAAACAAAATTTATATTCTTATTCGTTATAAACGGCGGTTCGCGATGACGTTACGTCGAACCCTCGCAATTGTGTCCTCAATTGAGCCAGTACTGTACCTGTGTGGTGTGTAGGAAACCCCCTAAAATCAGGGCTTACACCTTCAGAGAAACTCTCCATGAGCGACCAACGTCCCTGGGCCCGCGAAGCCATTCGTATCATTGAAGCAGACTTCCAGCGCAGCGCCGACACGCACCTGATTCCCTTGCCATTGCCGGGGTTGCCGGGTATCGAGTTGTACTTCAAGGACGAGTCCAGCCACCCCACGGGCAGCCTCAAGCATCGGCTGGCTCGCTCGCTGTTCCTGTATGCGCTGTGCAACGGCTGGCTCAAGCCTGGCGCGCCGGTGATCGAAGCGTCCAGCGGGTCGACGGCGATTTCCGAAGCTTACTTCGCCCGTCTGCTCGGCTTGCCATTTATTGCGGTGATGCCGGCCACCACCTCCCAGGAAAAAATCGCGCAGATTGCTTTCTACGGCGGTAAAAGCCACCTGGTACAGGACCCGACGCAGATCTACGCGGAGTCCGAGCGCCTGGCACTGGAAAGCGGTGGTCATTTCATGGACCAGTTCACCTACGCCGAGCGCGCCACCGACTGGCGTGCGAACAACAACATCGCCGAGTCGATCTTCCAGCAGATGCGTTTTGAGCAGCATCCGGAACCGAGCTGGCTGATCTCCAGCCCCGGCACTGGCGGCACCACAGCAACTCTCGGCCGTTATGTGCGCTATCGCCAGCATTGCACCCGTGTGTTGTGTGCTGATGCCGAGCGCTCCGTGTTCTTTGATTTCTATCAGAGTGGCGACGCGAGTTTGCGCCTGGACTGTGGCTCGCGCATCGAAGGGATTGGTCGGCCTCGGGTCGAGGCATCCTTTTTGCCAAAGGTGATTGATGCGATGGTCAAGGTGCCGGATGCGCTCTCGCTGGCGGCCATGCATTACCTTGCTGCACGGCTTGGACGGCGGGTCGGCGGTTCCAGCGGGACCAACCTGATTGGCGCGCTGGTGGCGGCCCAGCAGATGAAAGCGGCGGGGGAGTCGGGCTCGATCGTGGCGATCTTGTGTGATGGGGGGGAGCGGTATGCCACCACCTATTACGATCAGGCGTGGCTGGCGGGGCAGGGCTATGAATTGGGCGGGCTGATTGCGGCCGTTGCGGCCAGTGTGGAGCGGGGTCAGCCGTTACCGGACAGCATCCTGCGCGCAAATATCTAAGTCGCAGCGGCAAGTTGTAAGCTCCAAGCTACAAGAAAAAGCAGGTCACCTATCCGCTTTTAGCTTGCAGCTTGAGGCTTACAACTCGAAGCTTCAGCCCTGGCTGCCCAACATATCCCGCGCCAACGCCTCGGCAATCCGAATCCCATCCACACCCGCCGACAGAATCCCCCCGGCATAACCGGCGCCTTCACCGGCCGGGAACAGGCCTTTTACGTTCAAGCTCTGCATCGATTCGTTACGGGTTATCCGCAGCGGCGACGAGGTGCGCGTCTCGATACCGGTCAACACCGCGTCGTGCAGCGAATAGCCCTTGATCTGTTTCTCGAACGCTGGCAACGCTTCGCGGATCGCCTCGATGGCGAAGTCCGGCAACGCCAGGGCCAGGTCACCGAGAGCAACGCCAGGCTTGTAGGAGGGTTGCACACTGCCGATAGCGGTAGACGGCTTGCCGGCGATGAAATCGCCCACCAATTGCGCCGGGGCCTCGTAGTTGCTGCCGCCGAGAATGTAGGCGTGGGATTCCAGCCGTTCCTGCAACTCGATACCCGCCAGCGGGCCACCTGGGTAATCCACTTCAGGCGTGATGCCGACCACGATGCCGGAGTTGGCATTACGCTCGTTACGCGAGTACTGGCTCATGCCGTTGGTGACGACGCGGCCTGGCTCGGAGGTCGCAGCAACCACGGTACCGCCTGGGCACATGCAGAAGCTGTAGACCGAGCGGCCGTTCTTGGCGTGGTACACCAGCTTGTAGTCGGCGGCGCCGAGTTTTGGGTGCCCGGCGTATTTGCCCAGGCGCGCAGCGTCGATCAGCGACTGCGGGTGTTCAATACGGAAGCCCACCGAGAACGGCTTGGCTTCCATGTAAACCCCACGGCCGTGGAGCATGCGGAAGGTATCGCGTGCGCTGTGGCCGAGGGCCAGGATCACATGCCTGGATGGGATCTGCTCGCCGCCATCGACGACCACGCCGTTCAACTGACCGTCTTCGATCAGCACGTCGGTAACCCGCTGCTCGAAGCGCACTTCACCGCCCAGGGCGATGATCTGTTCGCGCATGTTCTCCACCACGCCGGTCAGGCGGAACGTACCGATATGCGGCTTGCTGACGTAGAGAATTTCTTCCGGCGCACCGGCCTTGACGAACTCGTGCAGGACTTTGCGGCCGTGGAATTTCGAGTCCTTGATCTGGCTGTATAGCTTGCCATCGGAAAAGGTCCCGGCGCCGCCTTCACCGAATTGCACGTTGGATTCGGGGTTGAGCACATTTTTGCGCCACAGGCCCCAGGTGTCCTTGGTGCGCTGGCGCACTTCCTTGCCGCGTTCGAGGATGATCGGCTTGAAGCCCATCTGCGCCAGCAACAGCCCGGCGAAAATGCCGCACGGGCCAAAGCCTACGACGATTGGACGTTCTGTCAGGCCTTCCGGCGCCTGGCCGACCACTGTGTAGCTGACATCCGGCGCCGGGTTGACGTTGCGGTCATCGGCGAACTTGAGCAACAGCGCCGCTTCGCCCTTCACGTTCAAGTCGATGGTGTAGATGAAACACAGCTCCGACGATTTCTTGCGGGCGTCGTAGCTGCGCTTGAACAGGGTGAAATCGAGCAGGTCATCACTGGCGATGCCCAGGCGCTGCACGATGGCGGGCCGCAGGTCTTCTTCGGGATGGTCGATAGGCAGCTTGAGTTCGGTGATTCGTAACATGACAGGATCCGGTAGGCGGCGGGCTGATTGGCCGGCTGTTTTGCAAACCGGCGATTATAAGCCCCAATGGCCGATTCCCGTCATGTTAAAACAACGCAGTGCCGAGTCAGTCGTCGCGCGAGCCGCCAAACGAGGCGCAACCGCGCTGTACCTGACCGTTGACGCGCAACTCGGCGGTCATGTGTTGCAGGCTGCCGCTCACGCTGTCGATGCAACGTTGCGGGGCCACCCACAGTTCGACGTGCTGGTTGTTGGCTTCAGTCATCAGGTTGAAGCGGCCGTCACCGATCTGCTCTTCCACATAAGGCACTGCCAGTGGCGGCTGGCCTTCGCGTTCCAGCACCATGCCCTTGGCCGTCACGTTCATTGCCCAGGCCGGCTTGTGGCCGTTGGCGCGCAGGATCATGCGCTTGAAGTCCGGATCGTCGCAGGCCGAGGTCGAACGTTCGACACGATACAGCTGTTGCAGGTCCACGCTGCCTTGGGTGCCGCTGGCAACCCCCGAGAACTTGCCGCGCAGGTCGGCAAACAACGCGCCTTGCTGGCCGGCCAGGGAGGCCGCTTCCTGCAGGATGCTGGTGCCGCCGGTGTCGTTGACCACGTAGTTGCGTTTGTCGTTGCAGGGCTGGAACAGCAGTTTGTCGCCGACCGCCGTGAGTTCGCCCTGCATACGGGTCAGCCCGGCGAGAGACGGCTTGGCCGGGTCGCTGTCGAACATCTGGCAGGCGGCGAACAGGGGAAGCAAGGCAAGTAGAGTTAGGGTATGGGCGGCGCGCATTATCGGTCTCCAGACAAGTGCCGCCACGTTACGCACGCCGGCGTTGCACCACAACCCCGGCTGCCAGATTCAGTCAAATCTGACAGGTATCCGATTCAACCCACCATAAAGGTCTGACCTGTCTGTAAACCTTCAACACTTTTTGCGTAGGCCAGCGCCACGTCGGCGGCTGGAGCTGGTTTGTAGCCGCGCAAATATGGCGCGTAACTGTCCATGGCTTCCAGCAGGACCGTCGGGCTCACGGCGTTGATGCGCAGGCCGCGCGGCAATTCAATTGCCGTCGCTTTGACAAAGGCGTCAATGGCGCCGTTGACCAGCGCAGCCGAGGCGCCGGTGCGGATGGGGTCGCGATTCAGAATGCCACTGGTGAAGGTAAACGAGGCGCCATCGTTTGCGTATTCACGACCGATCAACAGCAGGTTGACCTGGCCCATCAGCTTGTCACGCAGGCCCAGCTCGAAATCGCTTTCGCTCATGTCGCCCAGCGCGACGAAGTTCACGCTGCCGGCTGCGCAGACCAGGGCATCGAATGTGCCGGTCTGCTCGAACAGAGCGGATAAACGCACTAATGGGCAACCTTTTGCAGCCGGTGCGGCACTGCTGCCCCAGGCTCAGGCATTGGTGGTGCAGGTGGATCGCGCCCGTCAGGCGTTGGCCCGGCTAAAGGACGATCTGGCCGGGCCGGTGCGTATGACGGTTCCGGTCTCCTTGGGCGAAACCTTCTTTGATGGCTTGTTGCTGGAGTTTTCCAAACAGTACCCGCAGGTGCAGATCGAGCTGGAGCTCAACAACAGTTACCGGGACCTGGCGCGGGATGGCTTTGACTTGGGGGTACGCTCAGGCGCGATTGAAAACGAGCGCCTGGTGGTCAAGCCTCTGCTGGCCTGGCATGAAATGACCTGCGCCAGCCCGGCGTACCTTGAGAGGCATGGCGAGCCGGAGACACCGGCCGACTTGGCCGCCCACACCTGCCTGCTCAACAGCCACTACAGCGGCCGTGAAGAGTGGTTGTACCACCAGCAGCACGAACTGCTGCGGGTGCGGGTGAGCGGTACCTTTGCCTCCAATCACTACAACTTGTTGAAAAAGGCTGCGTTAGTGGGCGCTGGTATCGCACGCTTGCCGTCCTACGTTCTGCCCGCAGAATTGGCTGACGGCCGCTTGCGCTGGCTCCTGCGTGATTATCAGACGCGAAGCATGCCGATGTACCTCGTGCATCCCTTTCAGGGCGGCCTGCCGCGTCGCACCCAGGTGCTGGCTGACTACTTGGTGGACGGGTTCAAGCGCAGCGGCGAGGCCCTCGACCGACTCTAAGCGTAGCGACGCGCGATCAAGTGATCGATGGACAGGCGCCCCGGTCCTTTGGCTACGAGTATCAACAGCAGCGCAATCCAGGTGCCATGAGTCGGGTAGGCGTCCGGGTAGACGAACAGCTGAATCACCAGGGTCATGCCGATCAGGGCCAAGGCCGAGAAGCGCGTAGCGAGGCCTACCAGGATCAACACCGGGAAGAAGTGCTCGGCAAACGCCGCCATATGCGCCGCCACCTCCGGTGATAGCAGCGGCACGTGGTATTCGCTGCGAAACAACGGCAATGTCGAGGCGGCCAGTTTCGGTTCGCCCAGTTGGAAGGTGCCGCTGACCAAATCAATGACGAATCCTTCGACCTTGGTTTGCCCGGATTTCCAGAACACGGCGGCAATCGAAAAACGCGCGACAAAGGCAATCAGGCTGTAAGGGATTTGTTCGAAAAGCGCGATGACCCGATTGATCAGGCCTGATGGACGAGTGCTCATGGCGATACCTTTTGTTCTAGATGCAAATGAGTAATGGCGTTGTGGCTGATCAGCAGCGTCAGGCATTGGTGCAGGTCGAACTCGGCCGCTGCGTCAAGCGCATGCTCCACGGCTTTTTCCAAGGCATTGCCATGGGCCAGGCTGTTGATAAACGCCACTGAGCCACTGTCGGTAGCAAATACCCTGACCACCAGCCCCTGACGTACTACCAGCGCACTCTGGGCGTGCCAGGGATTGAGGGTGGCCAGGCCGCCTTCGGTCTGGTGCGCGGCCCATACCGCCACCACCGCGTAGGCAGAATTCAAGGTGGCAAGGGATGGATGCAGTTGCAGGCGCAATTTCCCCAGGTCTGTTTGGCTTTGCAGTGCTTGAAGAACAGTCGGTTGGTCGAGTGGCTGGGTGTCCGCCGCGTGATAGGCGCGCACACGCAGTCGTTCCAAGCGCGCCATATCGGCCAGGTAGGGCACGCTGGCGGCTGGCTCAAAGTCCTGGATAAATGCGGCGAGCGCACTGCCGTACTCGCTGATCAGCGGGCTGGTGGGTGGGCAAGCCCGGATAAACAGGCCGGCCATCGCACGGAAGAAGTCCTCGCCCACCAATTGCAATGTCACGGGGTAGGCTGTTGCGAGTGCGTTGATCAACGAACTGTGCACATTGTTGCGATACACCGCAAAACGGCTGGCCGGGTCGGCACCGTTGCTGCTGAACAGGCCATTGGGGCATGCCTGGTCCGGCGCCAGCAGCGCTGCGGCAAACTCCTCATGAAGGCTCATGGGCTCACCTGCGACAGATGCAGTTCGGCCTGTTGAGCCTCAGCCAGCAATACGCTGAACGCCGGCACTTGGTTGTCCCGTTCGATCAGCGTGGCTATCGGGCCTACGTGCGCCAATACTTTTTCGTAGAGCTGCCACACGGCGTTGTCGATAGGTGCGCCGTGATCGTCGATCAACAAGCGATCACCGAGGCTGTCAGTGTCTTCGGCAAAACCGGCCAGATGAATCTCGCCCACCGCATGCATCGGCAGGCCGTCGATGTAGGCAACCGGATCGCGTTGATGGTTGATGCACGACACATAGACGTTATTCACGTCCAGCAGCAAACCGCAGCCAGTACGGCGGATGATCTCACTGATGAAGTCGGTCTCATCCAGGGTTGAGCGCTGGAATTGCAGGTAAGTCGACGGGTTCTCCAGCAGCATTGGCCGCTTGAGGGTATTTTGCACGTGGTCAATGTGTTCGCACACCCGTTGCAGGGTCGCGCTGTCATAGGCCAGGGGCAGCAAGTCATTGAGAAACACCGGGCCGTGGCTTGACCAGGCCAGGTGTTCAGAAAAAGAGTGGGGTTGATAGCGTTCGATCAGCGTTGCCAACCGCGCCAGGTGCTCACGGTCCGGCGGGCCTTCTCCGCCGATGGACAGGCCTACGCCGTGCAATGACAGCGGGTACTGTTCGCGGATCAACCCCAGGTAGTGATGAAACGGGCCGCCGTCCACCATGTAGTTTTCGGCGTGCACTTCAAAAAAACCGATGTCGGGTGAGGTCTCCAGCACTGCAGTGAAGTGCTCATGCTTGAGCCCCAGCCCGACCCGGCGTGGGAGGCCGGGCGCCTGAGCCTGGGAGACGGCTTGCAGGGATGAAAGAGTCATCATCAGTACTCAGGTTTTATGAGGTTCAGGACTTGGCGGTGAAGGCCGCTTCCTGGCCGAAACCGGTCGGCGAGGTGGAGCTTGGGGTTTTGAGGCAGGTGCCGGCTGGAACCAGTTTCCAGGCGTTGGCCTGGTCCTTGGTTTTCGAGGTGCCGGCGCAGGAAGTGCCAGCGCCTGCGGCGCAATCGTTCTTGCCGGCTTCGGCGACACCGAAGCACTTTTGCATGTCGTCGGCGGCGTGGGCGGTGGTGGTCAGGGCAGACAGGCTCAGCGCGGAACCGAGGGCCAGGACGAGGGTGGCAGCGGACAGTTTGGTGGTCATGGTGTATCTCCAGTAGGGTGGGTTGGCGGGCTTGAATGCCTGCTTGTAGCACTAGAGAGAGGGCCGTGGGGTTCGTTACAAATCAGCCGAAAATAGTTTCAAACAACGTAATTCCAGGGATCACACAAAGCAAATGTGGGAGCGGCGATGCGACTTGCTCGCACTGCCGCTCCCACATTTTTGATCCGGTTCATCCAGCAACCGTTTTTTAACCGCCGAGGTAGGCCTCGCGCACCTTCGGATCGGTCAACAACTGCTCGCCCGTACCCTGCATCACCACCCGGCCGTTTTCCAGCACGTAGGCCCGGTCAGCAATCTTCAGGGCCTGGTTGGCGTTCTGCTCCACCAGGAACACCGTCACACCGTCCTTGCGCAGTTGTTCGATGATGTCGAAGATCTGCTGGATGATGATCGGCGCCAGGCCAAGCGAAGGTTCGTCCAGCAGCAACAGCTTGGGCTTGCTCATCAGCGCCCGGCCGATGGCGAGCATTTGCTGCTCGCCGCCGGACATGGTGCCGCCGCGCTGGCTGAAGCGTTCCTTGAGTCGTGGGAACAGGTGCAGCACCTTGTCCATCTGCTCCTGGTAGTCGCCCTTGTCGGTGAAGAACCCGCCCATCGCGAGGTTCTCTTCCACGGTCAGGCGGGCAAACACCCGACGGCCTTCCGGCACCACGGCAATGCTCTTGCGCATGATCTCGGAAGAGGCCTGGCCCACCAGTTCCTCACCCATGTAGCGGATGCTGCCGCTGTGAGCCTGGGGCGAACCGCACAGGGTCATCAGCAGCGTGGATTTACCGGCACCGTTGGCGCCGATCAGCGTAACGATCTCGCCTTGGCGCACTTCCACGTTGACGCTGTGCAGGGCCTGGATCTTGCCGTAGAAAGTGGAAACGTTTTCGAATTGCAGCATTTTACGCTTCCCCCAAATAGGCTTTGATCACTTCAGGATTGTCGCGGATCTGCTCCGGCGTGCCGTTGGCCAACGGCGTGCCCTGGTTGATCACCACGATGTGGTCGGAAATGCTCATGACCAGTTTCATGTCGTGTTCGATCAACAGCACGGTGGCGTTGTTTTCTTCACGCAACACGCTGATCAGCGCCTTGAGGTCTTCGGTTTCCTTGGGGTTCAGACCCGCGGCCGGTTCGTCGAGCATCAGGATCCGCGGGCGGGTCATCATGCAGCGGGCGATTTCCAGGCGACGTTGCTGGCCATAAGCCAAGGTGCCGGCAGGGCGGTTGGCAAACTCGGTGAGGTTGACCTTGTCCAGCCAGTACTCGGCGTATTCCATGGCCTCGCTCTCGCTTTTGCGGAACGCCGGGGTCTTGAACAAGCCTGCGAAGAAGTTGGTGTTCAGGTGACGGTGCTGGGCAATCAGCAGGTTTTCGACCGCCGTCATGTCCTTGAACAACCGCACGTTCTGGAAGGTCCGCACCACGCCCTTGCGGGCGATCTCGTGACCGGCCAAACCCTGGATCGGCTGACCATCCAGCAGGATGCTGCCACCACTCGGCTTGTAGAAACCGGTGAGGCAGTTGAACACCGTGGTCTTGCCGGCGCCGTTCGGGCCTATCAGCGCCACAACCTGTTTCTCTTTCACGGTCAGGGCCACGCCGTTGACCGCCAGCAAGCCGCCGAAGCGCATGCTCAGATTTTCGACTTTCAGGATCTCGCGGCTCATTTGCGCAGCTCCATGTGTGGACGTTGCATGGGCAGCAGGCCTTGAGGACGCCAGATCATCATCAGCACCATCATGGCGCCGAACATCAACATGCGGTATTCGCTGAACTCACGCATCATTTCCGGCAGCAGGATCATCACGATCGCCGCCAGGATCACGCCCAGTTGCGAGCCCATGCCACCCAGTACCACGATGGCGAGGATGATCGCCGACTCGATAAAGGTGAACGACTCCGGCGTCACCAGACCTTGGCGAGCGGCGAAGAAGCTGCCGGCGAAACCGGCGAATGTTGCCCCGAGGGTGAAGGCCGAAAGCTTGATGATTGTCGGGTTCATGCCCAGTGCACGGCAGGCAATTTCATCTTCGCGCAGTGCTTCCCACGCGCGGCCGATCGGCATGCGCAGCAGGCGGTTGATCACGAACAGTGCGGCCAGTGCCAGCAACAGCGCCACCAGGTACAGGAACACCACTTTGCTCACCGGGTTGTAGTCGATCCCGAAGTATTCGTGGAAGGTCTGCATGCCCTCGGCTGCGGTGCGGTCGAACGACAGCCCGAAGAAGGTGGGCTTGGGGATGCTGCTGATGCCGTTGGGGCCGCCGGTAATACCGGTGAGGTTACGCAGGAACAGACGGATGATTTCACCGAAGCCCAGGGTCACGATCGCCAGGTAGTCACCGCGCAAACGCAGCACCGGGAAGCCCAGCAGGAAGCCGAACGTCGCCGCCGCCATGCCCGCCAACGGCAGGCAGATCCAGAAGCCCCAACCCAGGTAGTGCGAGAGCAGCGCGTAGGTGTAGGCACCCACTGCGTAAAAGCCCACATAACCCAGGTCGAGCAGGCCGGCCAGGCCCACCACGATGTTCAGGCCAAGGCCCAGCAACACGTAGATCAGGATCAGGGTGGCGATGTCGACCGCGCCGCGCGAGCCAAAGAACGGCCAGATCAACGCGGCCACGATCAGGCCGATGATGATGTAGCGCTGGGTGCGTGGAAGGGTCAGGAATTGACTGACCTTAGGCGACACCAACGGACCACGGTTGCCCTTGAGCAAGGCGCTGACCTGCTGGGTGAACAGCACGCGCAGGAACATCAGTACCGAACACAGGGCGATGATGGTGAGGGTCACGGGACCGGTGCCATGCACTTCCAGGTTGATGCCGACAATGCTCAGCTTGAGGCCGAGTACCGGAAAGGCCACTGCCCATACCAGCAAAGCGCTGAAAAACGCCGATTTAAGATATTTGCTCATACTTTCTCAACCTCCGGACGGCCCAGGATGCCGGTCGGACGGAACAACAGGACCAGAACCAACAGGCTGAACGCTACGACGTCCTTGTACTGGTCGCCGAAGATATCGGCACCAAAGGCTTCGGCCACACCCAGCACCAGGCCACCGAGCATGGCGCCCGGAATGCTGCCGATGCCGCCCAATACCGCTGCGGTAAAGGCTTTGAGACCTACCAGGAAACCGGCGTTGGGGTTGATCACGCCGTACTGCATGCTCAGCAGCACGGCCGCGACGGCCGCCAATGCGGCGCCGATCACGAAGGTCAGGGCGATGATGTTGTTGGTGTTGATGCCCAACAGGTTGGCCATCTTGATGTCTTCGGCACAGGCCCGGCAGGCGCGCCCCAGACGGGAACGGGAGATGAACAGGGTCAGGCCCAGCATGGCCACCAGGGTGACGACGAAGACCAGGACCTGCATGTACGAAATCAGCACTTCTTGTGCGCCGCCTGGGCCGAAGGAGAAGCTCCCCGGGATCAGGTTGGGAATGGACTTGTCCTTGGAGTCCTGGGACAGCAATACGGTGTTCTGCAGGAAAATCGACATGCCGATAGCAGAAATCAGCGGGATCAAACGGTTGCTGCCACGCAAGGGACGGTAGGCAACGCGCTCGATACTGTAGCCATAGGCACTGGTCACGATGATCGACGCCAGGAACGCGGCGGTCATCAACAGCGGCAGGGAGTGGATACCCAGCATGGCCAGCCCGGCAAGGGCGATGAAGGCCACGTAGGAACCAATCATGTACACCTCGCCATGGGCGAAGTTAATCATTCCAATGATGCCGTAAACCATTGTGTAGCCAATGGCTATCAAGGCATAGGTGCTGCCAACGGTCATGCCGTTAACCAGCGTTTGGAAAAAATGATAGATCTCAGGCATTACAGCGCTCCTAAAAACCCGATACGCATTTCACTGGTGGAGTCATTTCCGGCCCGTGCCCTGTTCTGTGAGCAGGTTGCACAAAGCGTTTGCCAGCGAACCGCTGGTGACGGTTTTAAGATTTTCAGGTGAGCCAGCACCCGGATCGCGAGTGACAGGCCCATAAACCTCGTAAAACAAAGCCCACTGCTCTCACAGTGGGCTTGTTGGACCAGTAACGCCTGGCTTACTGAGGGGAAACTTCGGTTTTTGGTTTACCGAAGTGCCATTCGTAGACCACGAATTTGAAGTCCTTCAGGTCGCCCTTGGCGTCAAACGTCAGCTCGCCGGTAGGGGTCTTGAAAGTGCCTGCGTGGATGGCTGCAGCCACTTTGGCAGTGTCTTCAGATTTCGCGGCAGCGATACCGCCGGCGATGACTTCAACGGCCGAGTAGGCCGGGAACACGAACGGACCGGTTGGGTCCTGCTTGTTCTTGGCGAACTCTTCAACGATTGCCTTGTTGGCCGGATCGGTGTCGAAAGACTTCGGCAGGGTGACCAGCAGGCCTTCGGAAGCGCCCTGGGCGATTTGCGAGATGGAGTCGTTACCGACACCTTCAGGGCCCATGAACTTGGCGTTCACGCCTTTTTCCTTGGCTTGGCGCAGGATCAGGCCCAGCTCAGGGTGGTAACCGCCGTAGTAGACGAAGTCGACGTTGGCTTGCTTGAGCTTCTGGATGAGGGAACCGAAGTCTTTGTCGCCAGCGTTGATGCCTTCAAAGAGGGCAACCTTGACGCCTTTTTTCTCGAGAGTCTGTTTAACGGCGGTAGCGATGCCTTCACCGTATTGCTGTTTGTCGTGAATCACAGCAACGACTTTCGGCTTCACGTGGTCGGCAATGTAGTTGCCAGCCGCAGGCCCCTGAGCGCTGTCCAGGCCGATAGTGCGGAAGATCAGCTTGTAGCCACGGGCAGTGATTTCCGGGCTGGTAGCCGCCGGGGTAATCATGATCACGCCTTCGTCTTCATAGATGTCGGAAGCGGGCTGAGTGGAGCTGGAGCAGAGGTGGCCGACCACGAACTTGACGCCGTCGTTGACCACTTTGTTGGCTACGGCAACGGCTTGTTTAGGATCGCAAGCGTCGTCGTATTCCTTGGCTTCGAGCATTTTGCCATCGACGCCGCCTTTGGCGTTGATGTCGGCGATGGCTTGCTTGGCACCCATGAATTGCATGTCGCCGTATTGCGTCACTGGGCCGGTTTTAGGGCCCGCAATACCTATCTTGATGGTATCGGCTGCGAACGAATGGCCGGCAACCCCAGCCAGGACCATAGCGGCAAACAGTTTGGAAATCTGCTTAGTAGCCTTATTCATAGTGCTCCACTCTTACTGTTGTATTTTTTATAGTTCTAGCGGCCTTGTGAGCTGCAGAACCGGATCAGATATCTCGGATATCCCCCCGGCAGTGCCCTGGCAACTGTACCGGTACAGTGTAGAGCGCCGGTTGATCGCTTGAAAAGCTGGCTGCTGGGGGCAAAACCCGGGCGTGTCGCATAAATGAAAGAAAAAGACAGAATTGCGGCGGGGTGATGCCAGAGTTGCGGGCAATCCTTGGCTTTCCTGACACTTTCAATCGGTAACTCATTTGCAACTGGGTTTTTCTACCTGATGCGTGACGTTATGATTGCGCCGATTTTTTCTTCAGGTGAAGTCCCATGACGCAAGAACCTAGCACCCTCTATGCCAAGCTGCTCGGCGAAACCGCCGAAATATCCTGGAAGGAGCTTGAACCGTTCTTTGCCAAGGGTGCCCTATTGTGGGTCGATGCCGGCCTGGATTTGATAGAGGCCGCCGAAGGCATGGCCGAAGATAACCGCGACAAAGTCGCTGCCTGGCTGGCTGCCGGGAGCCTTGGCGAAGTGTCTGCGACGCGGGCGCTGGACCTGGTGGAGCGTGATCCAGGCTTGTGGGCGGTGGTGGTTTCGCCTTGGATCCTGATCCAGGAAAGGGCAACGCCTAGAAGGTGAGCACTAAAACGGTGCGCGCTTTGCCCGTTTAAAAGTGTGTAGCGGGGTAACCGCTGGCGTCGTGATGGCATCTTGCCGTGAAGAAAGGTCACAGCGCAGGATGACGCGCACGTCATGGGAACAGTTTTCCAAAGGCCGAAACGGCTGCAGAATTGTTTCTCGGTGTGAACAAGTACCCGGCAGCGATGAGATCGCAGGGTAGAAAAGGGTGAAATCCGGTAGAGTTCGCCGCTTGTTATTTGGAGCTAGTCATGCTGTCAGCGCTGCCCCCTTCAGCGAAACCTTCGCACCAGTTGCTATACCTTATTTACGGTAAACAAGAGGTTTACCGGCGAGAGGCCAAGTTCAGCATTCTTACTGCCCTGGCGCAGCTCAAGCCTGGAGAGCCGCTTTGCATCCGGGTCATGACTGATCGGCCGCAGGACTTCACCGGCTGGCCGGTGGAGACCCTCGAGTTGGACGAGCAGACCCTGAGCCAATGGCAGGGCCACAACGGCTACCTCCATCGACGCAAGGCGTGTGCGATCGCCCAAGGGTTGACGTTGGCGGACAAAACCTTGTTCGTCGATACCGATACGCTGTTCCTGAAGTCGCCTCACCGTGTGTTCGAACTCATCGAGCCTGGCCAGTATGTGATGGACGAGTTTGAATACGACTGGAGCTACGTCTGCAAGCGCCCGGACTACCTCAAGCTGGGCAAGCACCTGCATGCCCATGGTGTGTCTGCCAGCAACAGCTTCAAGCTTTACAACAGTGGCCTGTGCGGTGTGTGTGACACCGATGCGCCGCTGCTCGAAGCCGCGATACGCTGGATCGACGAGTGGACCCAGGGATCCTTCGACATCCACACCATCGAGCAGGTCGCGATTTCCTTTGCGATGCGTGGCAAGACGGTGCGTGAGTCCAAGAAGTTGGTCCATCACTACTACGCCGAAAAGCGCTTCTTCCATGCCATGCAAGCGCACTTTTTCAGCCTTCATGGCGAGACCTTCGGGCCTGAACTGGTCGCGCGTTGCCTGGACGTGCCACAGGTCAAGCCCGTGCCATCAGCCTGGCAGCGGCTGCTGATTAAATGGAAGCTGCGCAATCAGCGTAAACATTTGAAAAGGGTCGGTCGCGACTTACTCTACGGCAGCGCGGCACCTGAGCACCCGTATTACGAGGTGTGCCGGCAGGGCTGGTGGGAGTCGGCTTCGCGTGAAATTCGCGGTTGGGATGAGGCTGAGCAGAAGAAGTTTTTCGGGACGCACGACACCGGTTGGCCGAAGCAACTGCCACGACCTGCCAAGGCTGCAGACGAACAAGCCATCGTCGATTACCTGCAACAACGAAGAGCCTAGTCAGGCAGCGACGGCGCCCAGCGGCGCCGTCGCAATGCCTCAGCCGGTCTTACCGGTGTGGTTATTCAGCGAAATAACCTTGGTCTTCCCGATCCGGTGACGATAAATCTCACGCAAGTACTTGATGGCCTTCTTCACGCAGTCCCGCGACAGGCGGATGTCATTGATCGACACGAACTTGTCTTTGTCGTTAATCAACTCGCGGTACTTCTTCTCATACATGGGCTTGATCGCGTACCAGTTGGTGTCGAGGATCTTCGCCGGGTTCTCGAACTCGTTGAGTAGCTCGTCGATACGGTCTTCGTCGAAGTCCTCGTGGATGATGAAGTCCAGGATCGAGTTGTCCAGGGTGTCATCGAAACGGTACGGGTTGCGCGCAAAGCAGCGTTTGATAAACGCCACGATCAGCGTCAGGAAGTCATCCGACAGGCACGGGCTTTTCGCGATCAGGGTGGTCAGCGACAAGTTGGCTGAGGCGCCGATCACCAAGGCGTAGCGCTTGAGGGTGGTGTTGGGGAACAGGCTGTTGAGGTGAGTCTTGAGCCGGTTCAGGTCCATGTAGGACAGCTTGTAGTCCTTGGGCAGGGACACGATCGAGACCACTGACGAGCAGTTCTTGAAGAAGTGCAGGTCATGCAGCGCCGCCGCGTCGTAGCCGGAGTTCTTGTACTGTTCCAGGGAGGCCTTGTAGCGTTTGGATTCGATCGGCAACAGGCTGATGCCTTCGATGGCCTGGGTGACCTTGTTGAAGTGCGGCAGGTCGATGGAGCGGAAGAACAGGTCGTCGATGTTCAGGCGCTGTGGCTCTTTCTCGAATACCTTGAATTTGTCATTCGACGGTGCCGGCGTTTCTGGAACCACGGACTCGGCGTAGGCAATCGCCACCGGGCCGGCCAGGCTCATGAACAGGTCGTTGGCATCCAGGCGAATGGTTTCGCCGATGTCGATGCCGGCGCGGCGGAAGTAGTTCTGGTCGTAGTCGGTGGTGACGGCCTGGGCCGTGAGGATGTTGAAGATCTGCTGGGAAATGTACTGGTTGGCGTGTTTTTCCATGGCATTGACGTCAATGTTCTGGATATTGCCGTCATCGCTCTCTTCGGCGTAGCGCATGATGTCGTTGGAGATCAGCATCATCGCGTTCCACGGCCGGATGCGGCCCTTCACACTGGCTTCGCTGCTGTCTTCGTTGTCGAAGTTGTAAGAGAAGTCCCATTCTTCCGACAGGTATTTGCACAGCAGTCGCCCGGCGTTGATGTGCAGCGCCTCGGACATTTCGCTGCGGTGGTCGGAGATATTGGGCAGCACGCAGATGCCGCTGGTGAAGATCGGCTCGAACACAAAGGCGTGGCCGCTTTTGCTGTCGTGCTCGTCGGCGGGCTTGGTGTCGAATGTCTTGTTCATGTACGAGTGTTGCTGGGCCAGACCGAATTCCGAGGCCATGCCCGAGCCGGTGCCGCCGCCGGCGCTGAAGATCGAGAAGTACAGGCGCGACTGGTTGGCCTTGATGCCGCAGGAGTCGATCAGGTACGAGTGGATCATCTTCCAGTCGGGGCTGGAAAAACGCTGGGTGTCTTTATTGAGGATGATCTTGGCCAGGTACTGGCCGAGGATCGGCGCGTTACCGGCGCCACCGGCATGGACTTCCGAGAGGTCCATGATTTTCATCTTGCTGTAGTCGCGCAGGAAGCCGCTTTTTTCGCCCTTGCGCGAGAAGCGGATGCGCCCGGCGATGTCCTTGTCCAGGTCGCCGAGCATCACCAGTGGTTCCACCAGGAACACCGGTTTGCTCGCCTTGCCGCTGCCCAGGCGCAGGTTGTTGCGGATCCACTGGGCCGGGCTGTAGCCCTTGTCCTGCGACTTGTCTTCGTTGCTGAACTCGTTCAAATAGAACTTGCGCGCGTTGTACACCAACTCCGCCACGTCCAGCGCAATGTTCGAACCGCAGCGGCCCAGGCCGATCAGGCACACCGAGGGGAATTCCTGCTCATTGCGCGGATCGCTGTCGCCTTCCTGGTGGGGCGGGCGCGGGAACACCATGTCGCGCAGGCCATCGAGGTTGTCGAGGATGCGGTCGGTATTGGTTTCGGTGAAGTACAGGTATTGCTGGGTGGCCAGCGGCCGGGCGGTGCTCAATGACTTTGAACCTGAGGGCGTGTCCGCAGGAGCTGGGAGCAACACGTCGGATACCACGGTGGCAGAGTTATTTTTAGAGGTCATTTTGCGCCATGTGCCTGGACGGATGGCTGAAACAAATCAAAGGGCCATCACGGAATGGGTGTTCGCGACTTTGCAGTGCGTCCTTGTCTTGGGCGAAGGGGGATAACCCTGGTTTCTCCAGGGAAAACCTGGCCGGACTCTGATGAATCGGCCGTTTGTCGGCGTTCTTTAGGCGAATGATGGCGAAATGCCAAATATTGGGCGTCAGCGAATTGGCCTGACGATGGACTTTGAGCCGCCGCGGCTTGAGGACGTTTCTTTCGGCGAGCCGTTGTCTTTGGTGCCCACCACGCTGCGCGGGTAGATCGGGTTACGCATGTTGATGCTCTGGATCACACCAATGATGTCACTGGCCGCCACTGCTGGGCTCAGCAGGTAACCCTGGACGAAATCGCAGTCATGCTTGAGCAGCAGCTCGAATTGCGCCTGGGTTTCGACGCCTTCAGTGATTACCTGCAAGTGCAGGGTGTGGGCCATGCCGATAATTGCCTGAACGATCTCGATATCCGTGGTGGACTTGGGAATATCCTGGATAAACGAGCGGTCGATCTTCAAGGTATTGAGCGGCAGGCGCTTGAGGTAGGCGAGGGACGAGTAGCCGGTGCCAAAGTCGTCGATGGCCAGTGACACGCCCAGCGCGCGAATTTGCCGCAGCAGCGTCAGGGTGCTGCTGATATTGCCCATCAGCGCATTTTCGGTGACTTCCAGCTCCAGGCGGTTGGCGGCGACGCCGCTGAAGCGCAGCGCATCTTCGATTTCATCCGCCAGCTCGTCACGGGCCAGGTTCAGGGCCGAGCAGTTCACCGACATCGTCAGTTCGGTATAGCCTCTGTCAGAAAGCATTCTTAGGTCATGACAGGCTTGGCGCAACACCCAGTGGTCCAACTCGGCAATCAGCCCATTGTTTTCGGCGATGCCGATAAACCGATCTGGCGCCAGCAGGCCGTGCTTTGGATGTTGCCAGCGTACGAGGGCCTCCAGCCGCGTAACTTTGCCCAGTTTCATGTCAAAGATCGGTTGATAGAACAGCACCAGTTGGTCGTGGGTGCGCAAAGCGCCGCGCAGTTCCTCTTCCAATTGCAGCTCGAGAAAGGCGCGAGTTTTCAGGTTGGAACTGAAGAAGTTCAGGTTGTTGCGCCCAGTGTCCTTGGACTGATACAGCGCCAGGTCGGCAGTTTTCAGCAGCTCCTCGCAGGTGAGGCCGTCATCGGGGAACAGGCTGATGCCGATGCTGGTGGTCATTACCATGCGTCGACCGGCCAGCTCGATGGGTTCTTTCATCTGTTGCATGATGCGCTGGGCCAGGTGCCGGGCTTCGTCGCGGTGGTGGATGCTGATCAGGATGCAGAACTCATCGCCGCCGAACCGCGCAACCACGTCGGCATGGCTGCGCACCGAGCCCTTGATATGCGCGGCCAGCACGGTGAGCAACTGGTCACCTGCGTCATGCCCGAGGCTGTCGTTGATGCGTTTGAAGTGGTCGATATCAAGAAAAATCACCGCCATCATGCCGTGGGAGGCGGTTTTTTCGGCAAGCTTCTCTGCAAAGATCTGATTGAAACCCCGGCGATTGAGCAGGCTGGTCAGGGCGTCGTAATGGGCCACTTGTTGCAATGAAGCGCGCGCCTGATCCAGTTCGCTGAGCAACGCATTGACCCGGCGCAGGTCGCGTTCCTTATGCTGCAGTTTCTTGTCGGCCAGGGCAGCACTGATGCTGCTGCCAATCACCAGGAGGGTGATGACCGCCACCGACAAGCCCAGCTGTATAGGGTTGTTACCCGAAGGCAATGAGAGGTCAGCCCCGGTGGGAACTATTAATTGCATCGCGGCCATGCCGGTAAAATGCATGCTCAGGATTCCCGCGCCCAATACCAGGCTGGCGGCGTATTTGAGCAGTTGATGAAACATGCCGGTGCCGGTGCGCAGGTAGCTCGACAGCAACAACGCAGCCAGGCTTGCGCCCATGGCGATGGCCACCGAGGCTATGAACAACTCTGTCTCAAAATACAGCTGGGCCTGGGAACGCATGGCCGACATGCCGACGTAATGCATCAAGGCGATGCTGACGCCCATCCATAGGGAGGCCAGCCCATACTGGTGCATCCGCAGGTGAGGATGGCTGAGGGTCTGCATGGCGATCAACGAGGCGGTCAGCGCGATGAGCAAGGACGCGAACGTCATCAACAGATCGTAGTGAATCGCGATAGGCGCCTGGAAGGCCAGCATGCTGATGAAGTGGGTGGACCATATCCCGCCAGCCAGGCAACTGGCGCCGAGCCAGCGCCAATGGCGCTGCGCGGTCGGGTCCTCGACATGACCTACGCGTTCAGCCATGTCGAGCGTGCCGAAGCCTGCCGCGCAAGCGACGAGGTAGGCCAACAGCACCAAAAAGGGGTTATGACTGCAATTGAGTAATAAATGCCCGCTTTCTGGAAGCCCGGTGAAAAAATGCAGACCCAGCCATTCCATAGCATGCCCCGTCATAGCGTCACGTCACTGCCTACGGCGATGACCTAATTAGGTCGAGTATAGAGGCCTTACGGAATTTGCCATGGGTGATGGCACTTTGCTCTGAATTATTTTGGCATCCTGCTCATAGCGTTTGATGCTAAGCGCTGATGGGCAGCGCCAATTCGAAGGGCGCTTGCAACGGCGCCAAGCCAAACGCGGCGCGTGCGGCATCGCAATCGACGTTCTGCACGCCCTGGCTCCACGACGCGTCAAACTCGCGGCAGGGGCTTGAGCGTTGCTCATAGATCGAGCAACTCGTCCCTTTACCCACTTCACCCTCAAGGCTGCAGCAGCGGACGGGCTTCTTGTCGGTACCGATCATCGCCACGCGCGTTGGGTTGATTTGCACCACCAGGTCGTCGGGCACCGTGCCCCCCGATGAGGCGCACTCTCCCCAGAAGAAAGACACACGAAAGTATGAACAGCAGGCACCGCAACTCAGACACGGACTGGCTTCGGACATGGGCGTCATCAATAGGATAAGAAGAGGGGGGACTACGGGAAGGCTCGCCATTCTATCCGTGCCATGGCGGTTGGGAAGGGGGCGCGGACTTATATTTTCGTAGCCAAAGTCCCGCAGCACCGGGTGAAATCATGCCCTATCAGCTTTACGAATCATTACAGACAACCGCCGCCCGCCTGACTATGTTGCAGGTACCGGGCAGGATGCAGCGGGCATCGCAGCTCTCATAACAATAAAAGAGACGGACCCATGCAGAACTCGACCCAAGCGGCGAATGCCTGGCGCATTCTGTTCCTGCTGTTCCTGGCCAATCTGTTCAACTTTTTCGACCGCACCATTCCGGCGATCATCATTGAGCCAATCCGTATGGAATGGCACCTGAGCGACTTCCAGCTCGGCATCATCGGCACCGCCTTCACCCTCGTCTACGCCATCGCCGGCTTGCCCCTGGGGCGTATGGCCGACACCGGCTCGCGCAGCAAGCTGATGGGGTGGGGCCTGTTCGCCTGGAGCGGGCTGACGGCGGTCAACGGCCTGGTCGGCAGTTTTTGGACGTTTTTGCTGGTGCGCATGGGCATCGGCATCGGCGAAGCCAGCTATGCGCCAGCGGCCAACTCGCTGATTGGCGACCTGTTCCCGGCGCACCGCCGCGCGCGGGCCATGGGCATTTTCATGCTGGGCTTGCCATTGGGGCTATTGCTGGCGTTTTTCACCATCGGTTGGATGGTCAAGGCGTTTGACAGCTGGCGCGCACCGTTCTTTATCGCGGCAGTGCCGGGGCTGATCCTTGCGGTGTTCATGTTCTATATCAAGGAGCCCAAGCGCGGCGCGGCGGAAACCGTGCAGGTTTCCCAGGAACGCGTCGATCGCCCGGTTCGCCGCGTGCTGGCGGTGCCCACCTTCCTGTGGCTGGTGCTGGCCGGGCTGTGCTTTAACTTTGCCACCTACGCCTGTAACTCGTTCCTGGTGCCGATGTTGCAGCGTTACTTCCTGATGCCGCTGCAAGACGCCGCCGTGGCCACCGGGGTGATCGTCGGCCTGACCGGCCTTGTGGGCCTGACCCTCGGCGGCTGGATCGCCGACAAGATCCATCAACGCGTTGCCAATGGCCGGCTGTTGTTCGCCGCGTTCAGCCTGATCATCTCCACCGTGACCACCGCCTGGGCGTTGCACGCCGGGCGCATCGAGATTGGCGTATTTGTGGCGTTGTTCAGTGTGGGCTGGTTGTTTGCCTATAACTTCTACACCTGCGTGTACACGGCGATTCAGGACGTGGTGGAACCGCGCCTGCGGGCCACGGCGATGGCGCTGTTTTTTGCAGGGTTGTACTTGCTGGGTGGGGGGATGGGGCCGATCGTCGTGGGTGGGCTTTCCGATCATTTTGCCCATTCGGCGATGTATGCGGCGGGGGCGGAACAGATGACGGAGGCCTATAAGGCGGTGGGGTTGCATGACGCCATGTACCTGATACCGGTGGCGCTGTTCTTGACCATGTTGTTTTTGTTTCAGGCGTCGCGCTGTTTTGTGCGGGATGCCAAGCGGATGAAAGAGGGGTTGGTGGCGGTGGAGGTGCCGGCTGCTGTGGCTACGGTTTGAGACCGAGTTGATCCTTTCGCGAGCAAGCCCGCATTTGGAATGCGTTCCCCTGTGGGAGCGGCGGTGCGACGCTTCGACTTGCTCGCGAAGAGGCCACACAGGCAACAATATGCTCAAGCGAATAAAAAAGGCCCGCATTGCGCGGGCCTTCTTTTTAGCGGAGTAGGGCGGTAATCAACCCGCCACCAATACCCGAATCGCTTCCAGTCGCAGCGCCGCTTTATCCAGCATGGCCAAGCCTTGCTCGCGCTGATTGCGCAGGGCAACCAGCTCGCTGTCACGCACGGTCGGGTTGACCGCTTGCAACGCGGTCAGGCGCGCCAGCTCTTCGTCGGTGTCCGCCGCCAGGCGACGTTTGGCGTCGGCTACGCGCTCGGCGTGGCGCGGGGTGATCTTCTCTTCGCCGGCGTTGATCCGTGGCGTCAGATGGTCGCGCTGGGCCTGGATAAACTTGTTGGCGCTGGCCCGAGGCACGCTTTCCAACTGGTCGTTGAGGGTTTCGAACGACACGCGGCCCGACAGGTCGTTGCCATTGGCGTCCAGCAGACAGCGCAGTGCCGCCGGCGGCAGGTAGCGACCCAGTTGCAGCGCGCGCGGCGCTACCACTTCGCTGACGTAAAGCAGCTCCAGCAACACGGTGCCCGGCTTGAGGGCCTTGTTCTTGATCAGCGCCACGGCGGTGTTGCCCATGGAGCCGGACAGCACCAGGTCCATGCCGCCTTGCACCATCGGGTGTTCCCAGGTGATGAACTGCATGTCTTCGCGCGACAGTGCCTGGTTCCGGTCGTAGGTGATGGTCACACCTTCGTCGTCGCCCAGGGGGAAGCTGGCGTCGAGCATTTTTTCGCTGGGCTTGAGGATCAGCGCGTTTTCCGAATGGTCTTCGCTATCGATGCCAAACGCGTTGAACAAGGTTTCCATATAGATCGGCAGGGCGAACTGGTCGTCTTGTTCAAGGATGTCTTCCACCAGTGCATCACCTTCACCCGCGCCGCCGGAGTTGAGCTCCAGCAAGCGGTCGCGACCGGTGTGCAGCTCCTGCTCCAGGCGCTCGCGTTCGGCGCGGGCCTCGTCGATCAAGGCTTGCCACTCGCCGTCGTCGCCGTTTTCCAGCAGCGGCAGCAGGCGCGGCCCGAACTGGTGCTGCAAGGCGTTGCCGGTCGGGCAGGTATTGAGAAACGCGTTCAGCGCTTCGTGGTACCACTGGAACAGACGCTCTTGCGGGCTGGTTTCCAAGTAAGGCACGTGCAGTTCGATCACATGCTTCTGGCCGATCCGGTCCAGACGGCCGATCCGTTGTTCCAGCAAGTCAGGGTGGGACGGCAGGTCGAACAGCACCAAATGGTGGGAGAACTGGAAGTTACGGCCTTCACTGCCGATCTCGGAGCAGATCAGCACCTGGGCGCCAAACTCTTCATCGGCGAAGTAAGCGGCGGCGCGGTCACGCTCGAGGATGTTCATGCCCTCGTGGAACACCGTGGCCGGAATGCCGGAGCGCACTCGCAGGGCGTCTTCCAGGTCCATCGCGGTTTCGGCGTGGGCGCAGATCACCAGGACCTTGGTGCGCTTGAGCATTTTCAGCTGGTCGATCAGCCACTCGACCCGTGGGTCGAAGCGCCACCAGCGGTTTTCTTCTTCGATGTCCGGCTGCGACTGGAAGCTGACTTCCGGGTACAGCTCGGCGTGCTCGCCCAGCGGCAGCTCAAGGTATTCGTCCGGGTTCGGCAGCGGGTAAGCGTGCAGCTTACGCTCCGGGAAGCCCTGCACGGCGGCGCGGGTGTTACGGAACAGCACGCGCCCGGTGCCGTGGCGGTCGAGCAGCTCACGCACCAAACGCGCGCTGGCTTCGGTGTCGCCATCGTTGACGGCGGTGAGCAGTGCTTCGCCTTCGTTGCCGAGGAAACCCTGGATGGTCTTGTGGGCTTTTGGCGACAGGCGACCTTTGTCCAACAGCTCTTGTACCGCTTCGGCCACCGGGCGATAGTTTTCGCTTTCGGCGCGGAAGGCGTGCAGGTCGTGGAAACGGTTCGGGTCCAGCAGGCGCAGGCGCGCGAAGTGGCTGTCCTGGCCCAGTTGTTCCGGGGTGGCGGTGAGCAGCAGCACGCCGGGAATCACTTCAGCCAACTGTTCGACCAATGTGTATTCGGGGCTGGCTTTCTCTTCATGCCACACCAGGTGGTGGGCTTCGTCGACGACCAGCAAGTCCCAGCCAGCCGCGAACAGTGCGTCCTGGGCCTTCTCGTCGTCCACCAGCCATTCCAGCGCGACCAGCGCCAGTTGGGTGTCTTCGAACGGGTTGGCGGCATCGCTTTCGATAAAGCGTTCTTCGTCGAACAGCGCGACTTGCAGGTTGAAGCGCCGGCGCATTTCCACCAGCCACTGGTGCTGCAGGTTTTCCGGGACGAGGATCAGAACGCGGTTGGCGCGGCCCGAGAGCAGTTGGCGATGGATCACCAGGCCGGCTTCGATGGTCTTGCCCAAGCCTACTTCGTCGGCCAGCAATACCCGAGGCGCGATACGGTCAGCGACTTCACGGGCGATGTGCAGTTGGTGCGCGATAGGTTGCGCGCGCACGCCGCCCAGGCCCCACAGCGAGGACTGCAATTGGCGGCTGGTATGTTCCAGGGTGTGGTAGCGCAGCGAGAACCAGGCCAGCGGGTCGATCTGCCCGGCGAACAGACGGTCGCTGGCCAGGCGGAACTGGATAAAGTTGGAGAGTTGGGTTTCCGGCAGGGTGACCTGCTCGTTCTCCCCTTTGAGGCCGTGGTACACCAGCAAGCCGTCGACATCGTCGACTTCCTGCACGGTCATCTTCCAGCCTTCGAAATGGGTGATGGAGTCGCCCGGCGAAAACCTTACGCGGGTGAGGGGCGCATTCCGTAGCGCATACTGGCGAGTGTCGCCAGTGGCCGGATAGAGCACGGTCAACAAGCGGCCGTCCTGTGCCAGAACGGTGCCTAACCCCAGCTCTGCTTCGCTGTCACTAATCCAGCGTTGCCCCGGTTGATACTGCTGCGCCATGCTGCCTGACTCCCGCCGTGAAAAAGCCGACTATCTTAACGGAACAAGGCCCTCATCCAAAGGACTCTGACAAAAACTACTGCGTTTGGTGGACGCATTCAGCGCTGAATCGACGGGTGGCGGGCACTTGCCAGTGTCGACTGGGTCACAGCCTGGCGAGCTTCTGCTCAAGTCACCCTGCAACCCGCCGACAGCCTGTTGATCAGGAGAGTAATCATTATGCTGCCACCCATGTTGCCCGTCAGCGTTGTGCCGGTGACGTCACAACTTGATCCGGTGCGCCAGAAGCCGGATATCCCGCCCGTGGTGCCCGTTCAGCCGAGCTCCAATGAGAGCACCATCGACCTGAAAAAGGGCGACGCCGAGACTTCGGCGTTTTTGCTGCGCGAAGAACAACGCCGCCAGCAGGAACAACAGAAGCGCCGGCGTGAAGCCGATGAAGATCCAGAGCAGCACCTGGCCATTCCGGGGGATGTGCTCAACGCCGACAACACCGTGCCGGTGATTCCACTGATCGAAGACGCGCCGCGCCAGGGCCTGTGGGTCGATGTCGAGGTTTAGTCGCGCAACTCGCGTAAGGCCGCTGACAGCAACACGATATCGTCCTCGTTGTTGAGCGGGCTGACTGAAATCCGCGCCACGCTTTGCAGGCCTCGCGCTTGCATATCCAGCGGGGTATACGCCACGCCGTTAGCGCCGATATTGATGCGCTTCAAGCCCAGGCGCCGTTTGAGTTCGAAGGCGTCCCAACCGGCCAGGTTGAAAGCGATCAAGCCTGATTGACGGGCGCCCAAGTCATGCAGGGAGATGCCCGGCATCTCACGCAATGCTTCGCGAATTCGCTCACTGGTCTGCGACACTTGCTCCCAGACGCGCTCGATGCCCAGTCGATTCATCTCTTGCAACGCATTGCCCAGCCCGGCCAGCAAGGCAAACGACGTCTCGCTGGTTTCAAAGCGGCGGGCATCGTTGCGCAGGTCGAACCCCTGGGTGGTCCATGGCGCTGAAAACACGTCACGCTGAGCAGGCTTCAATCGCTCGAGAAACGCCGGGCGCACATACAACAGCGCTGTACCACGTGGCCCGCGCAGGTGTTTTCGACCGGCCGACTTGAGCACATCACACTGCAGCGCCTGCACATCTACTGGCATCTGGCCGACGGCTTGGCCGGCGTCGATGAAATAGGGGATGGCGTGGCGCCTGGCGACCTCGCCGATGGCCTGGGCGGGGTTGATCAGGCCACCGTTGGCCGGCAGCCAAGTGAGGTCGATCAACTTCACATGGGCATCGATCATTGATGCCAGCGCCACTGGGCAGGCCGCGCCACTGTCATCGCAGGGGATGACTTCGATCCGTGCTCCGGCTTGCACGGCCAGTTCCATGCTCGCCAGGTTACCGCCCCACTCGTGACGGCCCACCAGAATGCGGTCGCCGGGCTGCCAGCGGCCCAAGGCCTGGAAGGCCATGCTCCAGGCGGTCGAGCCGCTGCTGGCAAAGGCAATTGAGGACGCCGGCGCATTGAGTAACTGCCCGGCGGCGCTGCGGGCTTTTTCTAGCAGCACCTCGCCGTGTTCGCCGGCCTCCATCGGACCGTCGCGGGCTTCGCGTTGCAGCTGCGCGATGATTGCGTCGAGGGTCGCCTGGCTGGGCAGTGAGGCGCCGGCATGGTTGAAATGCACGATGCCGGACTGGCAGCCTGGTGTTGTATCCCGCAACTGTTGGATTTCGCGCGGGCTCATGGGCGCAATTCAAAAATCGCATCAACCTCCACCGCCACGCCGGCCGGAAGGCTGGAAACGCCCACGGCGGTACGCACATGCCGACCTTTTTCGCCGAGGGCGTTGACCAATAGGTTGGAGGCACCATTGGCGACCACGCTCTGTTGCGTGAAATCAGCGTGGCTGGCGATAAAAACGCCCAGGCGCAGCGTGCGCATCAGGCGTGACAGGTCATCACCCAGCGCATCGTTCAACTGCGCCAGCAGGCTCAACGCGGCGAGTTCCGCCGCTTGTGCGCCTTCTTCGTCACTCAAGGATTCACCCAGCCGGCCCACGTAGGCAGGTTTACCGTCCACCAGTGGAATTTGCCCGGAGATGAACAACTGGTTCTGGCTGATGACGTGGCTGATGTAGTTGGCAGCCGGTTGGCTGGGGACGGGCAGCGTGAGACCGAGAGCTTGCACGCGTTGGCGGATGGAGTCGCTCATGATGAATCCTCTTGAGTCAGAAGGTTTCAGCATGTTGGTTGCTCAGATAGGCGACAAACGGATAGATCTCACGCGACGTATCGAAATCACTCACGCGTCGGCGCAGGTTTCCTTCAGCCACTGGCTGAAACATGCGGCTGCTTCACTCGTCGTGCCCTGCGGGGCGATGAGCCAGTAGCCAATGTCGCTGTGATAGGGCGGCCAATCGAAGGCTTGTACCAGGCTGCCGTCCAGGAGCTTGCGCTCGATCAGGCGATGACGGCCCATGGCGATGCCTTGGCCAGCCACAGCGGCTTCAACCACGATGTTGTAGTCGTGCAGCATCACACGGGGGCGGTTGGCGAGGTCGACGTGGTAATGCTCAGACCAATCGGTCCATTCAAACGGGCGGTGCGAAGTGGCCATCAGCAGCGGGCCGTCACGCCGGGCCTTGAACGCCGGGCTGCACACCGGGGAGAGGATTTCCGGCATCAGTCGCGTGGCCTGTACATCGGGCCAATCGCCCTTGCCATAGCGGATGGCAAGGTCGACCTCGGCGGCTGCGACGTTCGCCAGCTGGATCGCCGGCAACAACTCCACTTGGATGTGCGCGTAGCGGTTGAGAAAACCGGCCAGGCGTGGTGCCAGCCACAGGGTGGCAAAGGAGGCCAGCAAGCCGATGCGCAATACCGTGGCGCTAGGGGGCACGCGTTGGGCACGGGTAGCGGCGGCAATGGCGCCAAGGGCCGGGCTGATTTCGTCGTAGTAACGTTGGCCGTCGGCAGTCAGGTCAATCGCGCGCGTGCGTCGGATAAACAACGGTTTGCCCAAGTGTTGCTCAAGTTTCTGTACTTGATGACTCAGGGCGCTCTGGGTCACCGACAACTCGTTCGCGGCCTTGATAAAACTCAAATGCCGCGCCACGGCTTCAAAGGCGCGCAGCGCCAGCAACGGCGGAAGGTCCTTGTGCAGTGCCACTTGAGTGCGTCTCCTGATAGGGGAAAGTACCGATTTTGTGGGATGGCCTGCCTTTTGTCGCCCGCTGATTTGCCGTTGGGCGGGGGAGGCCGCATTATTGAGCCATTCTAGCCACCACGTAAGCCAAGCCATGAGTGAAGACGACAAACTGATCGACCTGAATGCCGAACGCGCCAAGCGGGTGCACGACCTCAATGACAAGCGCTTGAATGAAGTACGCCAAGCGTTTGAACAGGCAATGCCGCTCGGCAAAGTGAAGAAGAAACCTAAGAACAAGCCCAAAAAGCGTTGAAACAGCCTGCATCCGTTGATGCAGGTCAGTTATTTCCCTTCTTTACGCCCCGTCGTGGGCGACATTGATCCCCGTCAATTTTTCAATCCGCCTTCTCCATTAACTTAGCCCTATCGCAACAGGGCAAGTGCAGGAGGCCGGTCATGTTTTTCGATAATGTGGTGTTTGCCGGAGTGCTGACAGTGAGCCTCATGGTGATGTTTTTTGTAGGGTTTGGATTTTTTATCTGGAAAGACGCGAACAAGCGTAAAAAATCATAGGTTTTTCCGGGTTACATGAGCACGCAAGGCATTTTGGGCGACTTCGGTCGCCCTTTTTTTGCCTGTTATTTGATCGCTGAAGATCAACTGTGGGTATGGAGTCGGGGCATAAAAAAAGGTGCGACCCTCGCGGATCGCACCTTTTTTATGGCTGCTAGGCTATCAGCTACCGAGTGCCCAGGAGGCCAGCCAGAACAACCCGGCCGACAAGCCCACGGTTGCCGGCAGAGTCAATACCCAGGCCATCAGGATGGTTTTGACGGTGCCGCCTTGCAGGCCGCTTTTGTTCGCGACCATGGTGCCGGCCACGCCCGAAGAGAGCACGTGGGTAGTGGACACTGGCAGCGCGAAGATGTTGGCAAAGCCAATCATGGTCGCGGTGGTGATCTGTGCCGACATGCCTTGGGCATAGGTCATACCCTGCTTGCCGATCTTCTCGCCGATGGTCAGTACCACACGTTTCCAGCCCACCATGGTGCCCAGGCCCAAGGCCAGTGCCACGGCGAGGATGACCCAGAACGGCGCGTATTCGGTGGTGGCGGTCAGGTCTTTGCGCAGCTTGTCGAGGTCGGACTTCTCACGCGCCGGCAGACCTGGCAATTTGCCGACTTTCTTTGCGGTATCGTCCAGGCAGAGCAGGTAGCGGCGCACTTCAATGCGGTGATCGGCGGTCAGCGAATGGTAGTCGGAGACACCTTTCAAAGTACCTAGCAGCGCGTTGATGGTCGGCTCGGTCTGCTGCGGGTTACAACGGAACTTGCCCGGCAGGTCATCCTTCACGCTTTTACCCAAGGCCAGGAATTCACCCAGAGTCTCGTGGTTGCGCTGGTAGAACTGGTTCAGGTGCAAGGTCGCGTCGCGGGTCCGCTCGATCTGGTAAGTGGTGCTGCCCAGGTCGAGTACAAACTGCGCGGGCACGATGCCGATCAGCACCAGCATGATCAGGCCGATACCTTTCTGACCGTCGTTGGAGCCGTGCACGAAGCTCACCGCCATGGCAGAAATTACCAATACCAAGCGGTTCCAGAACGGCGGGTGCTTCTTGTCATCAAGTTTGCGGCGCTGGTCCGGGGTCTTGTGCATCTTCGACAGCGGGCGCCACCACTTCAGGCCAATCAGCACAAGGGCTGCGACCAGAAAGCCGGCCATCGGCGAGAACACCAGGGAGGCGCCGATATCGATCGCCTTCTGCCAATTCACACCGTCAGCCAGGGGGATGTCGTTGATCAGCGCATTGGCCAGGCCGACACCAAGGATCGAGCCGATCAGGGTGTGGGAGCTGGACGCGGGAATACCGAAGTACCAGGTGCCCAGGTTCCAGGTGATCGCCGCAGCCAATAAAGAGAAGACCATCGCCAATCCATGGCCGGTGTTCACATTAATCAGCAACTCCACCGGCAGCAAATGCACGATGGCGTAGGCGACACCGACACCACCGAGCAACACGCCGAGGAAGTTGAACACCCCGGAGAAGAACACGGCCAGGTGCGGCGGCATGGCTTTGGTATAGATGACTGTGGCCACCGCGTTAGCGGTGTCATGAAAGCCATTGATGAACTCGAAGGCGAGGACAAAGGCCAGGGCGAGCAGCAGGCTCACTAGAACCCAAGCATCCAGTCCGCTGAATAAATCGATCATGAAGGTTTTCTGACCCGGTCGTAAGGGGGCGCGATTATGCCAGAAAACCTCAGTAATCGATGCACTAGCTGCTCATCGGTAACAATCTTCCTTGAAAAAAACCGGCGCTAGGGTGCGCATCCCAGGAATTTCGGGGCTTTGGCAAGTCTTTGATTCATAAAGCAGAGGGGTTGCGGGGTAGGGGGCTGTCACAAAAACGTCACGTCTGAAACATTTGTATGAAATTTTACCGCTGGTGGTGCAATGCAAGGTGGCCGGATGCTAGCTATATGCCAGCAACCGAGGCCAGAACCTTGAGTGCCAAACCGAATCGCTTATGGCTCTTCGGTTTTGAGTTCCTGTTCAATCTTTTGGATTTCTTGGGCAAACGCCTGGTCGAGGAGACTGGCTCGCTTGCGCCAGGGTTTGCGTTCAGGCTCAGGCTGGGCGGCGTAGGTGGTGACTTCCCCGCCGTAAACGTCCTTGTAACGTTGCTCCTGGCGCTCAAGTTCCGCGCGCAGTTCATCTTTCGTCACATCGTTACCTAATTAAGTTGAGTGTAAATACGTTGCAGCGTTATGCCTGAATGCCGTTCCTGGCGTCTTCCAAGTTGAACCGTGAAAATGTCCGAGTTTGAAATAGGGACGGGCGGCCACACTGTTAGTGCAGTCATTCAAAGCAGGTAGTTGCGGTCGTCAATGCACAGCGTGCATCACCTGGCGAGCGCTGCTTTCGAGAGTAAACCGGGCAGACCTGTACAGAGGGTGCATTATAGCGGTGCATTTGAATAACACTATCGGCATAAAGTTAAAAAGCGTCAACTTTGTGTGAGCATTTTGTTACACGGGTGTGTCGCTAATTTCGTGAATTCTGGCGTCATAAAATTAACCCAACTTCAGACCTTATTAAGTCTGACTTCATTTTACTGCGTTCCGCTGGCTGGCCAGGGGAGGGCGCCAGCAGATTGCGATAATCGAATGACTGTCCGATAATCGCACAATGTTCTCGGCCTCGCCTTGTGCACGCGGCCGACGCGACTTGTAATAGCAGCCAAACCTCCCCTGCGGTTGACAATAAGAGTAAGGACCCCGACATGAACGATCAATTGCGCAACTCTTTCGCGTCAGTGGCGCCGCCGATCGTTGCGTCCCCGGCCAAGCGTATCCAGGCGTTCACCGGTGATCCGGACTTCATGACCTCCCTCGCCCGTGGCCTGGCGGTGGTGCAAGCGTTCCAGGAGCGCAAGCGCCATCTCACCATCGCCCAGATCAGTCATCGCACCGAGATCCCCCGCGCCGCCGTGCGCCGTTGCCTGCACACCTTGATCAAGCTCGGTTACGCCACCACCGACGGGCGTACCTATTCGCTGCTGCCCAAAGTCCTGACCCTGGGCCATGCCTACCTGTCGTCCACGCCACTGGCGGTCTCGGCCCAACCGTACCTGGACCGCATGAGTGAGCAGCTTCACGAAGCCTGCAACATGGCCACCCTCGAAGGCGACGACATCCTCTATATCGCCCGTTCGGCCACCACCCAGCGCCTGATTTCCGTGGACCTGTCGGTGGGTGGGCGGTTGCCGGCCTATTGCACCTCCATGGGCCGCATATTGCTCGCGGCGCTGGACGACGCCTCGCTGCAGGATTATCTCGACCACGCCGACCTGCAAACCAAGACCAGCCGCACCTTGACCACGCCGCAGGCCTTGTTCGAATGTCTGCAGCAAGTGCGTCAACAGGGCTGGTGCATCGTCGACCAAGAGCTTGAGCAAGGCCTGCGTTCCATCGCCGTGCCGGTGTATGACGCCTCGGGCCAAGTGTTGGCCGCGCTGAACGTCAGCACCCACGCCGGACGGGTCAGCCGCGCCGAGCTGGAACAGCGCTTCTTGCCGAGCATGCTGAGTGCCAGCTGCGAGCTGAGTGCGCAGCTGTTTGCCTAAGCTGTTCGGTGACCGCACAGATCCTGGTTTGATCAATTGACGGTGTTTCCTCAGGCTTATTAAGGTGCGGCAGCGCTGTCAGCGCCAAATAATAACGACGACCCCAGGTCGTCAGCCCGCCATCGGTGTGGAAATAACAATAATGACTCAGCCCTCTGTCGGTACCACGCTGGACGTCCAGTCCTTCATCAACACCCAACCACTGTCACGCTATCAGTGGCGCGTGGTGATCCTGTGTTTCCTGATTGTCTTCCTTGATGGCCTCGACACGGCCGCCATGGGCTTTATCGCGCCTGCGCTGTCCCAGGATTGGGGCATCGACCGCGCCAGCCTCGGCCCGGTGATGAGCGCCGCGTTGATCGGAATGGTCTTCGGCGCGCTCGGCTCCGGCCCGCTGGCGGATCGCTTCGGGCGCAAGGTGGTGCTGGTTGGCGCGGTGTTGGTGTTTGGTGCGTTCAGCCTGGCGTCTGCCTACAGCGCCAACGTTGATCAGTTGCTGGTGCTGCGCTTTCTCACCGGGCTGGGCCTGGGGGCCGGCATGCCGAATGCCACCACGCTGCTGTCCGAATACACCCCGGAACGCCTTAAGTCGCTGCTGGTGACCAGCATGTTCTGCGGCTTCAACCTGGGCATGGCCGGCGGCGGGTTTATTTCGGCCAAGCTGATCCCGGCGTTCGGTTGGCACAGCCTGCTGCTGATCGGCGGCATCCTGCCGTTGATCCTGGCGGTGGTGTTGTTCGTGTGGCTGCCGGAGTCGGCGCGTTTTCTGGTGGTGCGCAATCGCGGCTCTGACAAGGTGCGCAAAACCTTGTCACCCATCGAGCCTTCAATGGTTGCCCAGGCCACCCGCTTCAGCGTGCCTGAACAAAAAACCGTCAAGGCGCGCAACGTGTTCGCGGTGATTTTTTCCGGCACCTACAGCGTTGGTACGTTATTGCTGTGGCTCACCTACTTCATGGGCCTGGTGATCGTGTACCTGCTCACCAGTTGGCTCCCGACGCTCATGCGCGACAGCGGCGCCAGCATGGAACAGGCCGCGTTTATCGGCGCCTTGTTCCAGTTTGGTGGTGTGTTGAGCGCGGTGGGCGTGGGGTGGGCGATGGACCGGTTCAACCCTCACAAGGTCATCGGCATTTTCTACTTGCTGGCCGGGGTGTTTGCCTACGCGGTAGGGCAGAGCCTGGGCAATATCACCGTGCTGGCGACCTTGGTGCTGATCGCCGGGATGTGCGTCAACGGTGCGCAGTCGGCAATGCCGTCCCTGGCCGCACGCTTCTACCCGACCCAGGGGCGCGCCACCGGCGTGTCGTGGATGCTCGGCATCGGCCGCTTCGGCGCGATCCTCGGCGCTTGGATGGGCGCCACCTTGCTTGGCTTGGGTTGGAACTTCGAGCAGGTGCTTACCGCGCTGGTGATTCCGGCTGCATTGGCGACGGCCGCCGTGGTGATCAAAGGCATGGTCAGCCACGCCGACGCGACCTGATGCGTGTTGCAAGCCAGCTCCCACATTGACCGAGTCCCTTCAGATGATTAGCAAGGCAACAATATGTTCGATAATCGAACGCTTAGTCGATTATCGGATTGTTTGGCCCATTTCCCCAGCTTAATCTTCAAGCACTTCGGCGCCACCTCAGCGCCTTTTTCGATCCACACTGGGAGCCCGAACCCCATGGCTGAAATCCTCGCGCTGCGTGACGCGGTGAAGCAATTTGTGAACGACGGCGACACCGTCGCTCTGGAAGGCTTCACTCATCTGATCCCTACGGCAGCGGGTCATGAAATCATTCGTCAGGGTAAGAAAGACCTGACGCTGGTGCGTATGACGCCTGACCTGGTCTACGACCAGTTGATCGGTGCCGGTTGCGCCCGCAAGCTGATTTTTTCCTGGGGCGGCAACCCGGGCGTTGGCTCCCTGCATCGCCTGCGCGATGCGGTCGAGAAGCAATGGCCGCAACCGCTGGAGATCGAAGAGCACAGCCACGCCGACCTGGCCAATGCCTACGTCGCCGGTGCTTCCGGCCTACCCTTCGCGGTACTGCGTGCCTACGCCGGTTCCGACTTGCCCAAGGTCAACCCGCTGATCAAGACCGTGACCTGTCCGTTCACCGGCGAAGTGCTCGCTGCGGTGCCGTCGGTGCGTCCGGATGTCACCGTGATCCATGCGCAAAAAGCCGACCGCAAGGGCAACGTGTTGCTCTGGGGCATTCTTGGCGTGCAGAAGGAAGCGGCACTGGCGGCCAAGCGTTGCATCGTCACCGTCGAGGAAATCGTCGATGACCTCAACGCGCCGATGAACAGCTGCGTGTTGCCGACCTGGGCCCTGACTGCGGTGTGCCATGTGCCCGGTGGCGCCCACCCTTCCTACGCCCATGGTTACAACGAGCGGGATAACCGCTTCTATCAGGCGTGGGACCCAATCGCACGCGACCGTGGGACCTTTACCGCCTGGATTGACGAATACATCCATGGCACTGCCGATTTCACTGAATTCCAGGCCAAGCTGGCCGCCGCGCAGGAGGCCAAGTAATGGCTTACTCGACCCATGAAATGATGACCGTCGCCGCCGCGCGGCGCCTCAAGAACGGCTCCGTCTGCTTTGTTGGCATCGGCCTGCCGTCGAAGGCGGCCAACCTGGCGCGCCTGACCTCGTCCCCGGATGTGGTGCTGATCTACGAGTCCGGCCCGATTGGCGCCAAGCCCAGCGTATTGCCGCTGTCCATCGGCGACGGCGAGCTGGCGGAAACCGCTGACACCGTGGTGCCGACCGGTGAGATCTTTCGCTATTGGCTGCAGGGCGGGCGCATTGACGTGGGCTTTCTTGGTGCGGCCCAGGTCGACCGTTTCGGCAATATCAATACCACCGTGGTCGGTGACTACCACCAGCCCAAAGTGCGCCTGCCGGGTGCCGGTGGCGCGCCGGAGATCGCCGGTTCCGCCAAGAGCGTGCTGATCATCCTCAAACAGTCGGCGCGTTCGTTTGTCGACAAGCTGGACTTCATCACCTCGGTCGGCCACGGCGAAGGCGGCGACTCGCGCAAACGCCTGGGCCTGCCAGGCGCGGGACCGGTAGGGATTATTACCGATCTGTGCATTATGGAGCCTGAAGAGGGCACCCACGAATTCGTGGTTACCGCGCTGCACCCCGGTGTTACCCGTGAACAGGTAGTGGCGGCGACCGGTTGGGCGATTCGATTTGCCGACAAGGTCGACACCACCGCTGAACCGACCGATGTAGAGCTGACCGCTTTGCGTGACCTTGAAGCACGTACCGCGGCGGCCCATGGCCAAGCGCCGGGAGAAGCCTGATGCGCGACGTATTTATCTGTGACGCCATTCGTACCCCCATCGGCCGTTTCGGCGGTGGCTTGTCCACCGTGCGTGCCGATGATTTGGCGGCGTTGCCGATCAAAGCGCTGATCGAGCGCAACCCTTCGGTGGATTGGAGTGCGGTTGATGAGGTGTTCCTCGGTTGTGCCAACCAGGCCGGCGAAGACAATCGTAACGTGGCACGCATGGCGCTGTTGCTGGCGGGCCTGCCGGAGAGCATTCCAGGCGTGACGCTCAACCGCTTGTGCGCCTCGGGCATGGACGCCATCGGCACGGCCTTCCGCGCCATTGCCAGCGGTGAAATGGAGCTGGCGATTGCCGGTGGCGTCGAGTCGATGTCCCGTGCGCCGTTCGTGATGGGCAAGGCCGACGCGGCGTTTTCGCGCAACATGAAGCTGGAAGACACCACCATCGGCTGGCGCTTTATCAACCCGTTGATGAAGGCCCAGTACGGCGTGGATGCCATGCCGCAGACCGCCGATAACGTCGCCGACGATTACCACGTATCCCGCGCCGACCAGGACGCCTTCGCCCTGCGCAGTCAGCAACGCACCGCTGCCGCGCAAGCCGCTGGATTCTTCGCCGAAGAAATCGTGCCGGTGCGGGTCGCCCATAAAAAAGGCGAGACGGTTGTCGAGCAGGATGAACATCCACGTGACACCACGCTGGAAACCCTGGCCAAACTCAAACCGGTCAACGGCCCTGACAAAACCGTCACCGCTGGCAATGCCTCGGGTGTGAATGACGGTGCGGCAGCGTTGATCCTGGCCTCCGCCGACGCCGTCAAGAAACACGGCTTGACCGCCCGCGCCCGCGTGTTGGGCATGGCCAGCGCTGGCGTCGCACCGCGCGTGATGGGCATCGGCCCGGTGCCGGCGGTGCGCAAACTGGTGGAGCGGCTGGGCCTGGCGGTCACCGACTTTGATGTGATCGAACTCAACGAAGCCTTCGCCAGCCAAGGCCTGGCGGTGCTGCGTGAACTGGGCATCGCCGACGATGCGCCGCAGGTCAACCCGAATGGTGGTGCCATCGCCCTCGGCCACCCGTTGGGCATGAGTGGCGCGCGGCTGGTGCTGACCGCCTTGCATCAACTCGAAAAAACCGGCGGCCGCAAAGGCCTGGCGACCATGTGCGTGGGCGTCGGACAAGGCTTGGCCCTGGCGATTGAACGCATCTAACACGAGAGGATTGTTCCATGAGTGACAAGCCCGGATACCGACGCCCGCAAGCGGGCACCCAACCTGATTACCTGCACCCGGCCTACCAGTCGACAAACCTGCGCTCGCCGTCCCAGCCGTTGGTGTTCTTGCCACACTCTTTGTCGGAAATCACCGGCCCGACCATCGGCGCCGAGCGGATCAATGAGAAGGACAATGACCTCACTGCCCAGCATGAGGGCGAGCCCCAGGGCGAGCGCATCATCATTCACGGCCGCGTGCTGGACGAGAATGGCCTGCCGGTGCCGGGCATTCTTGTGGAAATCTGGCAGGCTAACGCCGCCGGCCGCTACAACCACAAACGCGACCTGCACGATGCACCGCTGGACCCGAATTTCACCGGCACCGGTCGCACCGTGACCGACGCTGACGGCGGGTACCAGTTCCAGACCATCAAGCCCGGTGCCTACCCATGGGGCAATCACCACAACGCCTGGCGCCCGGCGCATATCCACTTTTCGCTGTTTGGCCCGAGTGTGCTGACGCGCCTGGTCACGCAGATGTACTTCCCCGGCGACCCGCTGTTGGAATACGACCCGATCTACAACTGCGTGCCGGATACCTCGGCCAAGGAACGCCTGATCGCCCGTTTCGACCTGGAAAAAACCGTCCCGCACTACGCCCTCGGCTACCGTTGGGACATTGTCCTTCGCGGCCGCGACGCCACGCCGATGGAGAAATAAGATGACACTCAACGCGACCACGTCCCACACCGTTGGGCCTTATTACCACATTGGCCTGACCTGGCTGAACCGCGAAGACCTGACCGTGGCCGCCACCCTTGGCGAGCGTGTGGCGATCAGCGGGCAAGTGGTGGATGGCAACGGCGATGTCGTCAACGACGCCATGCTTGAAGTCTGGCAGGCCAACGCCGCCGGCAAATATGACCACCCCGAAGATGAGCAGGACAAAGCGCTGGACCCGAACTTCGAAGGTTTCGGCCGGGTGCCGGTGGATGCAGAAGGGCGATTTCGCTTTACCACCATCAAGCCGGGCGCCGTGCCGGGGTTGAAGGGCACGACTCAGGCGCCGCATTTGGTGGTGCTGGTGTTTGCGCGAGGGTTGGTGAAGCATCTGCTGACGCGGATTTATTTTGACGGTGAGCCGATGAATGGGGATGACCCGTTGCTGGCGTGTGTGCCGGCGGAGCGGCGTAGCACCTTGATTGCCAAGCCGGATGCGGCGGGTGTGCATCAGTGGAATGTGGTGTTGCAGGGGACGAATAAGGAAACGGTGTTCTTCGATTATTGATCGGTAGCAGCGGCAAGTTTCAAGCGGCAAGCTACAAGGAAAAGCAGGCGATCGCTGTCGCTCTTCTCTTGCAGCTTGCCGCTCGAAACTTGTAACTGCTTCAAATGCGGAACATGGTTGTTGCAAAGTATGTCTAGGCTATAACCGTTCCCACTGAGTGAAAAAAACATGACAACAACCACCAGTCACTACACCGGAGAAGAACGCAGCAAACGGATTTTTGCGATTGTCGGTGCTTCGTCCGGCAACCTCGTCGAATGGTTCGACTTCTACGTCTACGCCTTCTGCGCCATCTACTTCGCCCCAGCGTTTTTCCCGTCGGACGACCCCACGGTCCAACTGCTCAACACTGCGGGTGTGTTCGCCGCCGGGTTCCTGATGCGGCCGATCGGCGGCTGGCTGTTTGGTAGGGTGGCCGACAAGCACGGCCGTAAGAACTCGATGATGATCTCGGTGCTGATGATGTGCGCCGGCTCGCTGGTCATTGCCTTCCTGCCGACTTACAAAGACATCGGCGCCTGGGCCCCGGCGTTGCTGTTGGCGGCACGACTTTTCCAAGGCTTGTCAGTGGGTGGCGAATACGGCACCACCGCGACCTATATGAGTGAAGTCGCGCTCAAGGGCCAGCGCGGTTTCTTCGCCTCGTTCCAGTACGTAACCCTGATCGGCGGGCAATTGCTGGCTGTGCTGGTGGTGGTGATCCTGCAACAGATCCTCACCGAAGACGAATTGCGCGCCTGGGGCTGGCGGATTCCGTTCGTGATCGGCGCGGTGGCGGCGATGATCTCGCTGCTGCTGCGTCGCACCCTGAAGGAAACCGCCAGTAAGGAAATGCGCCAGGACAAGGACGCCGGCAGCATCGCCGCGCTGTTCCGCAACCATAAGGCGGCGTTTATCACCGTGCTCGGCTATACCGCCGGCGGCTCGCTGATTTTCTACACCTTTACCACCTACATGCAGAAGTACCTGGTGAACACTGCCGGGATGCATGCCAAGACCGCCAGCTACATCATGACCGGCGCGCTGTTCGTGTACATGTGCATGCAGCCACTGTTCGGCATGCTTTCGGACAAGATCGGCCGGCGTAACTCGATGCTCTGGTTCGGTGCCCTCGGCACCCTGTGCACGGTACCGATCCTGCTGACCCTGAAAACCGTGACCAGCCCGTTCCTGGCTTTTGTGCTGATCTCCCTGGCGCTGGCCATTGTCAGCTTCTATACCTCTATCAGCGGCCTGGTGAAAGCGGAAATGTTCCCACCGCACGTACGTGCATTGGGTGTGGGCCTGGCCTATGCGGTGGCCAATGCGATCTTCGGCGGTTCGGCGGAATACGTGGCCTTGGGCCTGAAATCCATGGGCATGGAAAACACTTTTTACTGGTACGTCACCGGCATGATGGCAGTGGCTTTCCTGTTCAGCTTGCGCCTGCCTAAACAGGCGGAGTACTTGCATCACGATCTTTAAGGGATGAGCTATGACGCTGCGCACGAGCAATCAATTGTTCGACGCTTATTTCACGGCGGACAGCATGGCCGAGGTGTTCTGCGACAGGGGACGTTTGCAGGGCATGCTGGATTTTGAGGCGGGGTTGGCCCGGGCCGAGGCTCGGGTCGGTTTGATCCCCCAGGCCGCGGTCGCACCGATCGCCCAGGCGTGCCTGGCGTCGCTGTATGACGTCGATGCCCTCGGCGTGGCGATTGCCACGGCGGGGAATTCGGCGATTCCGTTGGTGAAGGCATTGGGCAAGTTGATTGCCGCTGAAGACCCCGGCGCCGAACGTTATGTGCACCTGGGCGCGACGAGCCAGGATGTGATGGACACCGGGCTGGTGCTGCAACTGCGCCAGGCCATGGCGTTGATCGAAACGGACCTGGCGCGCCTGGGCGACATTCTTGCCACCCAGGCCCAGCGCTATGCGGCCTTGCCACTCGCTGGGCGGACCTGGTTGCAGCATGCGACGCCGGTGACCCTGGGGATGAAAATCGCCGGTTGGCTGGGGGCAGTCACGCGCAGTCGGCAACGTCTCGCCGAACTGAAACCGCGCTTGCTGGTGCTGCAATTCGGCGGTGCCTCCGGAACCCTCGCAGCGCTGGGCGAACAGGCCATGCCGGTGGCCGAGGCGCTGGCAATAGAGCTGCAACTGACCTTGCCCGAACAGCCCTGGCACACCCAACGGGATCGTCTGGTGGAATTCGCGAGCGTGCTTGGCCTGATCGCTGGCAGCCTCGGCAAACTGGGCCGCGATATCAGCCTGCTGATGCAAACCGAAGCGGCGGAGCTCTTTGAGCCCTCCGCGCCGGGCAAAGGCAGCTCATCGACCATGCCGCACAAGCGCAACCCGGTGGGCGCCGCAGTGCTGATCAGCGCCGCGACCCGTGTGCCCGGGTTGGTGGCGACAATGTTCGGTGCCATGCCCCAGGAGCACGAGCGCAGCCTGGGCCTGTGGCATGCCGAATGGGAAACCTTGCCGGAGATTTGCCGGTTGGTCTCCGGCGCGTTGCAACAGGCCTTGCTGGTGAGCGAAGGGTTGGAAGTCGACCCGCAACGCATGGCGCACAACCTCGACCTGACCCAAGGCCTGGTGCTGGCCGAAGCCGTCAGCATCGTGCTCGCCCAGCGCCTGGGCCGTGAAACTGCACACCATCTGCTGGAGCAATGCTGCAAACGCGCCGCCGCAGAAGGCCGGCATCTGCGCGCGGTATTGGCGGATGAGCCGCAAGTCACCGCCGAGCTGTCAGCGGCTGAGCTGGACCGCTTGCTTGATCCCGCCCATTACCTGGGCCAGGCCCGCACCTGGGTCACCCGCGCTGTAGCCGAACACTTTGCTTGAGGAGACCACCGTGGCATTTTTACAACTCGCCGAGGGCGAACTGCATTACAAATTGGACGGGCCTGTGGACGCGCCAGTGTTGGTGCTTTCCAACTCATTGGGCACCGACCTGCACATGTGGGACATCCAGATCCCGGTCTTCACCAAACATTTTCGCGTGCTGCGTTTTGACACCCGTGGCCATGGCAAATCCTTGGTCAGTCCTGGGCCCTACAGCATCGAGCAACTCGGTCGCGACGTGATCGCGCTGCTCGACGCACTGGCCATCCAACGCGCACATTTCTGCGGCTTGTCCATGGGCGGCTTGATCGGCCAGTGGCTGGGCATCAATGCGGGCGGCCGCCTGCACCGCCTGGTGCTGTGCAACACTGCGGCCAAGATCGGCACGCCCGACGTTTGGAACCCACGCATAGAGAGGGTGCTGCGCGATGGCGCAGCGGCGATGGTGGCCCTGCGCGATGCGTCGATTGCGCGCTGGTTTACCGCCGACTTTGCGGCGGCCAACCCGCACCAGGCCCGGCAGATTACCGACATGCTTGCGGCGACCTCGCCTGAGGGTTACGCCGCCAACTGCGCAGCGGTGCGGGATGCGGATTTTCGCGACCAACTGGCCTTGATCAAAGTGCCGACCCTGGCGATTACCGGCACTGAAGACGCAGTCACACCGCCTGCGGGCAGCCACTTTATCCAGAACCATGTGCAGGGTGCCGAGTACGCAGAGTTCTACGCGGCGCATTTGTCCAACGTCCAGGCCGGTGCTGCGTTCAGCGAGCGCGTTATCGAATTTTTACGCACTACAGATCGCGTTTCCTAGTGAATCAGGAGTTTTTTGTGGACGAGAAACAACGTTATGCCGAAGGCCTGCAAGTGCGTCGCGAAGTGCTGGGTGATGCCCATGTCGACCGCAGCCTCAATGCCCTGACCGAGTTCAACAGTGAGTTCCAGGAAATGATCACCCGCCATGCCTGGGGTGATATCTGGACCCGTCCCGGCCTGCCTCGGCACACCCGCAGCCTGATCACCATCGCCATGCTGATCGGCATGAACCGCAGCGAAGAACTCAAGCTGCACCTGCGCGCCGCGGCCAGCAATGGCGTGACCCGCGCCGAGATCAAGGAAGTGCTGATGCAGAGCGCGATCTACTGCGGGATTCCGGCGGCGAATGCGACGTTCCATTTGGCTGAGTCGGTGTGGGATGAGCTGGGGGTGGAGTCGCGCGAGCAAGACTGAACCTGAAATACGATCAAATGTGGGCGCTGGCCTCCATCGCACCGGGAATCAGTGGGAATCCGCATCCCACACCCAGTTCCACACACCCGGCAGATGCACCTCTTCACTCACATCCTTCACGGTCCTTGCCAACGCCGCGCGCTGAAGCTGCGCGGTGTCGGTGTAGAACGGCGCAGCGGCCGTCTTCAGGCCAGTGACGCGAGCGCTGTCCAGCAGGATCTGCAAGTACTCCTGCATATGGATCGCGGTATAGCGGTTGATGTCGTGGAACGTCACCACCACCGGTATCACGCCGTCCACGGTCGGCAGTTGCCCCAATGCGATGCGCTCGCGCACCACCGACAGTTGCCGATACACATTCGCCCGGCGCCGTGGGCTGCCATTGAAGCCCCAGATCTTGCCGTCATTGGCGCTCAGGTCGGTCAACAACACGTGCATGCCATGGCGCTTGTAGGCGGCGAAGGTGCGGCGGTCGTAGTTCCAGAACGGTGGACGTACCAGCGTGGGCGGTGCACCGGTGATGGCGGCAATGTCGGCGGCGCCCTGGGTGAGGGTGCTTTCAAGTGTCGCGTCATTCAGCCAACGATGGTTGGTATGAAACGCCGTGGCCGTGTGGAAGGCCAGGATATGCCCGCCCGCGTACTCACGCTCCATCGTCTTGCGGCCCCGCGAACTGCCACCGGAGCGGGCTGCTTCGGTTTGCAGGAAAAACACCGCCTTGATCCCCGGCAATACCGGGTTCTGCGCCAGGTCGGCCACCACCGAACGGCTCGGGTTGTTGTAGCCCGATGCGCTGGGGCCGTCATCGAAGGTCAGTAGAAAGCGGATCGGCGCCTGAGCTTGCAGGCGTTGTTCGGTCTGCGGTGTGAGGGCGATGGGGGCGCCGATGCAGCCGCTGAGGCTCAGGGCCAGGGCTAGCATGGCGGATGCGATGGCGAAGGATTTCATGGCGGGCGCGGGCTCAAATAGAAGGCCGCTGTTGGGTGGGATCAGCAGCGGCAGGCGCGCACGATACAGCAAGATCGGCTGTGTGAGGTTACAGTCTGACAGGCGAGCGTTGATCGGCGTCAGTCCAGGTATTGTCCTTTTCGCGGAGCCAGGTGCTGACCCTGTCTCTTGGAATTGGTCGGACACGTCAGATCGTTCCCCGATACATGTCATTCGGGTTTACAGCAGACTGATCGGATAGCTGATGATCAACCGATTCTCATCAAACTCATTGTTGCTGTAGTCACGCCGCATGCTCGAATTGCGCAGGCGCACTGTCAGGTTTTTCGCGGCGCCGCTTTGCACGGTGTAGCCCAATTCGCTTTCGCGGCCCCATTCCTTGCCATCAGTGATCGTCCCGGTGTGCACATTGCTGCCGCTGATATAGCGATTCATCAGGGTCAGCCCGGGCACGCCGAGGGTGGCGAAGTTGTAGTCGTGACGCACCTGCCAGGATTTCTCTTGGGCGTTGTCGTAGCTCGAGTTGTAGCTGTCGTTGGCCAGGGTGCCGCCGCTGGTGCCGTTGACGCGCATCCAGGCGCTGTCGCCGGTGAGTTTTTGCAGGCCGACATAGAAGGTGTTGCCGCCGTACTTGGCCGAGAACAGGCCGGACCAGGTCTTGTTGTCCAGCTCGCCTGCGCGGGCGCTGCCGTCGTCCTTGCCATAGAAAAAGCCAAGGTTGGCGCCCAGGGTCCAGTCGCCCAACGGCTGGCTGTGGGTCAGGTTAACGAACTGCTGGCTGTAGATGTCCTTGAGCTGCGCGTTCCACAGGCCGATCTGCGTGCGTTTGTCATTGAACGCGTACTCGCCGCCCTGGAAGTTGAAACGGTCGGAAGTGAACGCGGTTTTACCGGCCATCGACATGTCGGTCATGCTGCTGTCGTCACGCGGGCTGTTGGCGCGGAACTGGCCGCCGTAGAGGGTCAGGCCGTCGATTTCCCTGGAGGTGATCTGCCCGCCGCGCAAGGTTTGCGGCAGGGAGCGACCATCGTCCGAGCGCAGGATAGGCAGCACCGGCATCCATTCGCCGACCTTCACTTCGGTCTTGGAAATGCGCGCCTTGAACGCTACACCAAGGCGCCCGAATTCATCCGCAGGGCGGCCATCATGGTCCAACGGCAACAGCTGCGTACCGCCGGTACCGCGCCCACCGTCCAGCTTCAACGAATACAGCCCCAGCACATCCACGCCAAACCCCACGGTGCCCTGGGTAAAGCCGGACTTGGCGTCGAGGATGAAACTCTGCGTCCACTCCTGCGCACCGCCCTGTGTTTTGGTGGGGTTGGTGAAGTTGCGGTTGAAGAAGAAGTTACGCAGGTTGAGGTTGGCGCTGGCGTCTTCGAGAAAGCCGTGTTCTTCGGCGACAACGGGCAGGGCAAGACTGGCGACAGCGGTTGCCAGCAGGAGCTGGCGCGGGTGGAAAGTGCTCATGGCGTAAGGGCCTGTTGTTATTGGGTTTATGCAGGTGGCGGCCATGGTGCGGGGCGGTGCGGGGGCGATTCAATTGGGGGAGGACGGGTTGTGGGCGATGATCGAACGCAAGTTGGCGGGCCGGACTCATGAGGTCTGGCCTGGTTTTCGGGGCTTAGTGCAGGGTGTTCAAACTGGTCCACGGGATGGCGGGCAGAAATTTCTGGCAGGCGAGGGTTGCGGCCACCATCGCCATCAAGAACACCACTTGCAGCGGGCTCCAATAAGCCCAGTGCAACCCTTTGATCCACGGAATCCTGGCATTGAAGTTTTCGTTGACCTTGCCGATTCGCCGCGAGTGAAACAGGCTGATCAGGATCATGCCCAGGTAAGTCAGCATGCCCATGACCCCGAGAATGTAGCCAAACACAATTAGCATCACCAATTGGGGAATACCATGGCGTAGCACGAGTCTGAACTGGCCGACGCTGAGCCGCTTGGGCAACAGGCGTTCGCTGAGCCACAGGTCCTGGACGATCAGGCGTGAGGTGAAGTCGGCCCATAATTGGGCACCGCGCAGGGCGCAGAGCGCGGGAGCGACTGACAGCAGGATCAACAAAAAGAATTTGGCCGGCAGCGAAGTGTCGAGGACTTGATGAAAGGCCAGGCCGTTGGCGAGGGCTAATCCGGCCCAGACTCTGATCCAGCTATCAAGGGTCACCCCACGCGGCAGGAATTTTCGCCAGAAGAAAACGTGCGAATCCGGCAGTCGTTCGAGCAAGTCCGGGTAGCGCCAGGTCAGCACTTCAGACAGGTGTTGAGTGGCATTCCACGCATTCTCATCAAAGCCTGCGACCAAGCGGCATTGTTCCTTCACGCTCATCGGCGTAAGCAACAGGCGCGCCGCCAACGCATCGGCAGAGGTGCGGCGGGTGTCGTTCGCCTTCTCTTGCAGGTTGACGTAGAAACTTTCCTGCTCACAACGCGACACCAATTCGCGCCACATCCACGCCGGTTCCGGGTAGACGCCTTTCTGGTCGTCCCAACCAAACACCTGGCACACCCGCTCGAACAGCGGCACGCTCCAGGTGGTGTCGTGGAGCAGGTGCAGGATGATGCGTTGCCACTGCTGCTGCAGGTCGAACACCCGTAGCCAGGGCTGGTTGTTGTACTGCGTGAGCTGGGTGATGAACTCGCGCTCGGCCTTTTGCTCCAGCAGTTCCTGCAAGGTGTGACGGTAGTCCTGCAGCAGTTCGCTGGTCAGCGCATCGTATTGCCAAGTGGTCATTGCCACCTGCTGCCACGGGGTCAGCCATTCCAGGTTTTGTACCGCCCATTGGGCGATAGGACTGCGTTCGCCCGGTGCTTCAAAGCAGTGGCGCAGCAAGCCAACCTGGAAAGCGTCGGTGCAGTCCTGCTGATTGGCCAGGTTCCAGCGTTCGATGAAGTTGCTGACGTTGAGTCCACTGAGCAGGGCATGCGCCGGGTCGGCCTTGGGCGCTTCGAAAGGGGCTGGGTGCAGGGCGCTGACGTCCATCAACTCGGCGAGGTCGTTGAGGTTACCGTAGGCCTGTTCGGCAGCGGGCTTTGCGGCGATGTTTGGCTGTTCTTCGCAGTCGGCTCGCCAGCGTGCGTAGGCCAGTGCTTCTTCATAGGCTTCGCGCAATCGCTGGAAGCCTGCGGCATCGTCATCCGGCCGGCAGCTTTTCAGCAGCCGCGCATAGCTGCGCTTGATGGTGCGCTCGTCAGCGTCTTCCGACAGTTGCAGCACGGTCCAGCAATCCATGGTGTGTTCCCTCAGCGCCAGAACCCGTTGTCGAGTTGCTCAAGTTGCCGGGTCAGTTCGCTGCGGGCTTCACGGATGCGGCGTTCATCCTGGGAGTCGAGCACCTGTTGGAACTGCCCGGCCCAGTGCCCAAGCTGCTCGCGAAGTTCGCCGAGGCTTTCCTGGTAGAGCCGCTCGAGCCGCGCGGTGAGTACGGTATTGACCTGTTGGTCGCGCGGGTGAACCTTCAACTGCGCCAGGGCTTGCAGGCGTTGCTGGATCTCTTCGGGGCTGAGCACGCCAGGGTTGTTCTCGATCACCAGCGAATGTTGCTCGCCGGTCAGCGGAATGCTCACCTGGGCTTCCAGCAGGCCGTTGTTGTCGTAAGTGAAGCGCACGTCCAGCGAGACTTCACCGGCCTTGCGCTTGGGCACGGGAATTTCCAGTTGGCCCAGCTCGATGTTGTCTTTGACCAGGCGGCTTTCGCCTTGGTAGATCTTCAGCAGTACGCGGGTCTGGTCGTCAGACAGGGTGACCACGCTTTTGACCCTGCTCACCGGCACGCTGCTGTTGCGTTCGATCAGCGGCAGGTAATGGCCGCTCTCGATATGGCTACCGTACTGGTTAGAGGTTTCGATGCCCAGGGTGTAGGGGCAGACGTCGGTCAGCACCACTTCTTCCAATGCGGCGGAGCGGGCTTTGAGCGCCGCCTGGATCGCAGCGCCATGGGCGACCACTTGGTCCGGGTCGAGACTGATGGACGGGAAACGTCCGAACAAACCGGCGGCGAGTTTGCGCACCAGCGGCATGCGCGTGGTACCGCCCACCAGCAGGATTTCATCCAGGTCGCCCACACGAATCCGCGCATCACGCAGAGCCCGTTCGATCGGTGCGCGCAGGCGTTCCAGCAGCGGCGTGTAGAGCTTGGCCAGTTCCTGTTGGGTAATGGTTTTTACCCATTGCTGGCCATCGACACGCAGAGCGAAGTCGGCGCTGTCGTCCTGCCCAAGGGCCTTGCGCACGCGTTCAGCTTCGCGGCGCAGGGCTTGCAGTACGCTGCTGGTGGGCGGGAAGCCTTGGGCGTTGCGCTGGCTGTCGACGAAGTGTTCCAGCAGCAGGGTGTCGAAGTCTTCGCCGCCGAGGAAGTTGTCGCCGGCACTGGCACGGACTTCCATCACGCCGTCGAACAACTCAATGATCGACACGTCGAAGGTACCGCCACCGAGGTCAAAGACCAGGAACGAGGTTTCCTTGTCGCGCTGATGCAGGCCATAGGCGAGGGCGGCAGCGGTGGGTTCGTTGATCAGTTTTTCGACGTTGAGCCCGGCCAGTTCACCGGCGATGCGTGTGGCCTTGCGTTGGCCGTCGCTGAAATAGGCGGGCACGCTGATCACGGCTTCGGTGACGGTATGGCCGTAGGTGCGCTCGATGTCTTCCTTCAGGCTTTTGAGCACCAGTGCGCAAAGTTCTTCCGGACGGAATGAGCGGCCGCCCAGGCGCACTTCGGTGGCACTGCCCATGTAGCGCTTGAACAACGACGTGGTCAGGTGCGGGTGAGTGTGCAGGCGTTCTTTGGCAGCCTGGCCTACCAGGACACGGCCTTGATCATCCAGACCGACCACGCTTGGGGTCAGCAACTGGCCAAGGGCATTGGGTACCAATTCGGCGGTATCACCGCGCCAGACAGCGGCGAGACTGTTGGTGGTCCCCAGGTCGATTCCTACGATCATTACGACAAGCTCCCTCTGCGGTCTGTAAGAATCTGTGACCAATTTTATCCTGAAAGGTTGGGCGAAAAGCAAGGCAATGGGCGTTTGAGCCCGCTCACTACGCCACCCATCAGGCATAAAAAAACCGCTTCCGGTGAGGGAAGCGGTTTTGTTTACAGCGGCGTTACTTTTTTACAACCGCATCAGAACAACTTCAGTGCCGGTGCTTCTTCTTTCAACGGCTCGTTCTTCGCGCTCTGCTCGTTCCAGCCGCCGCCGAGGGCCTTGTACAGGTTGACCTCGCTGTTCAACTGCGCCAGGCGGTCGGTGATCAGCGACTGCTGGGCACTGAACAGTTGGCGCTGAGCGTCAAGGAACGTCAGGTTGCTGTCGACACCAATGCGGTAGCGACGCTCGGCCAGGCGGTAGTAATCCTGGTTGGCCGCGACAAAGCCACGCTGGGCCTCCAGTTGCTGCTTGTAGGTCTCACGCGCGGCGAGGCCGTCGGAGACTTCCTGGAAGCCGGTCTGGATCGCCTTCTCGTAGTTCGCCACGTTGATCTCTTTCTGGATCTTCGAGTAGTCCAGGCTGGCGCGCAGGCTGCCGGCGTTGAAGATCGGGATGTTGATCTGCGGAGCGAACGACCAGGTGCCCGAGCCGCCTTTGAACAGGCCGCCGAGGTCCGGGCTCAGGGTGCCGGCGTTGGCCGTCAAGCTGATGCTCGGGAAGAACGCAGCACGGGCGGCGCCGATGTTGGCGTTGGCCGCCTTGAGGTTGTACTCGGCCTGCAGGATGTCTGGACGACGTTGCAGCAGGTCCGAGGGCAACCCGGCCGGCACTTCGCTGAGCAGGTCATCCGACAGCGGCTTGCTGGCGATATTCGCCGGCAGGCCAGTGCCCAGCAGCAGGGTCAGGCTGTTTTCGTCCTGGGCCACCTGGCGCGTATACCGGGCAAGCTGCACGCGGGCGTTTTCCACCGAGGTGCGTGCCTGGCTCAGGTCGAGGGCCGAGGTCACGCCGACTTCGTTGCTGCGCGAGGTGAGCTTGAAGCTCTGCTCGAAGGCGCCCAGGGTGTCCTGGGTCAGCTTGAGCAGTTCCTTATCGGCTTGCCAGGTCAGGTAGGCATTGGCCACGCTGGCCACCAGGCTGATCTGGGTGCTGCGGCGTGCTTCTTCAGTGGCGAAGTACTTCTGCAGCGCTTCTTCACTCAGGCTGCGTACGCGACCGAACAGGTCCAGCTCATAAGAGCTGATCCCGAGGGTGGCCGAGTATTGGCTGGTGATGTTCGCTTTGCCGGTCTGGGAGGCACGGGCCGGCACACGCTGGCGGCTGCCGCTGCCATTGGCCGATACGGCCGGGAACAGGTCGGCACGCTGGATGCTGTACTGCGCCGCGTAGGCGTCGATGTTCAGGGCCGCAACGCGCAGGTCACGGTTGTTCACCAGCGCGGTCTGGATCAACTGTTGCAGGGCAGGGTCATGGAAAAACTGCTTCCAGCCTTGTTCGGCAGCGGCCTGGCTCGGTGCCTGGGCCGACGAATACGCTGGCCCCTGCGGGAACTGCGCGGCCACTGGCGCTTCGGGGCGCTGATAGTCAGGTATCAGCGAGCAGCCACTGAGCACGAATGCCGTGACGGCTAGGGAAAGTAGCGACTTGCTCATTGGCCAGCCTCTTTAGGAGTTTGCTTGGTTTCTTTCGGTTTACGGTCGCCGATGGCGGACACGGTTGCAAAGAACAACGGCACCCAGAAGATCGCCAACACTGTGGCCGTGATCATACCGCCAATTACACCGGTACCGATCGCGTGCTGGCTGCCTGAACCTGCGCCTGAGGAGATCGCCAGCGGCAGTACGCCGAGGATGAACGCCATGGAGGTCATGATGATTGGACGCAGACGCATACGGGACGCCTCGATGGCCGCCTCGACGATGCCTTTGCCCTGTTCGTGAAGCTCTTTGGCGAACTCCACGATCAGGATGGCGTTTTTCGCCGCCAGGCCCACCGTCACCAACAGGCCCACCTGGAAGAACACGTCGTTGGACAACCCGCGCATGCTGGTGGCGATCAACGCACCCACCACGCCCAGCGGCACTACGAGTACCACCGCAATCGGGATCGACCAGCTTTCGTACAGTGCCGCCAGGCACAGGAACACCACGAGCAGCGACAAAGCGTACAGCGCAGGTGCCTGGGAACCGGACAAGCGTTCTTCGTACGACAAGCCCGTCCAGGCGTAGCCGATACCCGCCGGCAATTGCTTGGCGATGCGTTCGACTTCCGTCATGGCGTCACCGGTGCTGTAGCCCGGTGCCGGGGTGCCGAGGATTTCCATCGCCGCCACACCGTTATAGCGCGAGAGCTTCGGCGAGCCGTAGATCCACTTGCCCGAGGCGATGGCCGACAGCGGCACCATCTTCCCGGAGTCGCTGCGCACGTACCATTTGTTCAGGTCTTCAGGCGACATGCGGCTGGCGGCTTCACCTTGCACGTAGACTTTCTTCACCCGACCACGGTCGATGAAGTCGTTGACGTAGCTGCCACCCAAGGCAATTGCCAGGGTCTGGTTGATGTTCGACAACGTGATGCCCTGGGCGCTGGCCTTCTCGTCGTCGACGGTGAGCTCATACTGCGGCTCATCGTTCACGCCGTTGGGGCGCACACCCGCGAGGATCTTGCTCTGGGCAGCCATGCCCAGGAACTGGTTACGGGCCGCCATCAACTTCTCATGGCCGACACCGCCCTGGTCTTGCAGGAACACGTCGAAACCGGTGGCGTTACCCAGCTCCAGAACAGACGGCGGCACAATGGCGAATACCATGGCGTCCTGGAAGGTCTGCATGAAGTAACCCTGGGCGCGCTTGGCGATTTCAAACACGGAGGTGGACGCATCACGTTCATCCCACGGCTTGAGCATCACGAAGGCCAGGCCCGAACTCTGGCCACGACCGGCGAAGTTGAAGCCGGTTACGGTAAACACCGATTTCACGCCTTTGCCTTCGCCAGGCTCGCCTTCCTTGTCATTGAGCAGGTATCTACGCATGTCATCGATGACTTTCTGCGTACGTTCAGCCGAAGAACCCACAGGCGTCTGCACCTGGGCAAAGATCACGCCCTGGTCCTCATCGGGCAGGAACGCGGCAGGGATGCGCATGAACAGCCAGATCATGCCGGCGAAGATCAGTGCGTACACCAGGAACGCCGGGATCTTGTGCTTGATCATGTTGCCCACGCCGCGCTCGTAGCTCAGTACGCCACGGTCGAAGGTGCGGTTGAACCAGCCGAAGAAACCGCGCTTGGGTTGGCCGTGTTTTTCAGGGTCGATCGGCTTGAGCAAGGTGGCGCACAAGGCCGGGGTGAAGATCAGGGCAACCAGTACCGACAGCGCCATGGCCGAAACAATGGTGATGGAGAACTGTTTGTAGATCACACCGGTGGAGCCGCCAAAGAAGGCCATCGGCAACAGTACCGCCGACAGCACCAGGGCAATACCCACCAGGGCGCCCTGGATCTGGCCCATGGACTTGACCGTCGCCTCTTTCGGCGACAGGTGTTCCTCGGCCATTACCCGCTCAACGTTTTCCACCACCACGATGGCATCGTCCACCAGCAAGCCGATGGCCAGGATCATGCCGAACATGGTCAGGGTGTTGATGGTGAAGCCGAACGCCGCGAGGATCCCGAAGGTACCCAGCAATACCACCGGCACCGTCATGGTGGTGATGATGGTGGCGCGGAAGTTCTGCAGGAACAGGAACATCACCAGGAACACCAGCACGATCGCTTCGACCAGGGTGTGCACCACGCCGGAGATCGATTCGGTCACTACAGGCGTGGTGTCATACGGCACCACCGCCTTCATGCCTGGCGGGAAGAACGGCTCCAGGGACGCCACTGTGGCGCGGATAGCCTTGGCGGTGTCGAGGGCGTTAGCACCCGAAGCGAGCTTGATCGCCATACCGGAAGCCGGATTACCGTTGAACTGCGCGCTGATGCTGTAGTTCTGGCCACCCAGTTCGATACGGGCCACATCACGCAGGCGAACCTGGGAGCCGTCGGTGTTCACCTTCATCAGGATGTTGCCGAATTGCTCTGCGGTTTGCAGACGGGTCTTGCCGATGATGGTTGCGTTCAGCTGGTTGCCGGGTAGGGCAGGCAGGCCGCCCAACTGGCCGGTGGCGACCTGGACGTTCTGTGCGGAGATGGCCGTGCTGACATCGACCGGGGTCAACTGGAAGTTGTTCAGCTTGGCCGGGTCCAGCCAGATACGCATGGCGTACTGCGAACCGAACACCTGGAAGTCACCGACACCCGCGGTCCGCGAGATCGGGTCCTGGATGTTGGACACGATGTAGTTGGACAGGTCGTCCTTGTTCATGCTGCCGTCTTCCGACACCAGCCCAATCACCATCAGGAAGTTCTTCACCGACTTGGTCACGCGGATACCCTGCTGCTGCACTTCTTGCGGCAGCAGTGGGGTCGCCAGGTTCAGTTTGTTCTGCACCTGAACCTGGGCGATGTCCGGGTTGGTACCCTGGTTGAACGTCGCGGTGATGGTCATGCTGCCGTCGGAGTTACTGTCCGAGGCGACATAACGCAGGTTGTCGATACCGTTGAGCTGTTGCTCGATCACCTGCACCACGGTGTCCTGCACGGTTTGTGCGGACGCGCCTGGGTAGGTCACCTGGATGTCGATGGCGGTTGGCGCGATGGCCGGATATTGGTTGATGGGCAACTTCAGGATCGACAGTGCCCCGACCAGCATGATCACCAGGGCAATTACCCAGGCGAAAATGGGACGGTCGATAAAAAATTTCGACATGAATTACTCCCCTTTGCCCGTAGTGGCAGCAGGAGCAGCAACCGTTCCAGCAGGCTTGGCGTTATCCGCCTCCTTAACCTTGACTTCGGCGCCAGGCTTGACGTACTGCAAGCCTTCGGTGATCACACGGTCACCGGCGTTCAAGCCTTTTTCCACCAGCCAGTAGGCGCCGACGGTGCGGTTGGCGACCAGGACGCGCTGCTCGACTTTGTTGTCGGCATTGACGATCAGGGCCGTCGGGATGCCTTTGAGGTCGCGGGTTACGCCTTGTTGCGGAGCCAGGATCGCCTTGCTGTTCACGCCGGCTTTCAACTGGGCGTGTACGAACATGCCAGGCAGCAGGGTGTGGTCAGGGTTGGGGAACACGGCGCGCAGGGTCACGGAACCGGTGGTCTGGTCAACCGACACTTCGGAGAATTCCAGCTTGCCATCCTGGCCGTAGTCGCTGCCGTCTTCCAGGGTCAGCTTGACCTTGGCGGCATTGGCGCCGGCTTTTTCCAGCTGGCCGCTTTCCAGGTCGCGGCGCAGTTTCAGCATTTCTACCGAAGACTGCGTGACGTCGACGTAGATCGGGTCGAGTTGCTGGATGACGGCCATGGAGTCGGCTTGGCCGTTGCTGACCAGCGCGCCTTCGGTGACCAAAGAACGGCCGATGCGACCGGCGATCGGCGCGTACACCTTGGTGTAACGCACATTGATCTGCGCGGTTTGAACGTTTGCTTCTGCGGTCATGCGGTTGGCGACGGCGGTGTCGTATTCCTGACGGCTCACGGCTTGCTCATCGACCAACTGCTTGTAGCGGTCGGTGATGGATTTGGTCTGGGTCAGCGTGGCTTGCGCGCTTTTCAGAGTGGCTTCATACACCGATGGGTCGATCTGGTAGAGCTGTTGCCCTTCCTTCACGTCCGCGCCTTCCTTGAACAGGCGCTTGAGAATGATGCCGTTGACCTGCGGGCGAACTTCCGCGATGCGGTAGGCGGTAGTACGGCCTGGCAGCTCGGTTGTCAGGGTAAAGGCTTGCGGTTGAATGGTGACCACGCCGACCTGAGGGGTTTGAGCGGGCGGAGCCGCTTCTTCCTTTTTACATCCGCTGAGCAGCGATGCCAGGGCGACGGCAGTGACCAGAGCGGTAACAGCTGGCTTAAGTTGCATGAAGATCCTCGGGTCAGGCGCGCAGAGTGCGCACCAGCAGTGTGGAAAGGTAAAAAGCAAACGGCGAGTGGATAAGTAGCTTGCTACGCAATATACTTACGTTCATGGTTGTTTGTAAACTCTTGACAGGCTCTGCGCAATGTTGACAAAGCAACGCCCAAAGCCTCGATTCCATTACGTTCGGCACCCATGACGGTGTCGTCCCACAAATATTCAGATGATCGTTACCGGCTATTAATTCTGGCTTAACGATAGTCTCAAGTGTCCTGATTGAGGTTTTACTGCCATGGTTCGTCGCACTAAAGAGGAAGCTCAGGAAACGCGCAGCCAGATCCTCCAAGCCGCCGAGCAAGCCTTCTATGAGCGCGGCGTTGCGCGCACTACGCTGGCGGACATCGCCGCGCTGGCCGGTGTGACGCGGGGTGCTATCTACTGGCATTTCAGCAACAAATCCGATTTGCTGCAGGCGCTGCTCGATACCCTTCATGAGCCGCTGGACGAATTGGCCAGGGCCAGTGAAAGCGAGGACGAACTCGACCCGCTGGGCTGCATGCGCAAGCTGCTGATTCATTTGTTCCATCAAGTGGCCTTGGACCCGAAAACCCGGCGCATCAACGAGATCTTGTTCCATAAGTGCGAATTCACCGATGAAATGTGCGACATGCGCCGTCAGCGTCAGACCCACAGCCTGGAATGCAACCTGCGCATCAGCCTGACGTTGCGTAACGCGGTCCATCGCGGGCAGCTTCCGGAAAACCTCGACACCACCCGTGGCGCGGTGTGTATCCACGCCTACATCAACGGGCTGATCGGCCAATGGCTGCTGGTCCCCGACAGCTTCCAGCTACATCAGGAAGCCGAGCGCTGGGTGGACGCAGGGCTGGACATGCTGCGCTGGAGCCCGAGCCTGCGCAACTGAGACAAAATGCGTAATTGCATCAGGTTGTGTCAACAGTAAAGCGTAAGGATGGTCAATCGTCCTTTTGCCTGATTGGTGGGGTGACTTTATATACGGGCTGGCGGGTGGTTGATAGGTAGCCGGCTAAGTATTTTGTAGCGATTTTGTTGCAAGGGTGTGAAGGAGTGGTACCCCTGGCTGCACACATGGGGTAGTTGGTGTGTTCAAGGTACGAGTAAAAAAGCCCCGGTTCCTGCGAGCCGGGGCTTTTTCATTTCAGCACGTTACGTCAGAGCGCCAGCGTCGGGTAGTCGATATAACCGACCGGGCCCTTGCTGTAGAAGGTGTCCGGGCGTGGCTCATTCAGCGGCGCATCCGCCTTCAGCCGCGCTGGCAAGTCCGGGTTGGCAATAAACGGCACGCCCCAGGCCACCGCATCCGCCTTGCCTTCAGCCAGCCAGGCGTTGGCGCTGTCCTTGGTGAAGCGTTCGTTGGCAATGTACATACCGCCAAAGGCTTTTTTGAGTTGTGGGCCGAGGCTGTCAGCGCCTTCCTTTTCACGCGAGCAGATGAAGGCGATGCCACGCTTGCCCAATTCGCTGGCGACGTAGGTGAAGGTCTGCGCCAGGTTGTCGTCGCCCATGTCATGGGAGTCGGCGCGTGGTGCCAAGTGCACACCCACGCGACCGGCGCCCCAGACTTCGATGGCGGCGTCAGTCACTTCCAGCAGCAGGCGTGCACGGTTTTCCAGGGAACCACCGTAGTTGTCGGTACGCTGGTTGGTGCTGCTTTGCAGGAATTGGTCGAGCAGGTAGCCATTGGCACCGTGGATTTCCACGCCGTCAAAACCGGCGGCCTTGGCGTTCTCGGCACCGGTGCGGTATGCGTCGACGATGTCGGCGATTTCAGCGGTTTCCAGCGCGCGAGGGGTCGGGTAGTCGGCCAGTGGGCGCACCAGGCTGACGTGTCCTTTAGGTTGGATCGCGCTCGGTGCAACCGGAGTTTCGCCGTTCAAGTACGACTCGTGGGAAATACGGCCCACATGCCACAGCTGCAGGAAGATCTTGCCGCCTGCGCCATGAATCGCCTTGGTCACGTTGGCCCAGCCGCGTACCTGGTCGTTGGACCAGATGCCCGGGGTATCCGGGTAGCCCACGCCCAGCGGCGTCACGGAAGTGGCTTCGCTGAGGATCAGCCCGGCGGAAGCGCGTTGCACGTAGTACTCGGCCATCAGCGCGTTGGGTACGCGGCCGTCGTCTGCACGGCAGCGGGTCAGCGGCGCCATGATGATGCGGTTCGACAGTTCCAGGTCGCCCAGTTTGATCGGATCGAAAATAGTCGTCATCGGGAAAATACCTTTGTCTTTGAAGTGGATCAGTTGGTCGCAGGGGCCAGGCCGGCATCGCCGCTCTGACGGAAAGTAATCAGGGTCACCACCAGCGCGAGGATCGCCAGGGCCGCTGCGGCTAACGGCACACTGGTCAGGCCGAAACCGTGGGCTATCACACTGCCGCCGACCCAGGCGCCAAGGGCGTTGCCGATGTTGAAGGCGCCGATGTTCAGGGTGGACACCAGGTTCGGTGCGGCCTTGCCAAAGCTCACCACGTTGATCTGCAACGCAGGCACGGCGGCGAACGAGGCGGTGGCCCACAGGAACAAGGTGATTTCAGTCGGGATGATGGCGACGCTGGTCCAGGTCAGCGCGGTGGAAACTACCGCCATACTGATGAACACGCCGATCAGGGTGGCCGCCAGGCGTTTGTCCGCCAGCTTGCCGCCAATGATATTGCCCACGGTGAGGCCCAGGCCGATCAGCAGCAGGGTCCAGGTCACGCCTGTGGGCGACACGCCGGTGACATCGCCGAGCAGCGGCGCAACGTAGGTGAAGAGGGTGAACATAGACGCGGCGAACAGCGCGGTCATGCTCAGCGACAGCCTGATGCCGACGCCTTTGAGCGCGGCCAGTTCGGCGCGCATGTCGAGTTTCTCTTCATCACGCTTGGCGGGCAGGAAACGGATCAAGCCAATCAACGCCACCACACCCATCACCGTCACCGCCCAGAACGTCGAGCGCCAGCCGGCTTCTTGGCCCAGTGCGGTACCCAGTGGTACGCCAAGCACGTTGGCCAGGGTCAAACCGGTGAACATCAAGGCTACGGCCGAGGCACGTTTGTTGGCCGGCACCAGGTTCGCCGCTACCACTGAACCAATCCCAAAGAAAGCACCGTGGCACAGCGCGGTGACGACGCGGGCAAACATCAGCACGTTGTAGTCACTGGCCAGGGCGCAGAGCAGGTTGCCGATAATGAAGATACCCATCAACGCTACCAGTGCCGCCTTGCGTGGCAGCTTGGCGGTGGCCAGTGCCATGAACGGTGCACCGATGGCCACACCCAAGGCGTAGCCGGTGACCAGCCAGCCGGCGCCAGGAATCGACACACCCAGGTCCGCCGCTACATCGGGCAGCAAGCCCATGATGACGAACTCGGTGGTACCGATGGCGAAGGCGCTGAGGGCCAGTATGAGTAGCGAGAGGGGCATTATCGTTTCCTTGTTACAGCGCTACGTTTTCGTCAGCGCTGAGTTCAGTGATGAGCGCCGTGAGGAAGGCCTGGATGGTTTCCTCGTTGCGTTTGAAAAAGTGCCACTGGCCGGCCTTCTGGCTGCTGATCAACCCTGCGCGTTGCAAGGTCGCCAGGTGGGCCGACACGGTCGACTGGGACAAACCGCAGCGCTGATCGATCTGACCGGCACAGATGCCGTATTCGTGGTTGTGCAGTTGCTCGGGGAACTGCACTTTCGGGTCTTTCAGCCAAGTGAGGATGTCTCGTCGTACTGGGTGCGCCAGGGCTTTTATTATTTCGTCGAGGTCGATGGACATGGCAGGTGCTCGGTTTCGTAAAGCGTTATATCGCGATGAGGCGAACTTTAAATCGCTCTATCCCGATATACCAATATGATTTTGATCTGAACCTAGGCTTAATCGGTATATCGGGTTATAACGATACGTTGCTGGCAGTGATAGACTGCGCGCCATGAATTATCTCGCACATCTGCACTTGGGCGGCCAGCTTCCTGCGCAATTGCTGGGTAGCCTGTATGGCGATTTCGTCAAAGGGCGCCTGCAGGGTCAGTTCGGCCCGCAAATCGAATCGGCTATCCAGCTGCACCGCTCCATTGATCGTTTTACCGACAGTCACCCGTTGGTGGGGGAGGCGTTGTCACGCTTCAGCCTGACCCGCCGGCGCTATGCCGGCATCGTCCTCGATGTTTTTTTCGACCACTGCCTGGCGCGGGATTGGGCGCTGTATGCTGACCAGCCGCTGGAGCGCTTCACGTCGCAGGTGTACCGCGTGCTGGCGGCCGAGCCGCAGTTGCCGGGGCGGCTGGCGCAGATTGCGCCGTATATGGCGGCGGATGATTGGTTGGGTTCTTACCGTGAGTTTGCGGTGATGGAGCAGGTGTTGCGCGGGATCTCGCGGCGGCTGACACAGCCCGAGGAACTGCGACATGCCATGCAGGAGTTGCAGGTGTTATATGAGCCGTTGAGTGAAGACTTTCGAGTGTTCTACCCCGAGCTGCAGAAATTTGCACAAGCCCAACTGACTATTGGGATCTAAATGTGGGAGCGAGCAAGCCCGCTCCCACATTTTTTTGACCCTGCTCGCCTCAGGCCGCGAACGCCGGTCGAGCGTCCACTTGTTCTGCCTCCGGCAGCGGCCCGAACAACGCTCTCTGCACCGCCTGCTGCGCCTGATAAGCCAGCGCCGCGCGTTCCTGCCCGGCACAGGCAATCGGCTTGAGCACATGAATCTCCACATCACCCTGGTCATTGCCAAACAGACGCATCAGGTGCGACAGCAAATCATCATCGCCAATAAACGGTGCCAGTGGGTCCACTTGGCCGTCGCGCAAATAACGGATCGCCACCGGTTGCAGCGACACATCCGCATCGATCGCACTGGCCAGCAAGCGCCCGTGGAACGTGCGCAGGCTGCGGCCGTCGGTGGTGGTGCCTTCCGGGAACATCAGCAGCGGGTGCTGTTGCTCCAGATGACGGGTCATCTGCTTGCGGATCAACTGGCTGTCACCCGAACCCCTGCGGATAAACAGGCTGCCCGCTTTAGCCGCCAACCAGCCGGCCACCGGCCAGGTGCGCACTTCGGCCTTGGACAGGAACGACATCGGTGCCACAGCGCCCAGCAGCGGAATATCGGTCCAGGACACGTGGTTGCTCACCCACAGCATCGGCTGCGTTGGCAACTCGCCGTGCACCGTCACGCGAAAGGGCAGAGCATTGGTCAGGCGCGCCATGAAGAACCGCGACCAGCGCTGGCGGCGCACCATCGAGTTGGCTACGCCCAAACGCTCAAACAGGCCAAACACGCTGGCCATGCTCAAGCCCAGCGCCACCACCACTAACACGCGGGCAATGCGCCCGTAGATCCGCAGGCGGCTCATCACATGGCTGCCTTGAAGTGGCGGGCGTAACGCGGGCATAGCTCATCGCGCTTGAGCAGGATGAACACGTCGGCCACTTGGAAATCTTCATCCCAGCACGGCTCGCCGCAGATCTTCGCACCCAGGCGCATATAGGCCTTGAGCAGCGGTGGCATCTCGGCGATTACGTTGGACGGCAGGTCCAGTGCCGGCAGTGGTTTCTTCGGTTCGGCACGCAGGTGTTCGTTGCACAGGTAGCGTTCGCGCAGACGCTGCATGATCGCGTGAGCCTGGATGCCGCCGTCGTGCATCGGGATGCTTGCGCACCCCATCAGGTAGCTGTAGCCGCCTTGGTTCAACACTTCGGCCAACTCGCCCCACAACACGGCAATCGTGCCGCCGTTACGGTAGGCGGGGTCGACGCAGGTGCGGCCGATTTCCAGGATCGGGCCCTGCAAGTGCAGTAAACCGTGCAGGCTGAACTCTTCTTCGCTGTAGAACCGGCCCAGGGTGCTGGCGGCCTGGTGGTCGAGCAAACGGGTGGTGGCGACCAATCGACCGCTGTTCAAGTCCCGCACGCCGATGTGGCTGCAGTGAACATCATAGTCATCCATGTCCAGGCCCAGTTCCGCGCCTTTCAGCTTGGCGTTGAACTCGCCGCTGAACACGTTGAACCGCAAGGCCTGGGCTTCCTGCAAAGCCTGTGCGCCGATCAGGCGTTCGGCTTGCAGACGGCGTTCATTGCCGGTGTCGCTGATGCGGGCGATCTGAGTCATGGCGAGTCTCCGAGTGCCGGCCACGTTTCGGCCGGTCGACTTTGTTGTCCAAAGTCAGGCTATGTAGGCTCGGTGTCATCTCCATGAAGTTACGGTGACGGTTGAATGACAGCCCTCGCTGTCGCAAATCTGTCATCGCCCTCGGCTAGGCTCGCGGGCTTTAATGCCCTCCTTGAGTTTGCGTCCATGGTCAGAGGCCTGTTGTGCGTTGCCTTGCTACTCGTCACCGTTACCGTCCACGCCGAAACCTGGCCCGACAAAGAATGGGCCAAGGGCACACCGCTCGCAGGTCCTGCCGTCGACGCCTTGGATGCCTACGCTTTCCCTGCGCGAGACGACACCACCCGCCAAGGCATTCGCACCGACGCGTTGCTGGTGATCCGCGACGGCGAGGTTATCTACGAACGCTACGCCGCACCCACCACCGCCAGCACGCCGCACCTCACCTGGTCCATCAGTAAAAGCCTGATGGCCACCGTGCTGGGCGTGGCCTATGGCGATAACCGCTTTAAATTGACCGACCCGGTCGCGCGCTTCTACCCGCCGATGAAGCAACACCCAACCGTGACCATGGCCGATTTGCTGCACTGGGCCTCGGGCCTGGACTGGCAGGAAGACTACGAATACGCGCCATTGAACTCTTCTGTGGTGGCGATGCTCTACACCCGTGGCCGCGCCGATATGGCTGACTTTGCCGCGGACACGGAGGCGGCCAGCGCACCCGGCCAGGCCTTTCGTTACTCCAGCGGCGACACCAACATCCTGTCCGCCGCCCTCAAAGGCATGCTCGGCCTCAAGGCTTATATGAGTTACCCCTGGGACGCACTGTTCAAGCCCTTGGGTATCCGCAGTGCCACGTGGGAAACCGACGCCGATGAAACCTTTGTCGCCTCGTCCTACGCCTACCTCACCGCCCGCGACCTGGCGCGCGTCGGTCTGCTGATGGCGCGGGATGGGCGTTGGGGGGATCAACAGTTGCTGCCAAAGGATTGGGTGACCTTCAATCGCCAGCCGTTCGATAAATACAAAGCCGGCCAGGACGAAGCCGTCCCTGGCGGCCATTGGTGGCTCAATCAAGGCACTCCACGGCCCTGGCCCGACGCCCCCGTCGATACCTTCGCCGCCCTCGGCCATTGGGGCCAGGCGCTGTACGTGATGCCCGACGAACGCCTGGTGATCGTGCGCTATGGCGACGACCGCGACGGCAGCTACCGCCACAACGAACTGCTCAAGCGCGTGCTTGCGGCGGTGCAACCATGATCCGCCGTCGTCCGTTCACCAGCCTGTTTATCCTGCTGCTTCTCGCCCTGCTGGGGTGGCTCTGGCACGAGCGCGTCAACCTGCAAGCCTTTCCCGACATCATTGCGGCGTACACCGCCAAGGAGTATTGCTCGTGTCGGTATGTGGCGAACAACCCGGCCGAGTATTGCCGTGGGTATGTAAAGCAATACGTGCCGACCAGCGCATTCAGCGACAACCCGGCGCGCAGTGAAGTGACGGCGAGTGGGTTGGGGCGTACGCACAGTGCGCGGTGGTTGGGGGACCGCCAGGGTTGCCGCCTGACGCCCTGACGCCGCAAACGTCCCCACATTGGATTTGCGCCGTTCATGAGATTGCGCTTAAGGTTCGTTCAGTTTTTTTCCCCGCGAGTCTTTATGTTCAACGCTTCTCTCTTCAATCCCCTGGCCTTCGCCCTCTTGGCCACCGCCGCTGTGCCTGCCCACGCCGACTGGTACCTGGATAACGAATCCTCGCGCCTATCGTTCGTTACCACCAAAAACACCGAGATTGCTGAAGTCCACCGCTTCCTAGTCCTGCACGGCAAGGTCGACAGCAAAGGTGCGGCCCAGTTGGAAGTGGAAGTGGAGTCGGTCAACAGCGGCATTCCGCTGCGCGATGAGCGCATGCGCAATCAGCTGTTCGAGATCAAGACCTTCCCCGAAGCGTTGATCAGCGCACAGATCAATCTGCAACCCATCAATGATCTCGCGCCCGGAGCGCAGTTGGAATTGCGCCTGCCGCTGTCCGTGACCCTGCATGGCAAAACCCAGACCTACAGCGCCGAGTTGCTGGCCACGCGCTTGGACGACCGACGTTTCCAAGTGGTGACCCTGGAACCGGTGGTGCTGCATGCCGAAGATTTCGATCTGGCGCCGGGTGTGGCGGCGTTGCGCAAGGCGGCGGGGCTTGCGTCGATCAGTTTGTCGGTACCGGTGGGTGCGGTGCTGATCTTTACCGCGCGCTGACATGAGCGGCGCGGTGTTTCCATGGCGCAGCGCCAATCGGTTCGAGTTGCTGATCGACGGCCCGCAATTCTTCCCGCAGATGCTGGTGGGCATCGCCCGCGCCGAGCGGCAAGTGGACCTTGAACTCTATCTGGTGGAAGCCGGGGCCTGTGCCGAAGCGCTGGTGCAGGCGCTGGTGCAGGCGACCGAGCGTGGCGTGCAGGTGCGTTGCCTGTTCGATGATTATGGCAGCCTGGCGTTCACCCTCGGGCTGCGCAAACGCTTGACCGACGCCGGTGTGGCGCTGCGTTTCTACAACCGCCTGAGCTGGCGTCGCTGGATGCGTAACTTTTACCGCGACCACCGCAAGCTGTTGCTGATCGACCAGAGCATTGCCGTGGTCGGCGGCACAGGGGTGACGGATGAATTCTGGACGCCGGGCCAAGACACCGCCGACTGGCATGAAGTGATGGTGCAAATCAGCGGCCCGCTGGTGTTGGACTGGCAGGCGCTGTTCGACCGTCAATGGCACGCCAACGCAGCGCGCCGGGAGTGGAAACCCTCCACTCACTTTGGTTTGCCGCGTTTGCCCAAGTTGCCGGCGACTGGGCCGGGCCTGGGTCGTGTGGCTTACGCCGACGCCCGTCAGCATCGCGATATTTTGCAATCGCTGATCCGTGCCCTGAATAACAGTCACCAGCGCATCTGGCTGGCCACGCCCTATTTTCTGCCGACCTGGAGCGTTCGTCGCGCTTTGCGCCGCGCGGCCGGGCGCGGGGTGGATGTGCGTTTGCTGCTCACCGGCCCGCGCACCGATCACCCGTCTGTGCGTTACGCCGGGCACCGTTATTACCCGCGTTTGCTGCGCTCGGGTGTACAGATCTTTGAGTACCAGCCGTGCTTTCTGCACCTCAAAATGGTGCTGGTGGATGACTGGGTCAGCGTTGGGTCGTGCAACTTCGATCACTGGAACCTGCGTCTCAACCTGGAAGCCAACCTGGAGGCGTTGGACCCTGAGCTGACGCTGGCAGTTAAAGAGAGTTTTGAACGAGATTTTGCCCAGAGCCAGGTGGTGAGCCTGGAGGCGTGGAAGTCGCGGCCATTGTGGCGGCGGGTGAAACAACGGGTGTGGGGGTGGGTTGATCGGTTGGTGGTAAATTTGCTCGATAGACGCGGTTAAGAAAAACACCGCTAAACAAATGTGGGAGCGGGCTTGCTCCCACATTTTTTGACGGTGTCAGGCTTCAGAGCAATTCAAACGTCTGCTGCTGCACCTCCTGGGAGTCCAGGCCAATCTGCACGTTGAACTGACCCGGCTCCGCGGCGAACTTGAGCTGGGTGTTGTAGAACTTCAGGTCTTCCTCGGTGATGGTGAAGTGCAGCGTGCGCTCCTCACCCGCCTTGAGCATGACCTTCTGGAAGTTTTTCAACTCTTTGATCGGGCGGATCATCGAGCCGGCCACGTCCTGGATATACAACTGCACCACGGTTTCGCCATCCACCTTGCCGGTGTTGGTCACCGTGACACTGGCGTCGAGCTTGCCGGTCTTGTTCAGCGTGGTGGACGACAGCGCCATGTCCGACAGGGTGAACGTGGTGTAGCTCAGGCCATAGCCAAACGGGAACAGGGGCCCGGTGGTGTCATCGAAGTACTGCGAGGTGTAGTTGCCCGGTTTGCCTGGGGTGAACGGTCGGCCGACGGTCAGGTGGTTGTAGTAGGTCGGAATCTGCCCCACCGAGCGTGGGAACGTGATCGGCAGCTTCCCCGACGGGTTGTAGTCACCAAACAGCACGTCGGCGATGGCGTTGCCGCCTTCGGTGCCGGCGAACCAGGTTTCCAGGATCGCATCGGCCTGTTGGTTCTCTTCAACAATCGACAGCGGGCGGCCGTTCATCAACACCAGTACCAGCGGCTTGCCGGTGGCTTTCAAGGCCTTGATCAGGTCGCGCTGGCTTTGCGGGATGTTCAGGTCGGTGCGGCTCGAGGATTCGTGGGACATGCCACGGGATTCACCCACGGCAGCCACCACCACATCGGCATCCTTGGCGGCCTTCACGGCCTCGTCGATCATCACGTGGGCAGGGCGGGTGTCGTCCACCACTTCCGGCGCATCGAAGTTGAGGAAGTTCAGGTAGTCGACCACGGCCTTGTCGTTGGTGATGTTGGCGCCACGGGCATAGATGATCTTGCCTTTTTCGCCGATCACCGCGTTCAAACCGTCGAGCAGCGTCACCGATTGCGCAGGCCGTCCGGCGGCGGCCCAACTGCCCATCATGTCGATAGGCGCCTTGGCCAGCGGGCCGACCAGGGCGATGGTCGCGGATTTTTTCAGCGGCAGGGTGTTGTTCTGGTTTTTCAGCAACACCAGGCTGCGGCGTGCGATGTCGCGTGCGTCGGCACGGTGCAGGCGGCTTTCGGCGTAGGTGTCGGCCGGGTCATCCTCGGCCTTGCCGATGCGCAGGTACGGGTCCTTGAACAGGCCCATGTCATATTTGGCACCGAGCACTTCGCGCACGGCGTTATCGATGTCGCTCTGTTCGATCTCGCCGGACTTGAGCAGCCCCGGCAATTCCTTGGCATACAACGAGTCGTTCATGCTCATGTCGATGCCGGCCTTGATCGCCAGCTTGGCGGCTTCGCGCCCATCCTTGGCCACGCCGTGCTTGATCAGCTCGAAGATCGCGCCATGGTCGCTCACGGCCACGCCCTTGAAGCCCCAGTCCCGGCGCAGCAGGTCGTTCATCAGCCAGGTGTTGGCGGTGGCAGGCACGCCGTTGATCGAGTTCAACGCCACCATCACGCCGCCCGAACCGGCCTTGATCGCCGCGTGGTACGGCGGCAGGTAGTCCTGGTACATCTTGACCGGGCTCATGTCGACCACGTTGTAGTCGCGACCGCCTTCCACCGCGCCATACAGGGCGAAATGCTTGACGCTGGCCATGATGCTGTCGGCATTCGCGGGGCTCACGCCCTGGAACGCCTTGACCATGACGTCGGCGATGCGTGAAACCAGGTAGGTGTCCTCACCGAAACCTTCGGAGGTACGGCCCCAACGCGGGTCGCGGGAGATGTCGACCATCGGCGCGAAGGTGATGTCGAGGCTGTCGGCGGCGGCTTCCTGGGCAGCGATGCGCCCGGAGCGGCCGATGGCCTCCATGTCCCAGCTGGACGCCAGGGCCAGGCTGATCGGGAAGATCGTGCGGTGGCCGTGGATCACGTCGTAGGCGAAGAACATCGGGATCTTCAGCCGGCTGCGCATGGCCGCGTCCTGCATCGGACGGTTTTCCGGGCGGGTGATGGAGTTGAAGGTGCCACCGATACGGCCGGCGGCGATTTCCTTGCGGATCAGCTCGCGGGGCATCTCGGGGCCGATGCTGATCAGGCGCAATTGGCCGATCTTTTCGTCCAGGGACATCTGCTTGAGCAGGTCGCTGACAAAGGCGTCCTTGTCTTTAAGCGCAGCAGGCTTTGTTTCTGCCCATACGGGGTGACTGGCCAGAGTGGCAACAAGGCCGAGCAAACACAGCTTTTTCATGAATATCCTTTTTCGGCTCACTGCACAGCATTGGGGTGAATGCTGATCGGCCAAAATGTGGGGAGCGTCTATTGTTGTTCGGGTGTTGTTCAGATAAATGCAGCAGACTCTGAACTCTTGTTCGCGCTGGGCATCTTTGTAGCTGATTGGCTCGATGCATTCCAGTGGTGGCGGATTATGCCCCAAGCGCGTGGTGTATAGGGTTAGTCGTAACATTCCATCAAGATTGGGCAGGAGAAACACCATGCAAGCAGCACAAGGTTACCGCTGGGGCTTGAAAGCCGCGGTTTTGCTATTGATCAGCAGCGTGCTGAGCGGTTGTGGCATCAACAACATCCCGACCCTGGACGAACAGGCCAAGGCCGCCTGGGGCCAGGTGCAGAACCAGTACCAACGCCGCGCCGACCTGATTCCCAACCTGGTGGAAGTGGTCAAGGGCTATGCTGCCCATGAACAGGACACGCTCACCGCCGTGATTGAAGCGCGGGCCAAGGCCACGTCGATCCAGGTGGATGCCAGCACCCTCGACAATCCGGAAAAACTCAAGCAGTTCCAGCAAGCACAGGATGGCTTGAGTGGCGCACTCAGCCGTTTGATGGTGGTGTCCGAGCGCTACCCGGACCTGAAGGCCAACCAGAACTTCCTGGCCCTGCAATCGCAGCTTGAAGGCACCGAAAACCGTATTGCCGTAGCCCGCCGCGACTTTATCCAGGCCGTGCAGGCCTACAACACCGAGATCCGCACTTTCCCTGGCCGTCTGTGGCACAGCGTGATGTACAGCGACTTGCCGGTCCGCGCCACGTTTGAGGCCACCAGTGCCGATGCCGATAAAGCGCCGCAAGTGAAGTTCAAATAAAGCTGCATTGAGGTGTCGATGCGTTTATTACGGATAGGCCTGGCGCTGTGGCTGTTGGCCTGTGTGGGCGTGGCCCAGGCAGCCCTGACCTTCCCGGCGCTGACCGGGCGGGTGGTGGATAACGCCGATATGATCGACGCGGCCACGCGCCAGCAGCTGACACAGCAGCTGCAGGCGCTGGAACAGACGTCCGGCGACCAGATCGTAGTGGTCACCGTGCCTGACTTGCAGGGCGTACCGATTGAGGACTTCGGTTATCAATTGGCTCGCCAGTGGGGTATCGGCCAGAAAGGCAAGGATAACGGCGCGCTGTTGATCGTCGCCCGCGATGAGCGCAAATTGCGCATCGAGGTCGGTTACGGCCTGGAAGGCGTCCTCACCGATGCGCAGTCGTGGGTGATCATCAATCAGGTGATTGCTCCGGCGTTCAAGGCCGGTAACTACAGCAAAGGCATCAGCGACGGCGTGGCTGCGATGGTGCAAGTGGTGGGCGGAGAACCCTTGGCCGTGCCAGCCCATGTGGCGGATGGCAACTTTGCCAAGGATAATCCCGGGCTTTCCATCGGCCTGTTTGTCCTGCTGATCGGCGTGCTGTGGCTGTGCAACCGGATGGGGCTGCCGGTGGGTGCGATCCTGCTGTCGATTCTCAGCAGCAGCGGGCGCGGCGGTGGTGGCGGGGGCGGCGGTGGTTTCCGGGGCGGCGGCGGCGGCTTCGGCGGCGGCGGGGCCTCGGGCGGCTGGTAATGACAATAATGAGAGAGCACCTACAACCATGGCATTACTGACTGAACACGAGCAGCGCCAAGTCGCCGAAGCGATCGCCCGCGTGGAAAAAACCACCGACGCCGAACTGGTGACCGTGCTGGCCGCCCGCGCCGATGACTACGCCTACATCCCGCTGCTGTGGGCGAGCCTGATCGCGTTGGTGGTGCCGGGCGTGGTGCATTACGTGTCGGGTTACCTGAGCATGTACACCTTGCTGTTGGCGCAATGGGCGACATTCATCGTGTTGTGCCTGGTGTTCCGCTTGCCCAAGGTCACCACGCGCTTGATTCCGCGTTCGGTGCGCTACTGGCGCGCGTCCAACCTGGCGCGGCGGCAGTTCCTGGAGCAGAACCTGCACCACACGCTGGGCAGCACCGGGGTGCTGATTTTTGTCAGCGAGGCCGAGCGCTATGTGGAGATTCTGGTCGATGACGGGATTTCCAGGCACCTGGATGACAGCAGTTGGGACGCCATCGTCAAGGCGTTTACCCAGCAGGTAAAACAGGGGCATACGTTGGCCGGGTTTATCAGTTGCATTGAGGCCTGTGGTGAATTGTTGAAGGTGCATGTGCCGGTCACCCAAACCCGTAATGAACTGCCGAATCGCTTGGTCGTACTCGAATAAAAATGTGGGAGCGTGCGTGCTCCCACATTGGATCGTGTTATCCAGTCCAATGACCGCTGATCAAATAACCCCGTGCCCTAAACCGCCATCCGCCCTAAAATGCCCGGCATTCCCAGCCCGAGGCGTTTTTGTTCATGTCTGTCACCGCTCAACCTGCCCGCCCTGCGCCGGACCATCACGCCGAGTTCATCGAACTGCTCAGCGCAAGCCTCGCGCAAAACGCTTTTATCAAGCTGGTGCTGGCCAAATACGTCGGTGAAGAAGCCGAATTGCAACGGCTGATCATCAAGCCGGTAGTGGTCAAGGAGCAGGCATGCCTGTCCTTCGTCTACCGCTACAAGACCCGCGACATCACCAAAAACTTCCCGTTGGCAGAGGCCGTGGCGGCGATTGCCGAGCTGCTGCCGGCGCAGTTCAAAAACGCCCACCTGCTGTCGCTGACCGACGAAGCCCAGTTGGAATACAGCAAGAAGAACAAAAGCTCGCTGTTCAAAAGCAAGCCGCAGCAATTGCGTGAGGCGCCCTCGGCCGAGCATAACCGCGAGAAAAATCGTTTCCTCGACCTGAGCCGGCCGTTTCTCGCCGACCTGGGTGTGACCGACGCCAAGCAGGCGCTGATCCCGTCTATGTCGCGCAAATGGAAGCAGATCAACAAGTTCATCGAAGTGTTCAGCCATGCGCTGACCTCATCCCCCTTGAAACTGGACCAACCCGTACGCGTGGCGGACTTTGGTTCGGGCAAGGGCTACCTGACGTTCGCCATCCACGACTACCTGCGCAACACCCTCAAGGCCGAGGGTGAGGTGACGGGCGTCGAGCTGCGCGCAGACATGGTGACCCTGTGCAACACCGCCGCCGCCCGCCTGGAACACCCCGGGCTGGTGTTCAAATGTGGCGACGTGCGCAGCGTGGCGCCGAGCGAGCTGGACGTGATGATCGCCCTGCATGCCTGCGACATTGCCACTGACTATGCGATCCACACCGGCATCCGCTCCGGCGCGTCGATCATCATGTGCTCGCCGTGCTGCCACAAACAGATCCGCCTGCAGATCCAGAGCCCGGCGCTGCTTAAACCGATGCTGCAATACGGCCTGCACCTGGGCCAGCAGGCGGAAATGGTCACCGACAGTTTGCGCGCGTTGTTCCTGGAGGCCTGTGGTTATGAGACGAAGGTGTTCGAGTTCATCTCGCTGGAACATACCAACAAGAACAAGATGATCCTCGCGGTGAAGCGCGCGGAGCCGATGGACAACGCGCAGTTGCTGGAGAAAATCCAGGAACTGAAGGCGTTCTACCACATCACCGAGCACTGCCTGGAAACCCTGCTGCGCGCGGATGGGTACCTGACCTGAGCACGATGCGAATCAAAATGTGGGCTCCCATATTCAGGCCGCGCTCGGCTTGGGGGCTGGCGCAGGCTGCACCGCCGTCTTGCGCCCCTGCATCACCGTCACAATCACCCCACACGCAAACACCCAGGTAATCGGCTCGATGTGTTCACCAAAGAACAGCGCCGAGAACGCGATGGTGAAGAAGATCTGCAACAGCTGAATTTGACTGACCCGTGCAATCCCGCCCATGGCCAACCCGGCATACCAGGCGAAGAACCCCAAAAACTGCGAGAACAGCGACACATAACCAAACGCCCACCACGTGCGCATGGAAATCGCCCCTTGATGCTGCGCCGCCAAGTACCACACCGGGCCGATCAACACCGGCGTCGACAGTACCAGCGCCCAGCAGATCACCTGCCAGCCACCCATCTCCTTGGCCAGTCGCCCGCCTTCGGCATAACCCAGGCCGCCCACGGCAATCGCGCCAAGCATCAGCAGGTCGCCCGCTTGAATACTGCCGGCTCCGGTGATCAGCGCATAACTCAACACCAGTGCACTGCCCAGCGCCGCGCAGGCCCAGAAGGCTTTTGACGGCCGCTCATGGGACAGCCACGCCGCATACAGCGCTACGCACAACGGTTGCAGGCCATTGACCAGCGCGCCATGGGACGCTGGCAAGGTTTGCATGGCCCAGGCCGACAGCACCGGAAAGCCCAGAATCACGCCCGCGATCACCAGGCACAGCCCGCGCACCTGACGCCAGCTTGGCCAGCGTTCGCGCCGCCACAACAACAGCGCTGCCGCCGGGATCGCCGCGAACAGCGCGCGGCCCAGGCCGTTGAGCAACGGGTGCATTTCCTGCACCACGATGCGGGTGAAGGGCAGGGTCAGGCTGAAGATGATGACGCCCAGCAGGCCGAGGGCCATGCCGGTGTTTTCGCGCGAGCTCATGGGGAAGAACCGAAATCTGGAGGGTTTCAAGGGAAACCCATCTAGCCACAACCCCCGCTGATTGCGGGTCTACAGCTGGGTGAGGATTTATCCGTACAGTTGAGTCCCGGGTGGGGGGGAGTGGGAGCTGGCTTGCCTGCGATAGCATCACTTGGGCCTACCTGATACACACGAGGTGTCTGCATCGCGGGCAAGCCCGGCTTCCACATTTTAGAAGAAGCGCGTGATGCTGATCTTGGCGTTGCGCCCTTCGCTGTAGACGCCCTCGCCGCTGAGGGCCGGCTGGTAGCTGCGGTTGAACAGGTTGTCGACGGTTAAGTTGATCTCGGTGCCTTTGAGGCCGGCTTGCTGCGGTTTCCAATTGGCGAACAGACCCTGGGTGTCGTAGCTGGCGTTCTCGGTTTGGTCGTAGATAAAGTCGCCGATGCTGGAGTTGAAGCCGCCTGGGTAAATGTCGGTGGGCACGCGATCGGTCTTGCGCACGAACTGGCCCTGCCAGCCCACTTGCGCGTCCCAGCTCGGGATTTTGGTACCTAGCACCACGACCCACTTGGCCGGTGGAATATCGCGTGCCCACACATGACGGTCGGTAGCCCAAGGGTTGGTGTAGGGGTTGTCGCGTTTACCTGTAGCCCAGGAGTAAGTCAGAGAGGCGAACACGTATGTCGAGTCGTAGTAGCTTTCGAGCTCGACGCCCTTGATGGTCATGCCGCCGACGTTGCGATAGTTGGTTCTGGACGCCGTGTCGGTGCACACCGAATCGATATTGCCCGGCACGGTCATTTGCCGTTCGCAGCCGATGCCGGTGGCCTTCATGATCTCGTCTTCGATGCGGTTATGAAACAGCGTGGTGCGCAGTTGCAGGTTGTCATCGCGGGTGAAGATGCGCGAGAAGTTGGTGACGTTGCCCGCGGTAATCGCCGTAATGCGCTCGGGCTTGAGGTTGAGGCTTGTGGCGCTGCGTGTGCTGGCGGCGCCCTGGACTTCATACTGTTCATCGATGACCGGCGCACGCCACGTGCGGTTCCAACTGGCGAAGAAGGCCACATCCGGGGTCACGTTCCAGAACGCGGCCAGGCGCGGTGACCATCCGGTGTAGGTGCGGTCGCTGTAGTCATGGCCGACGCGCGGGTCCGGGTTGCTGTAGTACGGCGCATCGTTGGCTTCGCCGCGGTTGCGCACGTGGTCATAGCGCAGGGACGGGGTGAGGGTCACATCCCCAAGCGTGATCGCGTCCTGCAGGTAGAGCGAATTTGTGTCGACCTTGCCGTGGGGCATGAAATACGGCTGGAAATGCCCATAGTTGTATCTGGCGGTGTTGTAGGTCGCACCCGGCATCCAGCTTTCGGTTTCGCGGTCGTGCTTGCGGATCTGCACGCCAGTGGTCACTGCGTGTTCCAGCGGGCCGGAGGTCAACAGGCTGATATTGCGCAGCTCAAAAATGCGGTCTGCATAAGACGTTTCCATCTTGCGTCCACCGGTGCTCAGACCCATCACGGCATTTTCGGCGCGTTCGTCAGTCTGGTCGGTCTTGGAGAACGAGTAGCTGAGCTTCAAGTCGATCAATGGGTTGTTCAGCGGCTGGTACTGGTATTTGCCCGACCAGGTGGTGTCCACGGTTTCACGGTCGGCCAGGAAACGTGTCAGAGCGCCTTTGTAGCCATACCGGTCGATCGCCGATTGCATCGGCGGTGACGGGTAGGATTTAGCCGAGAACGGCGCCATGCGCTCGCTTTTGGCACTGGAGTAGGACAGGCCCATGCTGTGTTCGTCGGTAAAGTGGGCATTGACCTTGAACAACTTGCCCTCTACATCCTGTGCACTGTTGGGCAGGCGCTTGGGGTTGATCGGGTATTGATTGCGCGGGTCGGGCGGGGTGCCGGCGAGCTTCAAGTCGTCGCCGTCGCGCTTGGTCAGGTAAATCAGGCCATCCATGCGACCATCGTCGGTGCGGCCATATACCGCGCCGCTGTACACCTGCTCGTGAGTGTTGCTGGAGTAGCCATACTTGGCCATCGCCCCGGCGTTACGCCCGTCCTTGAGCAAGTCTGGCGCATCCTTGGTGGTCATATTGACCGTGCCGCCGAAGCCGCCGTTACCGGTGAACGGCGAGTAGGGGCCTTTCTCCACCTCAATGCTTTTGATCAACTCGGGCTCGATGAAGACCGTGCCTTGTTGATAGCGCTCGAAGCCACTTTTGGTTGCGCCATCCACGCTCATCGGCACATCTTCTGCATCGCCCATGCCGCGAATGTTCATGGTCTGGCCACCTGGCTTGGGTGAGCCGCCCATGAACACACCGGGCAGAGTCTGCAGCAGTGAAGGGATGTTGTCGGGCTGATAACGGTCAATATCGGCCTGGCTCAAGGTGGAGCGGCCTACGGTGCTGGCGTCGACCTCGGTACCGGTGCCGATCACGCTCAGGGCGTCCAACTGAATCGCACCGCTCTGGGTGGTTTTCGCCTCTTCGGGCCTTACCACATAGGTGTTGCCGACTTTGATCAGCGTGAATTCACCATTTTTCAGCAAGGTGCGAAGCGCCACTTCCGCGGTGAAGTCACCGTCGAGTGCCGGCGCCTGCACATTCCTGAACAGCGCTTCATCGAATAACAGCTGGATTTTCGCCTGCTGCGCTACCTGGCTCAGGGATGTCGCCAGCGCCTGGGCGGGCAGCTTGAATGGCTCGGCTTGGGCATTGAGGCTGAATGCCAGGCAGGTGGCGATGAGGGTCGGTCGAAGCAACAGGTGCGAAGCGTGGCAAGGCGCGCGAAACATGAAATCCCCCGGTGTGGCCCAATGGCCGAAAAGGCGTGCGTGTCGAATGCAGACCGGAGGAAGACGGGGCAGATAAAAAAATCCACACCTGCGAATGCAAAATATTCTCAAATAAGAATTTGCGCGGTTATTTGCTCGGTTCGATGTTGATAATGCCGTCCGCCGACGCCACGGTTTTCACCGGTAACAGGGCGGGCAGGGCGTTGAGCAGGGCGTCTGGATCATTCACATCAAGATTGCCCGAGACCTTCAGGTGCGCCACGGCGCTGCTGACCTGCAACGGTGCCTGAGGGCGATACAGGCTCAACTCGTCGATCAGGCTGGCAAGTTCGCGGTTGCGAAACGACAAGTGTCCACTGCGCCAGTCAGCGACCTCCTCGAAGGGAAGTGTTTGCTGCTGCAACGTACCATTGGCATAGCGGTAGATAGCACGTTGCTGGGCGCCAAGCAGCGTGACCGGGCTTTTTGCATCCGGCTCGAAGGCGACCTGGCCATGGGCGACGCTGATCACCAGTTGCTGTTGGCTGCGGCGCACGTCAAAGCCGGTGCCGACCACGCGCACGCTCGCTTCGCCCGCTTGCACGAACAACGGTCGTTCCCTGTCGGCGGCCACTTCGATGTACAGCTGGCCCTTGTCCAGGTGCACGATGCGCTGGTGCGCGGTGAAGTCCACACGCACGCGGGTGTTGGCATTCACATACAAGGTGCTGCCGTCGGGCAGGTTGAGGGTGCGCATGCCTTTGGCGTGCGCCGTTACCTGGGTGTGATACAGCTCGCGGGGCGCGCCGATGTGGGTCGCCAGCACCGCGCACAGCAAGGCGGCGGCCACGGCCAGGGCAGGGCGCCATACCGACGGTTTGCGCTTGGGCAGCGTCGCGGGCTTGTTCAGTTGCTGTAACTGGGCCAGGTCGGCCCACAGTTGCTCGAATTCGGCATAGGCGCGGGCATGGGCGGGCTCGGCCTGCCAGGCGGCAAACGCTTTGCGCTCGGCGCGCCCCATATCATTGCGGTTGCGGGCAAACCAGCTGGCGGCTTGGGCATCGATGGCGTCGCTGGCTTCGATGTCCAAGAGCTCGGTGTCGCTCAGGCGATTCATTCTGGCTGCTCCGTGCCGGGTTCTTGTTGAAGGCGTCGCTTGCAATGCAGCAGGGCAAAAGCGATGTGCTTTTCCACCATGCTGGTGGAAATGCCCATGCGCTCGGCGATCTGCGCCTGGCTCAAGCCTTCGAAGCGGTGCAGCATAAGGGCTTCTCGCCGGCGGGGCGAGAGTCCGGCGAGGACTTCTTTCAACTGTTCCAGTCGTTGCAAGCGTTGCGCGGCGGCCATGGGGTCGTTTTGCTCGTCGGTGACAGGTTCCGCGTCCATAGCGGCCTGATCAACGTGAACGGAGTGCCGCACCTTCTGTTTGCGCCAGTGATCACGCAGCAGGTTGCGCGCCATCTGGAACAGAAACGCCCGTGGCTGCTCGACCTTGGCCCGGTCGCGGTAGTCCAGCCACTGGGTAAAGACATCCTGCGTCATGTCCGCCGCGTCGCTGGCGTTGTCCGTGCGTCTGCGCAGGAAATACAGGATATCTGTATAAAATCCGCGAAAGGCATCGGCCGACAACGGGTCGGGCTTGGGACGAGACATGGATATCCTTCTTGACGAAGCACGATTTGGAAAGGTCGCGAATGATATCGAGAATTATTGTTATTTGTCTCCCTGTAACAGATGTCCTCAGTCAAAAATCTGGAGACGTTCCCGTGGGAGCATGATCGGCACGCCGATGCTGTCGCCAATCGCTGCATAGTGGGCGAGGATTTCCGCTTCGCTGAGCTTCCAGTAAGACGTCGGCAGCACCATCACTGCATCGGCGCCATTGGCTTCGGCGTAGCGGGCGCGGCGTACGGCCTTCGCGGTGGTCAGGTCGCAGACGCTGACGATGGTCGGTACGCGCGCGGTGATCTGCCAGGCCAGGCCGGAGTCGTGGCCGTTTTCGAACAGGATGCGACACGTGAGCGCCAGCTTTTGCCGGTCGGTCCACGTATTATCCGCCAGGGTGTTTTGCATCTGGACCAGTGCCTGCAGGCGCAGTGCTGGTGTTCGTTCACAGCGCCGAAGAGTGACGCGATCCTGATTTGAAATGCAGTCCAATGTGGGAGCGGCGGTGCGACGATTCGACTTGCTCGCACAGTTGATCTTCTTCGTTCAGGGGATCAGCGTTCGACAGGCACTGACAGCGCCGTATTACCCAATGGATGCGTGCGCGCCGCGAAGAACTTCAGTTCAATTCCAGAGCCGTCAAACAACGCTGAATACCGCCGTTTCTGCTGGCGTATAAACCCATCGCTGCGCCCCGAAACCGAGATCGCCAAAGTCGTCAGCGTTGCCTGGCGAATCGCATCCACCAGATGCTTATCCTGCGACCCCAAGTCATGGCCAAAGATGCACAGCGCGCCCTCATGCGTCAGCAACTGCTCATAGCAAAACGACAGATAGTCCGAGCTGCGGATGGTCTTGAGCTTCTCCTCAACCTTGCCTTCGCTGACAAACAGCGGCACATCATCGAGGGTCTTGATCGTGTTGTTGATGGCAAAACTGCTGAGCAACGTGCTCTCGGTGGTCGGCAATTTGCGCGCGGTGCCATCAAGGTTGCGCACCAGGTGCAGGCCGCCATGCAGGTAGAGGATGCGCGTGGCGTCGGTGCGGGTGTTGCGCAGGTCGAAGCTGGCGTCGGCACTGCGAAACAAGTCGTCGATGCCCGGCGTGTGCAGGATCGCCCAATAGTTGAGCAAGTCGTAGTTACTGGTGAACACCGTGGCGTAATTGGCCAGTTCGCTGTTGATCGTCGCCAACGTAGACGGCTGCACCAGTCGCCACGGGATATGCACGGTGTGGATCGTATTGATCAAGGCTTCCTTGATCGCGTAATAGCGGTTACGCGGCGCCGCCGAGCTCACCGCCAGGGCCTTGTTGACTCGACTGGTGGTTTTCAACGCTCCGAGCGCCTGCTCGAAACTGCGGGTTTGCAGGGCATCGAACACACTGAGCTCGGAGGGGCTTAGGGGTTTTTCTTCGATGGTGCGCGCGTTTTCGAACAGCGAATCGTAAGCAAAGTCTTCCCAAATCGCTCGGCTTGCGCCGTTGCCGATCAGAATCCCGCTGAAGTCGGTGCTGCTGCGCAGTGCGCTCCAGTCTTCAAGGTGGGCGTCAATATCCTGGAAATCCTTCATTGCGGCGGGTCTACTCGAAATCGGCTGGACGGTGACTTTATCACGAGCGGGCGTTGATCCTGGTCAAGATGGCGTAGGCGACTGAGGTCGATGCTGTAGGCATAAACGTCATCCGAGGATTCGCCATGAGCAGCACCTTCTTCATTCCCGCCGTCAACATCATGGGCACCGACTGCCTCGACGAAGCCATGATCGCCATTCGCAACTACGGCTTTCACAAGGCACTGATCGTCACCGACGCCGGCCTGGCCAAGGCGGGCGTCGCGAGCATGATCGCCGAGAAACTGGCGATGCAGGACATCGACTCAGTGATCTACGACGGCGCCAAGCCCAACCCCAACGTGGAAAACGTCGAGAAAGGCCTGGCGCTGTTGCAACAGAGCGACTGCGACTTCGTGGTGTCCCTGGGCGGCGGCTCTCCCCATGACTGTGCCAAGGGTATCGCCCTGTGCGCCACCAACGGCGGGCATATCGGCGACTACGAAGGCGTCGATCAGTCGAGCAAACCGCAACTGCCACTGGTGGCCATCAACACCACCGCCGGCACCGCCAGCGAGATGACCCGTTTCTGCATCATCACCGACGAAACCCGCCACGTGAAAATGGCCATCGTCGACCGCAACGTCACACCGCTGCTGTCGGTCAACGACCCGAGCCTGATGGTCGGCATGCCCAAGGGCCTCACCGCTGCCACCGGCATGGACGCGTTGACCCATGCCATCGAAGCCTACGTGTCCACCGCCGCCACACCCATCACCGACGCCTGCGCGATCAAGGCCATCGAACTGATCAGCGCCAACTTGCGCCTGGCCGTACGCGACGGAAGCGACAAGGCTGCACGGGAAAACATGGCCTACGCGCAGTTCCTCGCCGGGATGGCGTTCAACAATGCATCGCTGGGTTTTGTCCACGCCATGGCGCACCAGTTGGGTGGTTTCTACGACCTGCCCCACGGCGTGTGCAACGCGGTGTTGCTGCCCCACGTACAAAGCTTCAACGCCAGCGTCAGCGCCAAACGCCTGAGCGACGTGGGCCGCGCATTGGGCGCCGACATCAAGGGCATCACCGACGAAGAGGGCGCACAAGCCGCCATCGCCGCGATTCGTAGCCTGGCCTCGGACGTTGAAATCCCGGCGGGCCTGCGAGAATTGGGCGCCAAGTTGCAGGACATTCCGCTGCTGGCTACCAATGCGCTCAAGGATGCCTGTGGTTTGACCAACCCACGGCGGGCGGATCAGCGTCAGATTGAGGAGATCTTTCGTAACGCGTTCTGAATGGGGTAGTTATGAGCTGCAAGCGGTAAGCTACAGGCTGAACTGCATTCAACTTGAGCTTGAAGCTTGCGGCTTGCCGCTGAGGTCCCCCTATGAGAGTTCTGCTATTCGGCGCCACCGGCATGGTCGGTCAGGGCGTGTTACGCGAGTGCCTATTGGCCGCCGACGTTCAGGAAGTCATCGCCGTGGGCCGCACGCCCTTGACCCAGGAACACGGCAAGCTGCATCAGGTGTTGCACGGCGACATGCTGGATTTCCAGCCCTTGGAAAACCTGCTGCAAGGTTTTGATGCGTGCTTCTTCTGCCTCGGCGTTTCGTCGGCAGGGATGAATGAAACCAAGTACACCCGCCTCACCTATGACCTCACCCTGGTCGCGGCCAGCACCCTGGCGCGGCTCAATCCGCAGATGACCTTTATCTATGTATCCGGCGCCGGTACCGACAGTTCCGAGGCGGGTAAGTCGATGTGGGCGCGGGTCAAGGGCAAGACCGAGAATGCCCTGCTGCGCCTGCCGTTCAAGGCGGTGTATCTGTTTCGGCCGGGGGTGATCCAGCCCTTGCATGCTGTGCGCTCGAAGACGCCGTTGTACCAGACCTTCTATTCGGTGCTTGGGCCGTTGTTGTCGTTTGTCCGGCGGATAAAACCGGGTTGGGTGATAAGCACCGAGACCGTCGGCCGGGCTATGTTGCAGGTGGCGAGTCATGGTGCGTCGCAGCAAGTGGTGGAGCAGGCCGAGATCAATCGGTTGGCCAGCGAGCGTCGCTGATGATGCACAAAGGCCTGGTGCGTCGGCTGGACCTGATCACGCTGCAATTGTTTGTCGCGGTCTTTGAGGAAGGTACGCTGACCCGTGCCGCCAACCGTGAAGCCATTGCCGTTTCGGCTGCCAGCAAGCGCTTGATGGAACTGGAACAGGTGCTGGGCGTAAGCCTGTTTGTGCGGCGGGCCAAGGGCATGGAGTTGACCGCAGCCGGCGAAACCCTGTTGCACCATGCACGGCAGATGCTGTTCAACGTCGAAAAAATGGGCCTGGAACTGGGCGAACACAGCCACGGCGTGCGCGGCTATGTGCGGATGCTGGCCAATCTGTCGGCGATCATTCAGTTCCTTCCTGAAGATTTGCGGGACTTTTCCGAGCAGCACCCCGAAGTGAAAACCGACTTGGAAGAGCGCCCCAGCAACGGCGTGGTGCAAGGCGTTCTGGATGGCGTGGCGGACCTGGGGATTTGCTCCATTGACACCGACACCAAGGGCCTGCCGAGCGTGACGTATCGGCACGACAAATTGGTCGTGCTGATGCCGGCGGATCATCCGCTGGCAACCCGAGAAACCCTGGCATTTGCCCAAACCCTGGACAGCGATTACGTCGGCCTGCACGCCGCCAGCTCCATCAATATGCGCACCCACGCCGCCGCGCGCGAGGCGGGCAAGATGCTGCGCCTGCGCATTCATGTGCCGGGGTTTGATGCGATGTGCCGGATGGTCCAGGCGAATATGGGGATTGGCATCCTGCCGCAAAAGGCCTATGAACTTTTCGGTCGCGCGTTGGGGTTACATGCCGTGCCGTTGACGGATGACTGGTCGGATCGCAGCCTGATCCTGGTGGTGCGTGATGAGGCACAGCTGTCGCCGGTCAGCCGGCTGTTGTTCGAATATCTGCGCAAGATGCCGGTGTAAGCGAACTACAGTGTTCGCATTTCGCGAACGCGCCTTGCCAACTGACGGTTGGATTTTTTCTGCACCGGCCCTCTAGTCTTGGCGACACATTCCAAGAATAAGAGGTACACCCCATGACGGCTCCCCTGAACGGTATCAAGGTGATCGAGATCGGCACCCTGATTGCCGCGCCGTTCGCCGCCCGGCTGATGGCCGAGTTTGGCGCCGAGGTGATCAAGATCGAAGCCATGGGCCAGGGTGATCCGCTTCGCAAATGGCGAAAGCTGCACGAAGGCACGTCGCTGTGGTGGTACCTGCAATCGCGTAACAAGAAGTCCCTTGCGTTGGATCTCAAGTCGCCAGAAGGGCTGGACTTGATCAAGCAACTGCTCGGCGACGCCGACGTCCTCATCGAAAACCTGCGCCCCGGCGGCCTGGAAAAGCTCGGCCTGGGTTGGGATGTACTGCACGCCCTCAACCCCAAGCTGACCCTGGTGCGTATTTCTGGCTATGGCCAGACCGGGCCTTATCGCGACCGCCCTGGCTTCGGTGCCATCGGCGAGGCCATGGGCGGCATTCGCTACACCACCGGCAACCCGGATTCGCCGCCCGCGCGGGTCGGTGTGAGCCTCGGTGATTCCCTGGCTTCGTTGCACGGCGTGATCGGCGCGCTGATGTCGTTGTTGCGGGTCAAGACGGGGCAGGGCGATGGGCAGATTGTCGATGTGTCCCTGGCCGAAAGCGTGTTCAACCTGATGGAAAGCCTGGTGCCGGAATACGACATGCTCGGCCATGTGCGTGAACGCAGCGGCGGCGCCTTGCCGGGCATTGCGCCTTCCAATACCTACCTGACGGCCGACGGTGCCTATGTGGTGATTGCCGGCAACAGCGACCCGATCTACAAACGCTTGATGACCACCATCGGCCGCGCCGACCTGGCTGAAGCCCCAGAATTCGCCCACAACGATGGCCGCGCAGCCAAGAGCAGTTTGCTCGACGCCGCGATCACTCACTGGACCAGCAGCCTGCCCATCGACCAAGTGCTCAGCGCCCTGGAGGCCGCCGAAGTGCCGGCCGGGCGTATCTATTCGGTGGCGGACATCGTCAGCGACCCACACTACCAGGCGCGTGACATGTTGCTCACTGCCGAGTTGCCCGGCGGTGTGTCAGTGAAGATGCCCGGCATCGTGCCCAAACTCTCGCAAACCCCGGGCGGCGTGAATTGGCAGGGCCCGACCCTGGGGCAACACACTGACGAAATTCTCGGCAGCCTGGGCCTGGCCGGCGCTGATATCCAACGTCTGAAAAGCACGGGAGTGGTGCAATGATTTCTGATTATTCCGACCCGCTGATTGTGCAGGAAGTGTCCCCGCGCGACGGCCTGCAAATCGAGCCGACCTGGGTCGAGACGGCCGACAAAATCGCCCTGATCGACCAGCTTTCCCTCGCGGGCTTTTCACGGATTGAGGCCGGTTCATTTGTCTCGCCCAAGGCCATCCCGGCATTGCGTGATGGCGAGCAAGTGTTCCAGGGCATCAAGCGCAAGCCAGGTGTCATCTATGTGGCGTTGATCCCGAATCTCAAGGGGGCGCAGCGCGCTATCGCGTCTAGCGCCGATGAACTGAACCTGGTGATGTCCGCCAGCCAGACCCACAACCTGGCCAATATGCGCATGCGCTGCGAGGCGTCGTTGGCGGCGTTTGGCGATATCGTCAGCGTTGCCGCCGACCACCCGGTGAGGCTCAACGCCAGCATCGCCACCACCTTTGGTTGCCCGTTCGAAGGCAAGATCGACGAAGACTGCGTGCTGAAGATTATCGAGGCCTATCAAGCGCTGGGCATCAAGGGCATCAGCCTGGCCGACACCACGGGCATGGCCAACCCGCGTCAGGTGGCGAGCCTGGTCAAGCGTGTGTTGCAGCGCATAGCTGCCAGTGACCTGACCCTGCATTTTCACAACACCCGCGGCCTGGGTTTGTGCAATGTGCTGGCGGCTTACGAGGCTGGTGCCCGTCGTTTTGACGCGGCGCTCGGTGGCTTGGGCGGTTGCCCGTTTGCGCCGGGGGCATCGGGCAATATCTGCACCGAAGATTTGGTCAACCTCTGCGAGGAAGTCGGCATTCACACCGGTATCGACCTGCCGCACCTGCTGCAAATGTCCCGCCGCTTGCCGGCCTTGTTGGGCCACGAACTTCCTGGCCAGGTGGCGAAGGCAGGGCGCAATTGCGACCTGCACGCGCCGCCGGCCTACATCGCCACGTTGTAACGCTACACCAGACAACAAAAACAATTGGGCGCCTGTGAGCAGCCCGCTGGAGAGAAACCATGAGCACTAATACGTTGGAGGCCGGCGCGCGCCCGGCTGCTGAAATCGATGCCGAAAAAGCCCTGGTCAGCAAGGTCGCCTGGCGCCTGATGCCGCTGATCATGGTGTGCTACCTGTTCGCGTTTTTTGACCGGATCAACATCAGCTTCGCCAAGTTTCAGTTGCAAGCAGACCTGAGCCTGAGCGACACCGCCTACGGCCTGGGCGCCGGTTTGTTTGTGGTGGGGTATGTGATCTTCGAAGTGCCGAGCAACATGATGCTGTACAAGGTCGGCGCGCGGCGCTGGATTGCGCGGATCATGATGTCGTGGGGCCTGGCGACGGCGGCCATGGTGTTTGTCACCGCCGAATGGCAGTTCTATGGCCTGCGCTTCATCATCGGCGCGATGGAGGCGGGTTTCGCACCTGGCGTGCTGTATTACCTGACCCTGTGGTTCCCGCAGCATTTCCGTGGGCGCATCACCTCGATGCTATTTCTGGCTTCGGCTTTTGCGGGCCTGGTGGGCGCACCGTTTTCCGGCCTGGTACTGGAACACCTCGACGGTGTGTTGCAGATGCGCGGCTGGCACTGGTTGTTCCTGCTTGGCGGCTTGCCGTGCATCGGCCTGGGGTTCCTGGTGCTGACGCTGCTCAAGGACCGTATCGAAGACGCCCATTGGCTGACGCCGGCGGAGAAAGCGTTGCTGTCGAGCCGTATCGCCAAGCATGAGCCGAACCAGCACGGTGGCTCGTTGCTGTCGGCAATCCGTATTCCGGGGTTCCTGATGCTCGGCTTTATCTACTTTTTGATTCAGGTGGCGTCGTACGGCCTCAACTTCTGGGCACCGCAACTGATCCGCAGCGCGGGCACCCAGAGCCCGGTGATGATCGGCCTGCTTACGGCGATTCCTTATGTTTGCGGCGCCATCAGCATGGTGGTGATCGGGCGACTATCGGACGCTACCGGCGAGCGTCGCAAGTTTGTCTGCGGCCTGGTGGTACTCGGTGCGGTGGGCTTTTTCAGCGCCGGGTTTTTCGCCGACCACACCACCTTCCTGATCATTGCCCTGGGCATGTTGGGCGCTGGCATCATCGCGTCGATCCCGACCTTCTGGACCCTGCCACCCAAGTTGCTGGCGGGCGCCGGCGCAGGCGCGGCGGGCGGTATTGCGGTGATCAACACCCTCGGACAGTTTGGTGGGATTGTCAGCCCGGTGATGGTGGGGCGCATCAAGGACCTCACCGGCAGCACCACCCCGGCGCTGTATGTGATCGGCGTGTGCGCGCTGTTGGCGGCGGCGCTCTTGCTGTGGGGCCTGCCGCAAAAATTGCGCACCCTCGATAAGGGTTGATCAACCCGTCGTTGCCAGAGCGGGGGCGGGTGTGGCGCTGAACTGAATCAACGCCACGCCGCCGATTAACAACAACGCCCCCAGCACGCGGGGCGTTGTCAGTTGGCGCTCAGCCAGGCCGAACAGGGCAAAGTGATCAAGGACCAGCGACGCAAGAATCTGCCCGGCCATGGCCAACGCGATAAACCCCGAGGCGCCGAGCTTAGGCAATAACATCAACGCCAGGGAAATAAAGCACACGCCGAACGCGCCACCCGCCCACATCCACAGTGGCGCCTGGGTGATAAACGTCAGGCTCGGCAGCGGCAGACGCATCGCCATAATCACCGGCAGCAACACGATGATGCTCACCAGCAACGACGCCAGGGTGGCCCACAACGGGTGGCCGAGCCCGCGCCCGAGCGTGGCGTTGATCGCACTCTGAAACGGCACCACGGCCCCGGCAATCAAGGCCAGCGCCAATAAACCTACCCAATGCAACGTTGTCATTTCGACTCTCCCAGAGGTTTTGCTGGACTCTAGGTTATTCGTCACGCAAATTTAAATTCCAAGTTCTTATGGTGAACATGCAGCTGATGAATGATCTGCGCCGCATCGACCTCAATCTGTTGGTGATCCTTGACGCCTTGCTCAGCGAGCAACACGTCACCCGTGCCGCCGAGCGTCTGCACCTGAGCCAACCGGCAGTCAGCCATGCGCTGGCGCGCTTGCGTGACCTGCTCGGCGATCCGCTGCTGGTGCGTCAGGGCGGTAGTTTGGTGCCGACCGCTCGCGCGCTGGAATTGGCCACGCCACTGGCTGAAGCCCTGGCTCAGGTGCAAGCCCTGCTGGCGCCGAATCGCTTTGAGCCGGCATCGGCCAAGCGCAGGTTTCGTGTGGCAATGTCTGACTACAGTGCGGCGATTTTCCTACCCGATCTGGTGCGTACGCTGCGCAGTGAGGCGCCGGGTATCGATCTGCAAATCATCCAGGCCAGCCGTGAAGGCATGGTGGAGGGGGTGCTCAATGGCGACCTCGACCTGGCCGCCGGCGTGTTTCCCGACATGCCCGCCGAACTGCGTACTACGCCGTTGTTCGAAGAGCACTACACCTGTCTGGTGGACCGCAGCAGCCTCCCGGAGCGCGGCACGCTGGATTTGCCCGCCTACCTGTCACGTCCGCACGTGTTGTTGGAGATGCGCGGCAGCGGCACGCCGGAAATCGAGCGAGCGCTGACAGCGATTCGTGAGCGTCGGCATGTGGCGATCAGCCTGCCGCATTGGGGCGTGGCGCCGCAGTTGATACGGGGCACGGACCTGATCCTTACGGTGTCGTCCCGAGGCTTGCTCGATATCGATCATCAGCACTTGCTGGCGGTGCTGCCACCGTTTCATATTCCGTCGTTTGCATTTGAATTGGTGTGGCATGCGCGGCGGGGTGGGGATTCGGGGTTGCAGTGGTTGATTGGGCAGGTGCAGGGTGTATTGTCCGAAGATCACCGCTGACAGGAAAAACAACATGCTCTCAGGCTTTAACCACCTGACCCTGGCCGTCACCGATCTGGATCGCAGCGTCCGCTTCTACCATGAGCTGTTGCACCTTCAGCTCGACGCCACATGGGACGCCGGCGCCTACCTCTCACTGCCGGGTTTATGGCTGTGTTTATCGCTGGATCCATTGCGCGACGCGAATCCAGCCGCCGATTACACCCACTATGCGTTTACCGTCGCTGCGGCTGATTTCGCGGCGCTGATCGAGCGCCTGCGAACGGTTGATGTTGAAGAGTGGCGCGACAACCGCAGTGAAGGCGCTTCGTTCTATTTCCTCGACCCCGATGGCCACAAGCTCGAAGCCCATGTCGGCGACCTGGCCTCACGGCTACACGCGTGCCGCGAAAAGCCTTATGCCGGAATGACGTTTTACCCGTAGGGCGGGCACGTGCGTAAACGCTTAAGCGCACGTGTTGGCAGGTCGTGCAGGCAGCAAACCAGCTGGATTCGAAGATGACCGTTCGTCGCACTGAAAAGTTTTTTCTAAACCTTTGCTGCCCTGAAAATTCGAATTAAGGGCGGGCTGTGTTCTCCCGCACCTATTCTTGCCCTGGAGGAACCCATCATGAGCCGCATGGCTATCCGGTTACGCACCGCCAGTTTCGCGATGCTGCTGGGTCTCGGCGCCAGCAATGCTTTCGCCCAGTCGCCTGCTGAATTCATTGAGCAGGCTTCGGCCAAAGGTATGGCCGATATCGAAACCAGTCGCATGGCCCACGCCAAAACGTCGTCCCAGGAAATCAAGGACTACACCATTGAGGTGATCAACGAGCGCACCCTGGCCAACCAGCATCTGGCGGCCATCGCCAAGAAGCTCGATCTGCCTGTGGCCCCGCGGGAGAAAATCGTCGATAAAGCCGAAACGCTGATGCCTGAACTCAAGGACGGCGACTCTTTTGATGCGGCGTACACCGCGCAACAGGTGAAGGAAAACGAAGACGCCATCGCCCTGTTCAAACGGGAAGGCGCGGCATCGGATGTACCTGAAATAAAAGCCTTGGTGGACGAGACGCTGCCTAAGTTGGAGGAGCGTTTGCATAAAGCCCGTGCGTTGGCTTCGACCCATGCTAAAGGTCATCAAGGCGACGGCTGAATCCGTCACTTGAAATGAAAAACGGCGGTTGGATGTTCTCCAACCGCCGTTTTTCATGCCTGGTTCAAATCAGTTTTATTCGGTCCAGGCCGTCCAGACTGAGCACAGCGTTTTGAGCATCCTTGGACACGCGTAGCAGTTCATCGATCTTGATATGCAGGATGTCGTTGTCGCGGTTCTGCGTGTTCTGGATCAGGAACACCATCAAAAACGTGATGATGGTGGTCGAGGTGTTGATGATCTGTTGTCAGGTGTCGTTGTAGTGAAAATACGGCCCGCTCAGGCTCCACGCCACCGGCGCGTAGAACGTGCGTGGGCTGCCCGCCCAGCGGGACAGGGATTGGGAGACTGTGGAGAATTTTATGACCGGTTTCCTTGGTAGGGGGTGATGAAAGACTGGACCGCAGGAATTCTCTGAAATTTCTTTCTACATTTAGCCCGGTGAACAACGTTGTACGTTTTTGTCGGCGGCTGTTTTTAGAAGGCTAATTGCGCCTGGCCCGTGCCTTCCAGTGCCAGCAAATACTGCTTGGCTTGCAGCCCCCCGGCGAACCCGGTCAGCCCGCCCGACGCACCGATGACGCGATGACAGGGTGCAATGATCGAGATCGGGTTCCGGCCATTGGCAGCACCCACCGCACGCACTGCTTTTGGGTTGCCGATCTGTTCGGCAATCTGGCTGTAGCTGCGGGTTTCGCCGAAAGGAATGGTCAGCAGCGCTTGCCAGACTTGTTTCTGGAAGTCGGTGCCATCGAAGTCCAGTTCCAGCTCGAATCGGTTACGGCTACCGGCGAAGTATTCCTTGAGTTGGCGTTCGGCTTCCAACAGCACCGGGCTGTCATTGGCCTCGTGCAACTCACCCAGGCGCACACGGTTGGCGCGCTCTGTTTCCCACAGGATGGCGCCGAGTTTGCCATTGCGCGCCACCAAGGTGAGTTGGCCCACAGGGGAGGGCATGACCTTGTATTCATAAGGCATGGGCATAATCCTTGATGCTGTATGGAGTCATTATCCGTCTTGCGAACCGTGGGGGAACCTTGTTTCTTGCGGTGTAATTCTACGCCCGCTAAAAGCGCCAGTGAATCCAATTGCCCGACCCATAGACCCAGGAGACCAGGTAGACAAACCAGACTATCGAGGGCGTTGACAGTGCGACGAGTGAGCCAAGATTGAGTAGCGCGATGATGGCCGCGCCGATTGCCAGTCCTCGACCAGCGTGCTGCCTTGCGTACCACGCGCCATAGATAGACCCGGCAACTGCCGCTATCAATACAAAACGGCCCAGGCCTATCGTGGGAATAGGCATCAGTGGGGCCGCAGTGGGATGATCAGCACCAGCCCTACGACTTTTCTAAAGACCTGCGTTGGCGTTTTTTGTCCGCACGCGAGCATCCTGCTGTGTCCTGTTCTGGTTAAGGTTTCCCATGGTGATAGGCGAACTTTCTCGTCCCTGTAGGAATGAGCTTAATCAATGCCCTGCTGAAGCACTTCCACGCTCCAAGCGGAGTTTTCATCGCCGGTCGATATTGCGATGGGGTAGTGCATCGTTTAGCCCTCAAAAGGGTACTTACTGTAACCACCAACGTTCGGTGATCAACGCCACGATCCCCATTTGTTTTGAACGAACTTTCCGATAGCGGCGAGTGAATCAGCTTTGGACAGTTGATGCGTTATCCAGCCCGCACCACCTCATCAATCACGCTCATAAAGGCTCGGATCGATAAGTTCTGTTCCTCCTTTCGAGTCAGCACCAACAACGGTGCATACGCATCCCCCTCTATCAACGGCCTGTACGTCACGCCTTTATTCATCAGGCTCTGCGTACACGTCGGCACCAACGCCACACCTTGCCCAGCCGCCACCAGCGCGATGATAGAGGTGATCTGCCGCCCAGTCGGTCCAAGCCGTAAAGGCTGGCCGTGGCGTCGGTAAAGTTGCTCGATGGACTGGTTGAGCCCCGATCCATAATCCGCAGGAAACATAATCACTGGATAGGCGCTGAGCTGCGCCAGGCTGACGCTTGGCAGACTGGCCAAAGGGCTTTCACTGGACACTGCTACGACCAGCCTTTCTTCACCCAACGACAGCACTTGCACCTCTTGGGCTTGCGGCAGCAGGCGACTCAACCCGATATCCAGCCGCCCATCCGCCACTTGTGCGCCCAGGCTGCCGGAGGCGCACTCCACCAAGGTCAGCTGAACGTCGGGAAAACGCTGCGCAAACGCCTGGATCGTCTGGCTGAACAGGTCCGACAGGGCGATGGAGCTGACGTACCCCAAGGCCAGCTGCCCGGCGGTGCCCGTAGCCAGTTTGCTGGCAATCACCTGCGCCAACTCCACCTGCTCCAACACGCCGCGCGCGTAGGGCAGGAATGACCGCCCTTGAGCCGTGAGGGTGACGCTGCGGCTGGTGCGATCAAACAGCTTGAAGCCCAGCTCGGTTTCCAGCGCCGAGATCTGCCGGGTCAGCGGTGGCTGAGCCAGATGCAGGCGAATGGCCGCGCGACCGAAGTGCAATTCTTCAGCTACCGTCAGAAAGTACCGCAGCTTGCGTAGATCGAGCATCCTGATCCTTGGGTATCGATCGGTTCGAAATCGGTATTGGTTTAAGATCCGCCGGCCATTCTATAAAGACCTCACAAAATAAAACGAGAGGTTTCATGAAACCGCGCCTGCATTGTGCCCGCCTTGCCCTGTTCCTGTGTGGCTGCGCGGCGTTCCTCAACCTCTATGCCACCCAGAGCATTCTGCAGACCTTTGCCGCGCAGTTTCAGGTCAGTGCCAGGGCGGCGGGATGGAGTATCACCGTGACGACGCTGGCCGTGGCGATCACTGCACCGTTTGTCAGCCGACTGACCGGGCGCTTTGAGCAACGCACGGTGATCAGCGCGGCGGCTTTGCTGTTGGCGGTGCCGGCGCTGATGACCGCCTACGCCGACAGTTTTGCCGAAGTGCTGGTGTGGCGGTTCGTCGAAGGCATGTTGATCCCGGTGGTGTTTGCCACCAGCGTGGCTTACATCGGCGACCGCTGGAGTGGCGGCACGGTGACGGAGGTCACCAGCCTGTATGTGGCAGGCACCGTACTGGGTGGGTTTGCCGGGCGTTTTGTCACGGGTGTGATGACTGAATACGTGGGCTGGCGCGAAGCCTTCGAGTTGCTGGCGGTGCTGAGCCTGATGGTGGGTGGGTTTATCCCGTTCTTGTTGCCGATCAGTCGTGTGCGAACGGCGAAGGTTAAAACCGCTTTCTCGGCCGTTTTTCGCAAGCCCTTGCTGGCTGCTTACGCTGTAGGTTTTTGCGTGTTGTTCTCCCAAGTCGCAGCGTTTACCTACGCCGGTTTGTACCTCGGATTACCGCCATTCAACTTGGGGCCTGCGGCGTTGGGCACGCTTTACACCGTGTTCCTGCTGGCGCTGGTCGTGATCCCCATCGCCGGTCGCCTCAGTAAAGCCCGGCCTCACGCCGAACTGCTGAGCGTGGCTGCGGTGCTGGGCATCACCGGCTCAGCGCTGACGTTAGTGCCTTCCTTGTGGTGCATCGTCGTGGGCCTGGCGCTCAGCTCCACCGGCGTATTCCTCGCCCAGGCAGCCGCCAATGCGTTCACCACCGCTACCGCCCGTGACAACAAAGCGGGCGCCGTGGGCGTGTACCTCACGTGTTATTACCTGGGCGGAAGTTGCGGTGCGATTGTGCCGGCTTTGATCTGGGAACGCTGGGGCTGGGCCGGGTGTGTGGCGCTGGTTATGACCTTCCAGGTATTGACCTTGCTGATTGCCCTGACCGGTTGGAAACCCCTTAAAGCTGAACCGATCCCAATACCATGAACGATACCGTCGAGGTGCCTGCTGCCGTATCATCAACCCGCCGTCGCACGCTGATCGCCGGCTGCGGTGCGCATGCCGTGCATGACGGCCTTACCGATGTCATCTACGTGCTGCTGCCGATCTGGCGGGCGCAGTTCGCGCTTTCCTACGCATAAATCGGACTGTTACGCGGAGCCTATTCCGGGATGATGGCGGCGTTCCAGCTCATGGCCAGTCGCGCGCGCGAAGCGTTGGGGGCGTGTACCGATGCTGGTGAGCGGAACCACGCTCGCGGGCGTGGCTTACTTGTTGGTGGGCCAGGCCAGCGGACTGGCGATGTTATTGCTGGCGCTGCTGTTGGGTGGGTTGGGCGCCAGCACCCAACAACAGCTCGCCTCCTCAATGATCAGCGACGCCTACGAGGACGGTGGTGGGATCAAGCAGGCGCTGTCTCAATACAACTTCAGCGGCGATATCGGCAAAACCCTGATCCCCGGACTGGTTGGCCTGCTGCTTACGGTGATCAGTTGGCGCGCGAGTGCCACGCTTCTTGGATTGCTGGGTTTGGCGGCGGCGGGGTTGTTGTGGTGGCTGATTCCTACACAAGTATCCGAATCTGACTCCACAAAAAAGACCAAACCCCACAGCGGAACCGGCTCCGTCAGAGGCCTGCGCGCCCTGATTCTTACGGGCACCCTCGACAGCGGCGTGCGCATGGGTTTCCTCACGTTCCTGCCGTTTCTGTTGCAAGCCAAGGGGGCTGGCACCGCCGGTATTGGCGTGGCCCTGACGCTGCTGTTTATCGGTGGCGCATTCGGCAAATTGCTCTGCGGTTATCTTGGCGCGCGCATCGGCATGATGAGGACGGTGTGGCTGACGGAAAGCAGCACGGCGTTGCTGATCATTGCCGCCGTGTATTTGCCGCTGACCGGGTTGATGGTGATGCTGCCGTTGCTGGGCCTCGTGCTCAATGGCACGTCCTCAGTGTTGTATGGCGCCGTGCCGGACCTGGCCGGCGCGGGGACGCGGGAGCAGGCATTTGCCGTGTTCTACACCGGCACGATTGGCGGCGGGGCGCTGGCGCCGGTGGTGTTTGGTGGGGTGGGGGATGCGTTAGGCGTGCCGGTGGCGATGATGGTCTTGGCGGGGGGGTTGATAGTGACGTTGCCGTTGGCGTGGGTGGTGCAGCGGGGGATGGTTGAGTCGGAGTGATGTTCGCAATTACAAAATGAGTAATCTATCCATTCGATCATGCACGATACGAACGATCTCAATTCCATACGTGCCGATCTGAAAATAGAGCGTCTGTCTCTCCACGCGATAGTGGCGGTATCCCGGGCTGATCTCGTCGCAGGCTGGGGCGATCTTTGGCTGTTGCGCTAGCTGCTCGAACGCTTTCGTCACACTATCTATATAGCGGTTAGCCTGTTCTACGCTCCACGCCTGAGCGCTATAGACCCATATGTTTTCAAGATCACGCTCTGCCGCAGGTGTAAGACGGTATTCAGCCATATGTCTTTAACATTCTTCTCTTGAACTCATCGGGGTTGAATGGACGAGGTTCGCCGCTGGACTCACCCTCCCTCAACGCTGCGCGGATTGATTCAATTTCAGCGCTGCGTTCTTGTTCTCGCCTTATCAAATCGCGGATGTATTCACTGTCATTGGTGTAATGACCCGCTTCTATCTGCGCTTTGATCCAGCCGTCTTGCTGGTCGGTAACGGTGATGGTTTTTCGTACGGTTCCCATGGGAGCGCCTCTAGTCCAAAGAGTGACAGGGGAACGCTATCATACTATTGGTGCGAAATCGCGTGTATGGGATGGCCGACGTTTCACCGCGGGCCGATGCCGAAGGTATTTTCTAAAGGTCTTGCTTCGATGAGGTTCAGGAGGATGATGCGAACGGGCGGATGATTTCAAATGATCTTTAAAGGTTTGTATTACTTGGAGTTGCAGTTGGATTTTGGTTATGCACAGGCGTGTGAACAGCTTGCGCCATTGCCTACACAACGATCAGACTCGTCCGAGTTGTGCGTCTTGGGCGGCCTCTTTAAGGTTCGTTTGCCGCTGCCCATCAGCGGTCGGGTTTAGTAGCCCGTTGAAAATTTATCCGGCGTACGGCTGTCCTTACTCTCAGGCACTTTCATGCCTGTGCTTATTGGTAGCTGTGCGTAGGGCGTCTTCGGGCGCGCCGGTTTTTTCGGATGAATTTTCCCGGTCTACTAACCTCCGTACAGCTGCCACCCTTACGCCTCGGGTGGTGGTCCTTACCGAGGATCAAAAGATGTGCAATGACCCCTGTAACCCCTCCGTAAAACTGTTCAGCGTCCGTCCGGACGTTAACACCGAAGGGTTACTCGCCAACGCCTACGAAACCATCGCCGGCGCGGGCGCCATGACCAATGAGTTCGCCGAAACCCTGCCTTCCCAACAGCGCTACCTGGCCCTTGCGATTCAGCAAATGATCGAGTTGGGACTGATGCTGGTGGAAGCGGCGCAGGACCGCGTGGATCAAGCCGCGCAGGGCCGTTCGCGCACTGCATAGGCTTGCCTTCCCAGGCCGCCCATACCAAGGGGGAGGGAAGCCAAAAAATGCATAGCGCTTTAAAGAGATGAGGTCAGCGAAAACGGAATGCGCAACGCGCCAATCGGCCCTTCCCGAACACCGCACATTTCATCGTGCACGCACTGCTGCACCAGCACGCAGGGAAACGGCGGAACCCGTTGTAACAGGTCGCGCAAGTGCGTCGTAGAGCCGATGCGCATCGGCTTGGCATCATCGTCGAGCAATGTCATTTCAGCGTCATCCAGCCTGACACGCGCGATGTAGAACCCACCCTCCAGCGACAGTAACTCCAGCTCGCGAATTTCACCTTTTACCGCCAATTCAGTCAGCATGTGTATATTCATGATTGAGCCTCACTGCGAGTTATTTATTGGCGACGAAAGAACAACGTGACCTGCCCCCATTCGACGCCGAACTTGGTCATGCTGGAGCGGTTGATCAAGGTGTTCTCGTCCATCAGGTACATCCAGTCATCAAAGCTCACCTCGTAGACCGAGCCGTCCACCGGTAGGTTGAGGCGGTAGCGCCAACGCAGTGCGTTACCCGCCACTTCGCCGATTGCCTCGCCGACCACATCACCCGCTCGGCCCTTCCAGCGCCCCGGGCCATCCGGTGTCAGCGTCCACACGCGTTGTTGACGTGTGCCATCGCTGTACAGGAAGCGTTCGTCGAGAATCAGGGCGTTCCCCTCGCGTCGGCTGGCTATGTTCACTTCAAAGCGCTTGGCGACCTCCCCGGAACGCTTTTGGAAAATCCCCCAGGCCTTGACGGGCTTGCTGAAGAAACGCTCCAAATCCAGTTGCGGCTGCTGGTCAGCGTAGTGCTCGACCTCGACGTTGGCGCAACTGCTCAAACTCAATATCAGCAACAATGAAACCAGTAGACGAGTCATTGCCCAGCTCCGTGATCGCGCGCGGCGAATTGCCAGCGTGTTGAATAGATACTTGTACAGAAATATAGATTTGTACAGGTTTGCGCGACAGGAATAACGGATACCTCAAATCGCAGGCATAAAAAAACCGGCCTTACAGGACCGGTTTTTTTGTTTCCCCATCAATAAAAGACCTGACGCGGAACGAGAATTCGAGTGGAGCGGGTAGAGGGAATCGAACCCTCGTCGGAAGCTTGGGAAGCTACTGTTCTACCATTAAACTATACCCGCTCAGAGCGGCTGACTTTGTACCAGATGTTCGCCAGGATTTGAAGTTTTTCTTCAAAAATGTGTGAGTTACAAGCGCAGCTGCTGACTTGCCCGCGATACCGGCACCTGTGTGTGTCAGTCACACTTCGGTGATGCTATCGCAGGCAAGCCGGCCCCCATACAAGCTCGCGCCTACAGTGGTTCTGATTTCAGATCGCGAAGGCATGCTGCGTCTGGCCTTGGTGATACCGCAACCGGCTGACCTGCCGCTCAGGTTTCAGAAAGCCCACCACCGCATCCCGACTGTCGCGGCACGCCGCCTTGTGCTCCATATCCAGAAAATGCCCGGTCGCCTGAATGGTGCTGAAGCTGCTGTTAGCCACGTACTGACCAAATAGCTTGGCATCCTGGGCGCTGGTGTATTCGTCCCATTCGCCGTTCACAAACAACACGGGAACGGCGATTTGCCTGGCCGCTTTGACGTAACACAGCCGGTCACTGTTCAGCACGTGGCTGATGTGAAAGTGCATCTGCCCGTATTCATGCTCGGCCAGGTTGCTGACGTGTTTGTAGTTGAAGCGTTTGAACAGCGACGGCAGGTGTTTGCCGATGGTGCTGTTGACCAGATGGCCGACGCGGTCGCGGTCGAGGTTGCCGAGGTAGTCGACGCCGCGTTCAAGGTAGTCGTGCATGGGGGCGTTGATCACCGGCGAGAACGAACTGATCACGGCCTTTTCAACCCGACGAGGGCGATGGGCGAGGGCAACCAGCGCGGCGGCGCCGCCCCAGGAAAATGACAATACGTGTTCGGCGGCGAAGTGGTCGATAAGCTCCAGCAGAATCTGGCCTTCGACTTCCTTTGTCAGCATCTGCTCATGGCGATTATGGATTTTGGAGCGGCCAGCGTAGGGCTGGTCGTACAAAACCACATTGAATTGCGGGTACAGGCTTTTCACGGTTTGAGCGAAGGATGCCGTGGTGGCCATGGAGCCGTTGACCAGGATGATGGTCTTTTCAGCAGCGTCCGCGCGATAGAACTCCGTGTAAACCCGATACTGACCCTGTATATCCAACACAGCGATTTCTGGCCTCATGTCGTAAGACTCCTGGCAAGCGGGTAGGGCGCGCAGGTAACTCTGCACGAGCTTTGTGACAGGTAGGCATACGCCTTGAAGTGGGAGGCCCATGTCGATCCGATGACGGCTGGCCGACGGGTGTTGTTATGGCGGGCTGTTTGCCGGGAAGGCCCGTAGATCAAGCGCGGGCGGGGCAATGTGTTTCTTGGAGGTTATAGGCGACTCGCCAGTCATATTTAAACTGGTGATCCTGATTCAAGCAGCAGAGGTTCCATCCCGCAAGGCGATGAGCCGATTTTTTGTCACCACCGGCCGAACGGTCGTCAGACTTGTCGGATTTCGTCGTCAGTCAGCGCCCGATACTCGCCTGGCGCAAGGGCAGCATCCAGCACCAAATGGCCCATTTGCTCGCGATGCAGGCCGATCACCCTGTTATCAAAGTGCCCGAACATGCGCTTCACCTGGTGGTAGCGCCCTTCGATTATGCTGAGACGAGCGGTTCTCGGCCCAAGCAGTTCCAGCTCTGCGGGTTGCGTGGTCAGGTCTTCGAAAGCGAAATACAGGCCTTTGGCAAAGGTAATCGCGTACGCAGGGCTGATGTCTTGCTCGGTCTCTACCCGGTAGACCTTGGGCAACTTGGTTTGCGGTTGCGTCAGTCGGCGCGACCATTGGCCGTCGTTGGTGATCAGCATCAGCCCCGTAGTGTTGAAATCCAGGCGGCCGGCGATGTGCAAGTCGGCTTTGTCGGGCTCATTCAATAAATCCAGGACGGTCGGGTGTTGCGGGTCTGCCGTGGCGCTCACACAACCCTGGGGCTTATGCAGCATGAAGTAGCGCGCGGGTTTACCCGCCTGCAGCACTTCATCGTCGACGCAGACGCGGCTGAATTCGCGCACCTCATGATGAGGATCGTTGACTGCCACGCCATCGACCGACACCCGTCGTTCCACCAAGAGCAAACGCACTTGCTGGCGATTGAAGCGCGGCAGGTTACTGAGGAAACGATCAACCCGCATTACGTCGGCTCTGCCCCGCGTAATTGCTCATCCACCCTGGCACAGCGCGGGCACAAGCAGGCCTTGTTGCGCAATTCATCGGGCAGGGCCTGGAGCACGGCCGGGTCGATGGTGACGCTGTAGCACCAGCAGGCCCGGTCGACCGTACGTGGGTCAGCCAGGGTACAGTCGTTGCGGGCGCCGCAGGCAGGGCAGAGGGTTGGCGTGGTCATCGGCAGGTTCGGGCTTGGATCAGGCAAGGTTCCGGAGAATTCCGGTGTGCCTTGCACGATACAGGGCCGACTCCGCACAGGCTACTTAGAGCTGGAACTTGCTGACCAATGCATTGAAGGACGTGGCCAGGCGCGACAGGTCCTGGCTGGCGGCATTGGTCTGGTTGGCACCGGCGGCCGTCTGGGTGTACAGGTCCTGGATATTCAGCAGGTTGCGGTCTACTTCGCGGGCCACCTGGGCTTGCTCCTCCGATGCGGAGGCGATCACCAGGTTGCGTTCATTGATCATCGCCACACTGGCGGTGATGCGTTGCAGTGCTTCACCGGCGTTTTGCGCCAGGGCCTGGGTATTGTTGGCCCAGGTCAGGCTCTTGTTCATTGCCGCGACCGCACCATCAGCGCCGACTTGCACTTCGCCAATCATTTTTTCGATGTCGACCGTGGAGATCTGAGTGCGATGCGCCAGTGCACGCACCTCATCGGCGACCACTGCAAAACCGCGACCTTGCTCGCCCGCGCGGGCCGCTTCAATGGCGGCGTTGAGGGCCAGCAGGTTGGTCTGGTCGGCGATGCCACGGATCACATCGATCACCTTGCCGATTTCCCGCACTTGCCCGGCGAGATCTGCGACCGATTGCGTGGAATCGTCGATTTCACTCACCATCGAACTCATGCCGGACACGGCCTGTTCGACTTGCTGGCGACCGTCCTCGGCCTCGCTGGTGGCCTGGCGCGAAGCCTCTGAGGTCGATACGGCGTTGCTCGCCACTTCGTCCACCGCAGCGGTCATCTGGTTCACGGCCGTAGCGGCCTGTTGGATCTCATCATTCTGACGGGTCAGGCCACGGCTGCTTTCATCGGTGACCGCACTCAATTCTTCGGCGGCTGAAGCGAGCTGGTCGGAAGCGTTGGCGATTTCCATCAGGGTGCTTTTCAAGCCGCCCTGCATATCCGCCAGTGCCATCAGCAATTGCCCGGCTTCGTCGGTGCGTTCGGAGAGGATGGCCTGGGTCAGGTCGCCCTTGGCAATGCGTTGTGCGCTTTCCACAGCCTGGGCGATAGGGCGGGTGATCAGGCGGGTGATCAACACCCCAATGGTGATGGCAATGATGAAGGCCAGGACAATGCCACTGATCATCCACGCCAACGCACTGCCGCGCAGCTCATCGGCGGCGACGACGCCTTCCTTGATCTGGCGGTTATTGGATTCGATCATCACGCGGATCAACTCGCGCGCCTCACGGAAGAGCCTCCCTGGCTTCGAGCGATATCATCGCAATTGGCAAAGTTTCGAGCTAGCTAAATTTACTGAAACGTTAAAGTGCGCGCAGATGTATCAAGCTGTTGCGAAAACGCACCAGATTCGGTTTTTGATGTCAGATATTTCGTCATTCAGTGAAAGCTGAATGCCGCCCTTCAGCGTCGCTGGAGGTGCTCTTCCGCGGTCCAGGAGGCCGCCATGTATCGACGACTGCTGCTCAGTGCTTTACTCGGTCTGACCCTTTCTGCCTGTGTGCCCTATTACGATGGAGGCCAGAGCTATTACCGTTCTGAGGTCTACACCTCACCGGCGCCGGTGTACTACTACGGCGGTGGCGCGGCGTATCCTTACCGCCGTGACTATTACCCTTCGCCGCGCTATTACGCGCCCCAACCGCGTTATTACTCGGCACCGCGTTATTACCAGCCTGCGCCGCGCTATTACGGGCCGCGCGCCGGTTACCGGCCTTATCCGAATCAAGGCTGGGGTAGCGACCGTTGGGGTAATGGCGGGCATGGTCGCGGTTCCGACCACGGAGGTGGTCGCGGCGGTCACCGTTGACAGACCCGCATGGCAAGCGGCGCATGAAGCGCCGCTTTTTTATGGGCGCCAATAATCAGTAATCAGACAAGTCAGCCAGCGGATGGCGGCCTTCCCACGCCTTATTGAAATGCGCCTGCACCACCGTTTCTGGGACGGTATTGATATCGGGCCAATGCCAATGGGGCGTCTGGTCCTTGTCGATCAGTCGCGCACGCACGCCTTCGCTGAACTCCGGGTGGCGGCAGCAATTGAGACTAAGGGTGTATTCCATCTGGAACACTTGGGCCAGGGACAAATGCCGGGCGCGCTGGATCTGCTCCCATACCAGATGGGCGGTCAGTGGGCAGCCCTCGGTCAGCGTTTCGCCGGCACGGCTGAACAACGGATCGGCGTGCTCACGCAGTCGGCTCAAGGCGCGCCAGGCACAACGCACATCGCCCACGTCCAACCATTCGTCGATCTGTGCGCGCCGCGGCAGCCATTGCGCTTCGGGTTTCTGATCGACGGCTTCCTGAGCAAGCGCTTTGAGCAGGCTATTGAGTTGCACCGAGGTCTGTTCCTGCCAGTTCAGTTGCAGCAGGCCATCCAGCAGTTCGTCTTGTTGATCGTCGCGCAGGAAGCGGTCGGCCAGGCCAAGGTCCAAGGCGTCGCGACCGTTGATGTGCGCGCCGGTCAGGCCAAGGAACAAGCCGAGTTTGCCCGGCAGGCGCGACAGGAACCAGCTAGCGCCCACGTCCGGATACAAGCCGATACTGATCTCCGGCATTGCCAACCGGCTGCTCGGGGTGACGATACGCACCGACGCGCTTTGCAGCAGGCCCATGCCGCCGCCCAGTACATAACCGTGGCCCCAGCAGATCAGCGGTTTGGGGTAGGTGTGCAGGCGGTAGTCGAGGCGGTATTCCGCGGCGAAAAACTGCGCAGCCAATGGCGGCACCTCGCCGGGATGTTCACGGCAGGCCTGGGCCAGGCTGCGTACTTCGCCGCCAGCGCAAAACGCCTTGGGGCCGTTGCCACGCAACAGCACACACACGATGTTCGGGTCCTTGGCCCAGGTGTCCAGGCGGTCGCCGAGGGCGAGGATCATTGGCAAGGAGAGGGCATTGAGGGACTGTTCAGCATCGAGGCTGGCGATGCCGATGCGGGCACCGTCGCTGCCGGTTAGCTCTTCGAAGTGCAGGTTCATCGTGACCTCAAGCGAGAAGGTGAAGGATCAGTATGATCGCTTCGTAAGAAAGTGCCGGCGGGGTGTCAGATCAATTGACAAGCGGAGTCGGCTTTCCTAGGGTTCGCCTCATTCTTTTTTACAAGACAATTCAACTATGACCGATGGCGACCGTATCAAACTCGAACCCAGCTGGAAACACGCCCTGCGCGATGAGTTCGATAAGCCCTACATGGTCCAGTTGCGTGAGTTTCTGCGCCAGGAACATGCCGCCGGAAAAGAAATCTACCCGCCGGGCCCGCTGATTTTCAATGCGCTCAATTCCACGCCGTTGGACAAGGTCAAAGTGGTGATCCTCGGCCAGGACCCGTACCACGGTCCCGGCCAGGCTCATGGGCTGTGCTTTTCGGTGCAACCGGGCGTGCCGACGCCGCCGTCGCTGGTGAATATCTATAAAGAGCTCAAGCGCGACCTGAACATCGACATCCCCAATCATGGTTACCTGCAAAGCTGGGCTGACCAAGGGGTTTTGATGCTCAACACCACCATGACCGTGGAGCGTGCCAACGCCAACGCCCATGCGGGCAAGGGCTGGCAGTTTTTTACCGATCGGGTTATCGAAGTGGTCAGCGAACATCAGTCGCATTTGGTGTTTTTGCTGTGGGGCGCACATGCGCAGGGCAAGCAGAAGTTGGTCGATGCGACCAAGCACCTCGTGTTGACCTCGGTGCACCCGTCGCCGTTGTCGGCGTATCGCGGGTTCTTGGGTTGCGGGCATTTCAGCCGCACCAACAAGTTTCTTGAGCAGAATGGCGAGGCACCGATTGAGTGGCGGTTGCCGCCCGTCTGATCCGCGCGGTACTAAAGCCTGACCATCGAAACCGAGCCATTCTCGATATCAGCGACATATAGATTTCGGCCATCCGGAGCGACAACCATACCCCGCGGTTTGTCGAAGCCTTCAATAGTGCCGGTGATGCGGTTCAGACGCGTGTCAATAATGCTGATCCGACGCCCGTCTGTTTCAGAGATATACGCCATTTCGCTGAGCCGATTGAAGGCAATGGTCCAAGGCCCCTCAAGGTTGCTGATTTCTTTGCTGACGTCGGGGATCAAGGCATTGCCAACGGTCACCTTTCCACTTTCGCGGTGGGTGATGTAGAGGTTTGGATAGCGCGGGCTGTAAGCGATGGCCGTGGGGGGGCCGGCGGCGATGCCGATATACGCGGTGACATTATTGCTCGCGAGGTCGACGATGGCCCAGCCGTGACTATCCGTGGCGACGTGAGCACGCGTGTTGTCCGGTGCGATCACCACGTCTTTAGGGCCATGCACCGGTGTCTCACTCACTCGTTGATAGGTGCTGGTATCAAAGGCAACCAGTTTCGAGTCGCCGTGATCAGCCACATATAACCTTGTACCCGTTGAGTTCCGCGCCATGCCATTCACCGTGATGAGCCCTGTGATGGTTTTGACTACGGTGTTATTCAGGGTTTCGATGACGTTGATGGGGGTTCCAGTCGCGACACTGTTGTCACTCACATAAACCCGGGAGTCATCCGGGCTGATTACTATCCTTATGGGAGAACCCAGGCCTGTTAGGGTCTGTATTACCCGCAGAGGTTGGGTGCCGAGGACGGTGATGGATCCCGTTGTAGCGCTTGTCACATACAGACGTGTGCCTGCACGGTTCATCACCAGGCTATTGGGGTCGCCTGGTACTGCGATGGTTTCCACAATCGCTGCAGGTTTTGGGGCGTCGTCAGAGGTCGGTGGGCGTGGCTCATTGTGTTTGGTCATGATGAGCAATTCGAGTAGGCGGAAAGGGTGCAGTCATCACCTGTACTCACGCGATCTGCACCACAGATTGAGCGCTCAGTGAGTGAGGTTGACTACCTGTGAAAAATGACAGTTCAGATGAGCGGTCATGGTTCCTGGGAGACCTTTGCACAGCGGCTCTGCTCAGGGTAGGCGGTTCCAGTGTCTGAACAGCGGCTCCGCCAAAAACAACACGAATAGTAAGCGCATCACCTGCATCGCCGTCACCAGCGGCACCGACAGTTGCAGGGTCTCGGCGGTGAGGCTCATCTCGGCAATGCCGCCGGGCATCATGCCCAGGGTCAGCGAGCGCAGGTCCAGATGGGTCAGGGCGCTCAAACCCAACGCCGCCAATGTCGCCAGCGCCATGGTCAAGGCCGTGCCGATCAGGGTGCGGCCCATGAACGATGGCGCACGTCGAAAGAACTGACGATTGAAGTGGCAGCCCAAACCGCTGCCGATCAGCCATTGGCCAATCTGGCTGCCGCCGTCGGGTAGGCCGATATGCAGGTCCCAGACCACACTGGCAGTGGCGCTCACCAGCAAGGGGCCGAACAACCACGGGTTCGGCTGACGCAAACGCTGCCAGCACCAGGCCACCAGCGCACCCATCGGAAACAAGACTAACAACCAAGGCCAACTCACCGGCGCCGGATGAAACTGCGGGGTGCCGCCTTCCAGCAGATACTTGAAGATCGCCGGCACACACAGCACCACCACCAGCACCCGCAAACTTTGCCCCGCCGCGACCCGGCTGAGCACTGCGCCATTGCGTGCGCCGAGGTTGACCATCTCACCGGAGCCACCCGGCATGCTGGAGAAAAATGCGGTGGCGCGGTCTTCACCGCTGCGCCTCATCAACCACACGCCGACCACGCTCGACAGGCTGGTGACCAGCGCACCAAAAAAAATCAGCCCGAAGTGGCTCATTACCTGCTCGATCATCACCGGGGTGAAGTGCAGGCCAATGCCTATGCCCACCACCCATTGGCCGCATTTGCGCCCGCCGGGCATCTCGGCCAACTGCCAAGGCGTGAGGCAACGCACCAGAATGATCGCCAGCAACGAGCCGACCATGTACGGCAAAGGCCAGCCGACGAGGCTGGCCAGGTAACCGCCGGCCAGGCCGACCAGCGGTGTTCCCCACCAGTGTTTAAAGGTGGTCTCAGGCATCGGCCACGGCACGACGCTGCAAGGCACGTTTGCGGTAGATGCGCACCAGCGGGAGGGCCAGCATCAGCGCAGTCAGTACCCACACACCAAAGGTGATCGGGCTCGACCAGAGGATTTGCAGGTCACCGTTGGAGATCGACAACGCACGGCGTAGGTTCTGCTCCATCAAGCCGCCCAGGATAAAGCCCAGCAGCACCGGCGACAGCGGGAAGTCGAGCTTGCGCAGGATGTAACCGAAGATGCCGATACCCACCATCAGGAACAGGTCGAAGGTGGTCGCGTGAACGGCGTAGACACCAATCGCCGTGATGATCGCGATCACTGGCACCAGCGCCCAGTTTGGCACGGCCAGGATGCGCGTGAAGATACGGATCATCGGGATGTTGAGGACCACCAGCATGATGTTGGCGATAAACAGCGAGGCGATCAGGCCCCAGACGATATCCGGTTGCTGTTGAAACAGCAGCGGGCCAGGGGTGATGTTGTACAGCGACAGTGCGCCGATCATCACCGCCGTGGTGCCCGAGCCGGGTACGCCAAGCGTCAGCATCGGCACCAGCGCACCGCAGGCGGACGCTCCGATCGCAGTTTCCGGAGCGGCGAGGCCGCGCATGTCGCCCTGGCCGAATGTACCGCTGGCACCGGCCAGGCGTTTTTCGGTCATGTAGGCAACCGCCGAGGCCAAGGTCGCACCGGCACCGGGCAACACGCCCATGATGAAACCGAGCAGTCCGCAACGGATGTTTACTACAAAGACAGAAGATGCTTCCTTCAGGTTGAACATCATCCGTCCGGTCGCTTTCACAGCTTCCTGACCACGGTGGGTTTTTTCCAGCAGCAACAGGATCTCGCTGATGGAGAACAAGCCCAGCACCAACACCACAAACTGGATGCCGTCGGTGAGGTGAATGTTATCGCCGGTAAAACGGTACACACCGCTGTTGGCGTCGATGCCCACCGCCGAGAGGAACAGGCCGATCAGCGCCGCCACAAACGTCTTCAGGGGTTTATCACCCGCCATCCCGCCGAGACAGACAATCGCGAATACCATCAGTACGAAGTATTCCGCCGGGCCGAAGGCAATCGCCCATTTGGCCAGCAGCGGCGCAAACAGCACCATGCCGCAGGTAGCGATAAACGCACCGATGAATGAGCTCCAGGCCGACAACGACAGCGCTACACCCGCCAGGCCTTTGCGGGCCATCGGGTAGCCGTCGAGGGTGGTCATCACGGTGGACGCTTCGCCCGGAATGTTGAGCAGGATCGAGCTGATCCGGCCACCGTACTCGCAGCCCAGGTACACGGCTGCCAGCAGGATCAGCGCCGATTCCGGCGGCAGGCCGAGGGCGAAGGCGATCGGAATCAACAGCGCCACGCCGTTGATCGGGCCAAGGCCCGGCAACAGGCCGACCACGGTGCCGATCAGGGTGCCGCACAGCGCGGTTATCAGGTTGTAGGGGGACAGTGCAACGCCAAAGCCTTGGCCCAAGTAGCCGAAAGTATCCATATCAGTTCTCCAGAACGTCGAGCAGGCCAAGGGGCAGCGGCACATCCATGACTTTATCGAACAGCAGATAAAGCCCGACGGCCATTAGGCTGACGATCATCACACTGGGCAGCCAGCGGCCGCCGTACAGGCGTGCCATCGGGATGCCGATCAGCATACTGCTGAGGATGAAGCCCAGAGGTTCGAAGGTGCCTGCGAACACGATCAACAGCCCGACGCACACGCCGATCTTGATCAAGGTGGCACGGTCCAGCGCGGGTTCTTCTTCGGTATGGCGAGTTGGCTGCGGGCGAATCAGCATGTAGATCAGCGCCAGGCTCATCAGCCCGAGCATCAGCAGCGGGAAGGCGCGTGGCCCGACTGGTTCGTATGAAAATGCGGCGTGATAGCGCCACGCCATCGCTGCGAGGCCGGCGCAGGCCAGCAGCAACACGGCGGCAAAAATGCGTTGTAAGAGCATGTTGAACTCCTGGGCCACGCCGCGTGTTTAAACGGGCGTGGCCGCGCGACAGAAGGGCGATTACTGGATCAGGCCGAACTCTTTGGCCAGCACTTTGTAGTCAGCCACCTGTTTCTTCACGTAGGTGTCCAGCTCTGGGCCGGTCATGGCAAACGGGAACAGCTCGCGCTGGTCACGCAGCTTGGCGAACTCTTCAGAGGCCAGCAGTTTGTCGAACGCGTCCTTCCACCAGGCGTAGTCGGCATCGCTGACTTTTGGCCCCAGGTAGAAACCGCGAACCACCGGCCAGACGATGTCGTAGCCTTGCTCTTTGGCGGTCGGAATATTCTTCATTTCCGGCTCATCCAGGCGCTGTTCGGAGAACACCGCCAGCAGACGCATATCGCCGCTCAAGATGTGCGGCATGGAGTCGGAGATGTCGGTACTGCCCACTTGGATGTGGCCGCCGAGCAGAGCGGTGGCGATTTCACCGCCGCCTTCCAAGGCCACATAACGCAGCTCGCGCGGGTTGATTCCGGCGGCTCTGGCGATCAGCGCGGTTTGCATCCAGTCCTGGCTGCCCACAGTGCCGCCGGAACCGATCACTACGCTGCCTGGATCTTTCTTCAAGGCTTTGACGAGATCGTCGAGGTTCTTGTAGGGCGAATCGGCTTTCACCGCGATGGCGCCGTAGCTGGTGCCGACCGCTGCCAACCAACGCACGGCGCTTTCATCGAAGCGACCGAACTTGCCTTGGGCCAGGTTCAACAGCGAACCGCTGGACCACGCAACCAGGGTGCCGCCGTCCGCAGGGCGTTGGGCGACCACCGCGTTGTAGGCCACGGCACCGACGCCGCCAGGCATGTAGGTGACGCGCATCGGCTTGCTCAGCAGCTTCTGGTTGACCAGCGCGCTTTGCGCCAGTTTGCAAGTAAGGTCAAAGCCGCCGCCAGGCGATGCTGGGGCGATACATTCCGGGCGCTTGGGTTCATCAGCGGCTAACAGTTGGCCGGCAAACAGCATGCAGCCGGCGGCGAGCGCGAATTTACGAAGGGAAGGGGTCATGCCTGTCTCCATTATTGTTCTTATTGGGACGAAAACGCTTCGAGGCGTTTTTCGGTTGCTATCACTCAAATAGCTTGGCAGGCGTAACCTGCCGTAGCTGGATGCTAAAGCGCGAAGCTTTCACTAACCTTTCAGTCACCTTTCAATGTCTTCGGGCTTCACAGGGCAGGCGGCGCCTGTAAACTGCCCGGCAATGCGCGGTGCCGACCACGCCTGAATGAGGTAGAAATCCATGCGTGTCTTGCTGGTTGAAGACCATCTGCAACTCGCCGAAAGTGTTGCGCAAGCGCTCAAGAGCACGGGTTTGACCGTTGACGTGCTGCACGATGGGGTGGCGGCGGACCTGGCCCTGAGCAGCGAGGAATACGCGGCGGCGATACTCGATGTGGGGCTGCCACGCATGGATGGTTTCGAGGTGCTCGCGCGTTTGCGCGCCCGTGGAAAAAACTTGCCGGTGCTGATGTTGACGGCACGCAGTGATGTGAAGGACCGCGTACACGGCCTGAACCTGGGGGCTGACGACTACCTCGCCAAACCTTTCGAATTGACGGAGCTGGAGGCGCGGGTCAAGGCGTTGCTGCGGCGCAGCGTGTTGGGTGGCGAGCGTCAGCAGGCCTGCGGCGTGCTGGTCTACGACCTCGACACCCGGCGTTTCACCGTGGGTGGTGAGCTGATGACGCTTACTTCCCGTGAGCAAGCAGTGCTCGAAGCGCTGATCGCTCGCCCGGGTCGGGTGATGAGCAAGGAGCAGTTAGCCTCCCAGGTGTTCGGCCTGGATGAGGAGGCTAGTCCGGATGCCATCGAAATCTACGTGCACCGCCTGCGCAAGAAACTCGACGGCCAGCCCATCGCTATCGTGACCTTTCGTGGCCTTGGGTACTTGCTGGAAGCTCGCGATGCATAAGCCCAGCAGCCTGCGCTGGCGCCTGCTGTGGAACCTGGCGCTGCTGCTGGTGTTGTTGATGTTCGCCAGCGGCATGAGCGCCTACTGGAATGGCCGCGAGGCCGCAGATACCGCCTACGACCGCACACTGCTGGCCTCGGCGCGCACTATCGCCGCTGGCTTGACCCAAGTAGATGGCACCTTGAGCGCCAATGTGCCCTACGTCGCCCTGGACACTTTTGCCTACGACAGTGCCGGGCGGATTTATTACCAGGTCAATGACATCCACCAGCAGTTGATCTCCGGCTACGAAAACCTTCCCGGCCCACCGCCGGGCACGCCGCGCACCGATGACTATCCGGCACTGGCACGTTTCTATGACGCCGTGTATCAGGGCCAGGAAGTGCGTGTGGTGAGCCTGCTAAAGGCTGTCTCTGAACCCAACATGAATGGCATGGCGGAAATCCGCGTCGCCGAAACCGATGAAGCGCGCGTAAGCATGGCTCGCAGCCTGATGGCCGACACCTTGCTGCGCCTGGGCATGCTCGGTATCGGCGCGTTGTTGCTGGTGTGGTTTGCCGTGAGTGCGGCGTTGCGGCCGTTGGAGCGTTTGCGCACGGCGGTGGAGGAGCGCCAGCCCGACGACTTGCGTCCTTTGCCGTTGGTGGAAGTGCAGCACGAGTTCGGCCCGTTAGTGCGGTCCCTCAACCACTTCACCGAGCGCCTGCGCGGCCAGTTCGAGCGCCAGGCGCAGTTTATTGCCGATGCGGCCCATGAGTTGCGTACGCCGCTGGCAGCGCTGAAGGCCCGGTTGGAACTGGGCTTGCGCGCCGAAGATCCCGCCATCTGGCGCAGTACTTTGGAATCCGCGGCCCAGGGCACTGACCGTCTGACTCATCTGGCCAATCAACTGTTGTCTCTGGCACGCATCGAAAACGGTGCCCGAGCGATTGCCGAAGGCGGCGCGCAGCTACTTGACCTCAGCCAATTGGCTCGCGAGCTGGGCATGGCCATGGCGCCGTTGGCCCACGCACGCGGCGTGGCGTTGGCGTTGGAAGCCGACGAGCCAGTGTGGTTGCGCGGTGAGCCAACGCTGTTGAATGAGCTGTTGAGCAATCTAGTGGACAATGCCTTGGCTCATACGACGCCGGGTGGCAACGTGATCCTGCGTGTAACGGCACCGGCGGTGCTGGAAGTGGAGGATGACGGCCCCGGTATTCCGCAGGATGAGCGGGATCGGGTGTTCGAACGCTTCTACCGCCGTAGCCAACAAGGCATGGGGTCAGGCCTGGGGTTGGCGATTGTCGGTGAAATCTGCCGGGCGCATCTGGCGCAGATCAGCCTGCACGATGGCGAGCAGGCCGGGTTGAAGGTGCGGGTGAGTTTTATCGCGGGCTGATCAGTAGAACATCGAGCGTGCTTCATCCAACTCGGCGCGCAAGGATTCGCTGTAGGGGTCGATGCGCAGTTTCTTGATCGCCGGCAGGGTAGAGGCCGATACGCTTGCCAGGGGGTGATCGGTGCCGCGATGGCAATACAGCACGGCGACTTGCACTACATCGATGTAGTCGAGTCTGGCCGAATCGCGTTCCAGGTCCAGGTACTGGCCGGGCAGTTTCGCCAGCATTTCCGGAAAGTCCCAGCCGCTTAGCAGTTTGTCGCCCAGTAACGGGTGGATGCTCTCGATTACATGGTTGAGGCTGACCGAGTCCGACAGCAGCTCATAGTGGTCTTCTGCGTACGTCAGGATCGGCAGCACGCCGATCTGGTGCACCAGGCCGCCGAGGGCCGCCTGGTCGGGCTTGAGCTGGCTGTGACTGCGGCATAAGGCATAGCTGACGCCCGCTACTTCGAGGCTGCGACGCCACACATCACGCATTTTCTGATCAATCACATCGGAGCGGGCTTGAAAAATCTGCTCCATGACCAGGCCGATTGCGAGGTTGCTGCTGTAGTTGGTGCCCAGCCGGGTGATGGCGGTGTGCAGGTCGGTGACTTCCTGGGTCGCACGCAACAGCGGGCTGTTGACCACTTTTATCAGGCGAGCCGACAGCGCGGTATCGCGACCGATCACTTTGCTCAAGTGGCTGATGCTGATTTCCGGGTCTTCAGCGGCCTGACGAATATTCAGGGCTACTTCCGGCAATGTCGGCAGAACCAGGTCATCGTTGTCGATGGCCGTCACTAAAGCCTGTTGGACTTTTTCCGCCAGCTCGTTCATTCATGCTCTCTAGCGTGTTGCAAAAAGGTATGGCGACTAACGCTGTATCTCTCGATCACGGTCGAGTGTGTAAGGCAGGTCAAGCAGCTGTAAGGCGGGACCTTCTAGCGTGCCTAAATGCACATCGCCACTATCGGCAGCTTCGGCTTGCAATACGGCCAGAAGTTCAACGTTTTGGTCAGCTTTTGCGGCAATGACCACTTCGCCGATCGAGCTGTTATGGCTGGGAGAGAACAACGGCGTGCCCGGCTCGGGCATTTCAGCGGTATTGAGGCTCAAGCGGTACAGCCGACGTTTGAGTTTTCCCAGGTACTGCATGCGCGCTACGATTTCCTGGCCGGTGTAGCAGCCCTTCTTGAAGCTGACGGCGCCCACGGCTTGCAGGTTGAGCATCTGCGGGATGAACAGCTCGCGCGTCTGCGGCATGACCTGGCCAATACCTGCGCGGATTTGACCCAGCAGCCAATCATTCAAATCTGTTTCTTTTAATTGCTTGGCCAGTTGCTCGTGCACGGCCTCAGCGTGTTCGGTGGGTACCCAGAGTTCGGCGCGCTCAGGGGACACGCGGGTGGCAATCAATGCGTTGCTGCGGGCGACGCTATCGGTCTCGGCCGGCAGTTCCAGGCCTAGGCTGGCCAACGCCTGATTCGCGCTCACGAGGCCGAAACGCACCCAGGCGGCGGTTTCGTCGGTGAGCTTGGATTTGGAGAACACGGCGTACTTCTTCAGGTCTGCCAACTGCGGTTCCAGCAGCTCAGTGGCCATTGCCAGTAACACGCCGTCACCTTGCAGCAGGATGCGAAAGCTCGACTGCATACGTCCTTTTTGTGTGCAGCGCGCGCCGAGGCTGGCCTGGGTCTCGCTCAGGTAATTGAGGTTGCAGGTCAGTTGGCCCTGAAGGAATTTGGCAGCGTCGGCGCCTCGGACGGCGAGAACGCCTTCGTGGGATAGGGGGCAGAAGAAAGCAGAGTCAGCCATGGGTCATCGCAGGTCAAAAAGTCATGGGTGCATCATAGAGGGGCGCCCGGCAAATGGATAGTTTCCGTATGGGGCGACCAAAGCCGACTGTTCCGGTGCCGTCGGGCCTGTATACTTGCGCTCTATTTGAGGAGCGCTCCATGGTCGAAGATGTAGAAATCAATCGTCTCTACTGGCACAGCCGTCGTGGCATGCTGGAATTGGACGTGTTGCTGGTGCCTTTCACCAAGGATGTGTATGCGACGCTCAATAAGGTGGATCGCGACCTCTATGTCAGGCTGCTGGAATGCGAAGACCAGGACATGTTCGGCTGGTTTATGGAACGTGCCGAATCGGAAGACCCGGAACTGCAGCGTATGGTCCGGATGATTCTGGACCGTGTTCAGCCCAAGTAATACGTTTGAATGCCGCTGGCAGGCCTCACGGCTGATGCTGGCGGCGTATCTCCTCGCCCAGCTGTTCGCGTTGGCTGCGCTTTTGTTTCTTGATCTGTCTTGTTCAAGCCTGGGCATGTTGCTGTGCCTGGCGCATGCCGCCTGGGTTTTACCGCGTCATATCCTGCTCACACACCGTTCGTCGATTCGTGGCCTGCGCCGCGACGCCGATGGCTGGCAGTTGCTCAGTGCTGAGCGAGGTTGGCACAGCGTGCAGTTGCGTCCCGACAGCTTGGCGCTGCCGCTAATCGTGGTGCTGCGCTATCGGGTGCCTGGGGCGTGGTGGGTGCGTTCTATCTGTGTGCCGTCGGATGCGCAGGTCGCCGATGTGCATCGGCGCCTGCGGGTGCGCTTGAAGTTCAGCCGCCGTAGGTGGTTGGCACCAGAATAGTGTCCCGGGCTTCGGGCAGCATCTGCGGGTAGTCCAGGGTGTAATGCAGGCCGCGGCTTTCTTTGCGCTCCATGGCCGAGCGGATCATCAACTCTGCTACCTGGGCCAGGTTGCGCAGCTCGATCAGGTCGCGGCTGACTTTGTAGTTACTGTAGAACTCGACCCTTTGAGGCTAAACCCAATGGATACAGGGGTTTCAGCCGATGACCGTTAACCACCGCTCCCAAAGTGGGACAAACCTGTTACAAACTGCGCTCGCCAAGCCGTACCACTATCGCCGGTCTGGTCGCTATTACCTTCGCCTTCGCCCTCAAGGAACCGTTAAGGGCTTCTTCACGCTGTCACTCAGGACTACCGACAAGGCCACCGCAATGACCATCTCCGACGACATCCTCTCGACTCTGAAGGCCTATCATTTTGACAACCCAGAAGCGCCATGGGATGAACTTCGTGAGCGCTTGATCGACATCGCTGAGTACAACCTGACGATGGCACACGGTGACAGTTCGCTGGTCGCTTACGAGATGATCAACGATGAACATCACTTGGCGCTCCGTAAGGCGTCCGCACAGTTGCCCTTGAGCATCAATCAGCAACGAGCAGTAAGTAAGGCCCTTGAGATCCTTGAGGCCTCTCAGGAGCGTATGCGGGGTCGGTCGGGGAAGCTGGTCGAGATCGTGAAGGACCTCAATGGGGAATCTTGTAGCACGTCTGTGGCCCTCTCCCTGCCCTTATCTGTAAGTGCTCTTTCAGGTCTGACATTCAAGGCCCTCTCTGGGCTCTACATGGCGGAACGCAAAGACAGCATTCAGGTCAGCACCATGCGGGACGTGAAGTCATCGTGTGAGTCTATCGGCGCGATCCTTGGCGACTTGGACATGAAGACCCACACGCGGGAGGACATGAAGGATCTGAGGGAGAAGCTCCTTGAGACTCGTAAACCGATCACCGTGAGAAAGATCCTGACGAAGCTATCGACGGTCATGGATTGGGCTGTGAATAACGGCTATCTCGACAAGAGCTTCGATAAGGGTCTGAAGCCAACGAAAGGCGCTGACAGCTCCCGTGAGGCGCTCTCTCAGGATCAGGTAGCGGCCTTGATGGCTCACGCTAAGTCCCTTCCAATGGACGCTTGGCAGCGCTGGGCGTTGTCCCTTGGGGTGATCACTGGGGCCCGTATCGAGGAACTCAGGCAGTTGACCAAGGCTGACGTAAAGCAGGTCGGCAGCGTGTGGGTCATCGACATCAACAGGAATGATGGAAAGACAGCTAAGACCAAGAATGCTCTCCGTGTTGTGCCGCTGACTGATGGCGCCTACGGCTTCGATCTTCAGGCGTTTCTTGAGTTCGTCAGAAAGGCAGACTCCCGGCTATTCACACTTGGCGCCGGTCAGTTCTCGAACGTGCTCAATGGGGCCCTTAGGGAGGTCCTGACGTTGAACGCTGATCGGACCCAGACCTTCCATTCGTTGCGTCACTCGCTGGCCGGTGCCTTGAAGGCCGCTGAGGTGCCTGTGGGGACCGCTGAGTCCATCTTGGGGCACGCTTCGGGGTCTATCAGCTATGACCTGTATGGGGCGGGGAGTGCCGTTGAGGTGGGCCGTATGGCTGAGGCGCTGGTAAGTGCGTTTCGTATGGCCGTATGATACTACCCAGAGTTGAATTGATTCATCTGTGAGGCACCGCGAGTTATACGAATTTCCAGCGCGGATAGTGTGCGATAGCGGGTGATCGAGATTTCATCTCAGGGAAAATTGCCCGAACCTTTAATCTAAGGAGTGCGACTTAAGATGTTGAGGGCATTTGATAAATTACTTATCGTTTTGGCGAGTGCTTTACTTTTGTTTGTTAGCTTCTCTGCGTCTGCCGATAAGGGCTGGATAAAACTCGTTTCAGCAGAAGACGGTTCAACTTGGGAAGCTATGCCAGGATCGTTTGAGTTTTCACAAAATAAAAGTGATGTTCCTATTGCGGTGTTGGCAGGTAGAGCCATTAGTGCCAAGCGCAAGAAAATAGAATTGAGTAAGTGGTATGTCACTGCTGGGGATTGCAAGAATAAAATGGGGAAGTTGGTAACCCTCAATGTTAGTGGTGAATATCAGTTTGAAAGTGATTTTATATTTGATAGTGGGAATGTGGCTTCATTTATTGCCAAGTTCATCTGTGATGTTGCAGATCAGAGTATAAAGAATGCTGATGGTAAAAGTTTGTGAGTGTCTCTGTTTGAGAGGGGATTTAAAAACCCCCACAATAACCAGAGCGACACCACCCGAAACGTGGCGACCTCTGTGAATGATGCCGTAAGGTCACCTCCAAGGTGGCCCTCTGCGGGCAAGGCGTATCTGGACAGTGGCTCATACCCAGACCGATACGACCACCAAGCGCAGCCCTAACGGGATCTGCTGGTCCAGCATCGAGGACCACTGTAGCGATTCTGTCTGTTCACTTCGTGTGAGTAGACCCTTGATAGGTTTGGGCCTCCTATCACTGATCGCACGGTTAGAGGGCCTTTTATGATCTACGGACCGAGTTGGCTGTGTACCCATATAAAGGCTCTTAAGGTTTATATAAAGAAAACTTAAAGAGAGCTTGGAGTGTTAATTCTTATAAGATTAATCTATTAAGGAATAATACTTTAAGTTCTAATTGAGTAACTTTAAGTTCACCTTGTTCGCGGGTCTACTGCCCTGCAAATTTGCATAGCTCCGATGGTCTCCACAGACCGTGATCAATCCGGCCATCCAGTCACAATCGAGACGAATTTAAAAACACCCACAATAACCAGATGACCCACGCCACGGTCACCTGCAACGGCGATCACACGCCACTCCCGTAAACTCCAAGTCTTTCTGAATGCTTCCTTTGCCACTTGCCGATGCCCGTTGTGGGGCCTTGGAGGTTGGCCGGTGGATGTGACTCAGGGAGCATTCAAAAGGAAAACACAACTATGAACATCGACAACCAAGCCGATTTGCTGCCCATTGTTATCGAGGGTCAAACCTTCAAGCCGAATGAAGATGGAATGTGGAATCTAAACGAGATCGCCAAGGCCTTGAATGTTCGGGAGCCGGGTCAGTGGCGTAATGCTGTACAAGCTGCCCTGATCAAAGATGCAAATTTGCATGTCTCCCACGGTAACGGGACCCTCGCTACAGAAGAGGGCGCAATTGCCTACGCCATGTGGGTTTCGACTGATTTTTATCTGATGGTCATCCGTGCGTTCATCTCCATGCGTAACAGTGCCGTCCGTGAACTGCGTCAGAAAGATGCCCTCTTGGACGCCAACATGCCCAAGGCTACGACCCTCGACCTTAAGGCGCGTGGCGCTGGTCTTACATGGACCGAGGCATGCCGTGTAGCAGGCATTCAGCACCCCGCTTTGGCCCTTAAGTACCTGCATGCGTGCAAGCGTTTCGTGCGTGCCGTGGATAGCTTCGGTACGCCTGACGGCCCTGTACGACCTCCTAAGAAAGCTTTCGACCTCGGACACTTCGTGCCCGTATCGAGCGACTTCGGGAACCGTGAAGGCTGGAGGGTCAAGCCCGGTGGCCTCGATTGGCTGGTTTGCAACACAGAGACTATCAACACCGGAGTAGCTGACGGCAACCGCCGCAAGGCTCAGGCCAAGAAGGCAGCTCAGGCCTCTCGTGTTGACCGCTGGGGTCGTGTGACCAAGGAGGCGATCTAATGAGCCACAACGAGCCCAACACGAACTTCGCCATGTCCTGCGCCCAGCGCACCCGACTGGTTCGCACTCTGTCCATGATGCTTGCGGGTCATCCCCTTGAGGTCCGTCAAGCTACCGCTGAGCGCCACCGTAAGGCACACCAAGCACGCAAGAACCGTAAGCCTTCACGTCAGGCGTGGTGGGCCGCTAAGCAGGCTGAGAACGACGCAAAAGAGCAGCACGACCCCGATACCCTTGAGCTGATGAAACGCTATGAACTTCTCTGATCAGCTCAACGCTTTCTTCGCGACACCTGCAAGTCGAACCAAGCTGATCACCCTGCGCACCATCTGGCGAGACCGTGACGCCCGTGAACGTATCGTCCGCAAGGGTGAGCAGGGCGTAGACGTAGTGGCCCTTTGCAGGCTCCTTAAGCTGGCCCACCCCGGCCTACTGGTTCTCGTGAAGCAGTTCACCCAGACCACCACACTGCATCTCGATGCGGTCCTGATGGTGCCCATGCGAATCCCACTGACCCGATCACCGATCACCGTAGTAACCCCGCTTAACGCATAGCCGTCCGCCATCGGCACCAAGATCACACCCGCCAAGCTGTAGACCCGTGATCACGAACAACCTACCCAAAACCCAGAAGATATTGATCATGACCTTGAGAGGCCCGTGCGGCTACTCCTTGCCATCTGGTCACGTTGCCTCTATGCGGCAAGGCCATGAATCAATGTCTCTATATAGGAGACACACAATCATGAATCTGAATATCCAAAACGTTACCCCTGAGACTGTGGAAATCCAAGGTCAGACCGTAACCCGTGCTTACGCCGAAGGCATCATGCTGACCACGCTGGTAACCAGTGCCGGTAAGAATGAGCCAGCCCGTAACGCCATCGTTAAGCAATACCTTGACGCTGGTCTGAGTGCCGCCCTGTTCCCACGAGTGGCCGCAGCGGTCCGTCAAGCTGCCTTTGATGCTGCTCAAGAGCGAGCCCGTCAAGTTGCTGCTGCTGAGGCTCACGCTGCACGTCACCGCTCCTATCACACGTCGACCCCATTGGATGCTGCGCGTCGCCGAGCCAAGCGCTTGGCCCATGAAGACAAGATGCGCGCTATGGGTGCTGCTGTACGAGCCGCAAATGGCAGCTCGTCGTTCTCAAGTAGCGACTTCGACTAAGCCAACCTTGTGATTCCCTTGGTGACGCTGCTCTTGCTGGCGTCTCCCTGAACCCATTCCGTTAAAACCTCAGGAGAACCAAAATGACTACTCGAATTCCTAACTCTTTCAAGAACACCGATCACCGTGAACACACTGACCGTCCACAAGCAGTGACCTCTTACGAGCAGGCTGTATGGGGCAATGGCGGTGACCTGCGCTTCAATACTCAGGCTTCCACCTCTGCAAGTGCCCCTGATGCAAGCGCCGTAGCTCAGGCCGTTGTTAAAGGCATCGACGAATTCTTCAATGGCGGCGAATGGCACCAACGCGCTATCGACGCTATTCCTTGTGAGTTCCGTCCGCGTGGCACCGAGCCGACCTCTGTGCGACTGGTCAACATGGTCAACCGCAACATCGAGTTCGACCCACGCCAGTCGATTTATGATCACTCCAAGATCACGAAGGGCGAGGCCGTAGCTGGTGACTTCATCTTCACTGAGCCGACCAATACCGCAGGTTTCTTCTCGCACCGCTTCACCCTGTTGGATGTTCATGTGGTCGCTGGTTTCACCGGCAACGGCATGGAGCAGATGATGGACAAGATGCTGGCCGACTTCGAGAAGGCTTGCGGTTCGACTATTGTGGACATCCTGATCAAGTCCCCAAGCACTGAGGCCAAAGAGGTCACCATTGCGGGCATTTCGCCACGCGACCGTGCTGAGGACTGGATCGACGCCTTGACCCTGAGCATCAACCAATCGGTTGGTAACTCCTTGAGCGACTTCGTGTTGCTGATGCACATGACCGAACAAGCTGTTCTTGAACGTGCCGCCCAGCGTGCTGGTGTGGATGACGTTGAGGACCTGTTGGGTTGCCGTACTCAGTTCTACTCGGGCACCAACCGTGGCGTATTCATGCTGCCTAAAGGCTTCGCCTCGCTGTCGTTCCGTGAGGGTCGCAGTGGCGACGTATGGACCATTCTGGCAAGCCGTAACGCTGGCATCCAAGGTTGGGACATCGAGATCACCGGCATTGCTGACGTGATGGCTCAGGCCAAGGTCAAGCTCAAGCTTGCAAACCCAGCGGACCCTACTGAGAAACTTCAGGTCGAGACCGTAGACTTCCCGTTGATCACCCGTGCGGTCGCCAAGCCGTAACACCCGCTGTAACCATGGGGCCCTTCACGGGCCTTGTGGGCTGACCTGAGCGTCTATCCACGCCGGTGGACCTTCAGTTGAGCCCATTCCGTATCACGTTCCTACGCACAAAGCGCAGGGCACTGACCCACATTCAAACTCACATTCCACGCAGGAGCCCGCTATGGACGCCAAGAAACCATGGTTGGCCGTCCTTAAGGCCCTGTTGACCTCAAAGGCCACGTGGAAACTGATAGGCACCGTAGCGGTTCTTTACGGTGCAGCCCATGGCGAGCTGATCGCTGAGCTGGTCGGTGAGGTCGCAGCGGATACGTTAGGGGCCCTTTGAGAATCTGACACAAATTTCCCTGAGACCACCTGTCATAGCTAACCTGCGCGCTTACCCCCGTAGGCCCTCGCACGCTCGCTCAGGCGCACGATAAGGACCCTTGCGGGCAGGCGATAAGGACCCCAGCGTTGGGACAAATGTGCGCCAAAGCTGTTACAAAACGGGGTTCTATGGTGTTACGCTATGGGCTCCTAACGTGCCTCATCAGGTCGGTGTAAGGATCGTATCCTTCGCCTCTGGCAACATCTCTGGATAGTCCAGCGTGTAGTGCAGACCCCGAGATTCCTTACGTTCCATGGCAGACCTGATCATCAGTTCCGCTACTTGAGCAAGGTTCCTCAATTCAATCAGGTCTCTGCTTACTCGGTAGTTACTGTAGAACTCCTCAATCTCATCCAGCAGCAGACGCACCCGGTGCTGCGCGCGTTGCAGGCGTTTGTTGGTGCGCACGATTCCCACGTAGTCCCACATGAAGCGGCGCAGCTCATCCCAGTTGTGCGCGATGATTACGTCTTCGTCCGAGTCGGTGACCTGGCTGGCGTCCCAGCGGGGCAGGGCGGCAGGCACCGGGATGCGTTGCAGCTGCTCGAGGATGTCCGCCGCCGCGGAGCGCGCATAGACGAAACATTCGAGCAACGAATTGCTGGCCATACGGTTGGCGCCATGCAGGCCGGTGAAGCTGGTTTCGCCAATCGCATACAGGCCGGGTACGTCAGTGCGGCCATGCCTGTCGACCATCACGCCGCCGCAGGTGTAGTGAGCGGCCGGCACCACAGGGATCGGGCCTTTGGTGATGTCGATGTTGAACGCCAGGCAGCGCTCATAAACCGTGGGGAAGTGGGTCTTGATGAAGGCTTCGGGCTTGTGGCTGATATCCAGGTAGACGCAGTCGATGCCCAGGCGCTTCATTTCATGGTCGATGGCACGGGCGACGATATCGCGCGGGGCCAGCTCGGCGCGCGGGTCGAAGCGCTGCATGAAGCGTTCGCCGTTAGGCAGTTTCAAGTGTGCGCCTTCCCCGCGCAGGGCTTCGGTAATCAGGAAACTCTTGGCCTGTGGGTGATACAGGCAGGTGGGGTGGAACTGGTTGAATTCCAGGTTGGCCACCCGGCAGCCGGAGCGCCAGGCCATGGCAATACCGTCGCCGCAGGCTCCGTCCGGGTTGCTGGTATAGAGGTAGACCTTCGCTGCGCCGCCTGAGGCCAGGATGGTGAAGCGCGCGCCGTAAGTGTCGACTTCACCACTGACACGGTTGAGCACGTAGGCGCCGAGGCAGCGTTCGCCGTCCAGGCCCAAGCGTTTCTCTGTGATCAGGTCGACGGCGACGCGTTGCTCAAGCAGCTCGATATTGGGGCGCTGGCGTGCCTGGTTGAGCAGCGTCCTGAAAATGGCTGCGCCTGTGGCGTCGGCAGCGTGGATGATTCGGCGATGGCTGTGGCCACCTTCGCGGGTCAAGTGGAATTCAAAGCCGCCGTCGTCGCTGCGAGCGTGTTCGTCACGGGTGAACGGCACGCCTTGGTCGATCAGCCATTGAATCGCCTCACGGCTGTGCTCGACAGTGAAGCGCACCGCCTCTTCATTGCACAGGCCGCCGCCGGCATTGAGGGTGTCTTCGACGTGGGATTGCACCGTGTCGGTGTCGTCCAGCACGGCGGCGACACCGCCCTGGGCCCAGAACGTCGAGCCGTTTGCCAGGTCGCCTTTGCTCAGTACCGCAATACGCAGGTGGCTGGGGAGGGTCAGCGCAAGGCTCAAGCCGGCCGCGCCGCTACCGATTACCAGGACATCGTGTTGAAACTGTTGGCTCATTTAAAGGATTCCGCAAAAAGCGATCCGGGGTGGCGCAAACAGGACGCCTGGATCGGCGAATCAAAGGGTCGCACGGGCTACTAGTATATAGAGGGGTGGAGCGGCACAATAGTCGGGCATTCGTGGCAATATGAGATTACGGTGCACGGCTTCGGTAAAATCGGCGGGTTATTGAGACGGGAACTTTTTGCATAAGCCTCGACTCAATAGCAGGTTGCCCGGAAGCTGGGAAACGTTGAGTTTATTGGCCCGTCGGGAGCATTGGACGCGTCAGAAAACCGGCGACAAGATTATTCGCGCAGCCGGCGTTGCCCGTGCTGCGTTTTTCGTGTGTGCCAAATCAGTGCATGCCGGAAACTTGCTTTGAGGGGGAGAACTTTTGCGAAAAGTCCGAGTCTATGTTTGCAAGCCTGATCGTTTAGTTATGAAAGCCTCCTTCAAGTACAACGAGGAGTGTTCATGCTAACCCAGGAAGAGGATCAGCAGCTGGTCGAGCGCGTTCAACGCGGTGACAAGCGGGCCTTTGATCTGCTAGTGCTGAAATACCAGCACAAAATTCTCGGGTTGATCGTGCGGTTTGTGCACGACACCCATGAAGCGCAGGACGTTGCACAGGAGGCCTTTATCAAGGCTTACCGTGCACTTGGTAATTTTCGCGGTGATAGTGCGTTTTACACGTGGCTATACCGAATCGCCATTAACACGGCGAAGAACTATCTGGTGTCTCGCGGACGCCGCCCGCCGGATAGCGATGTAAGTTCAGAAGATGCAGAATTTTACGATGGTGATCACGGCCTCAAAGATCTCGAGTCGCCGGAGCGTGCGTTGCTGCGCGACGAGATCGAAGGCACCGTTCATCGCACAATTCAGCAACTGCCAGAAGATTTGCGTACGGCGTTAACTTTACGTGAATTCGATGGTCTGAGTTACGAAGACATTGCGAGTGTCATGCAGTGTCCGGTGGGGACTGTAAGGTCGCGGATTTTCCGGGCCAGGGAAGCCATCGATAAAGCCTTGCAACCGCTGTTGCAAGAGAACTAAAGACAGCGGCTACAGCCAAGAGAGGAACCGCCATGAGTCGTGATGCCCTGCAGGAATCGCTGTCCGCAGTGATGGATAACGAAGCGGATGAACTGGAACTTCGTCGAGTGCTCAATGCATTTGATGATGCCGAAACCCGTGATACCTGGTCTCGTTACCAAGTCGCTCGGGCGGTGATGCACAAGGATCTTCTAATCCCTCGTCTGGATATTGCTGCGGCGGTTTCTGCTGCGCTTGCTGATGAAGCCGTTCCGGCAAAATCTGCTCGTGGTCCATGGCGTAGCCTGGGTCGCCTCGCAGTGGCTGCCTCGGTGACTGTCGCAGTGTTGGCCGGTGTTCGCCTGTATAATCAGGACGAAATCGCCGGTGCCGAGCTGGCCCAGCAGACTCAGCAACCGGTCATGGCCGGTCCGCAAGTCAAAGGCCCAGCGGTACTGGCCGGCTACAAGGAAAGCTCTGACTCCACCGGTCCTATGGCCAACGGTGTGTTGCAAGGGCAATCCGGCTGGCAAGATCAGCGTCTTCCAGGCTACCTGCGCCAACATGCACAGGAATCTGCCTTGAAAGGCACTGAGAGCGCTCTGCCATACGCTCGCGCAGCAAGCCTGGAAAACCGCTAATCCGTAAGGAGCTCTATGCGAGCCATACCGCTCCTTACGCTTTTGCTCAGTGGTTGTTTTGCACTCCCCGGCCATGCCGATGAAGCCCAAGACTGGTTGACTCGACTTGGGCGTGCAGAACAGCAGCAAAGCTTTCAAGGTACGTTTGTCTACGAACGTAACGGCAGTTTTTCTACTCATGACATCTGGCATCGCGTCCAGAATGGTCAGGTCCGTGAGCGGCTCTTGCAGCTTGATGGTTCTGCCCAGGAAGTCGTGCGGTTGGATGGTCGAACGCAATGCGTCAGCGGCACTCTTGTCGCAGGCCTTGGCAATTCGCGCGATGCACCATCACGTGCACTTGATCCACAAAAACTCAATCAATTCTACGAAATGGCCGTTATTGGCAAATCCCGCGTGGCCGGTCGCAATGCGGTGATCGTGTCAATCACTCCCCGTGACCAATACCGCTATGGTTTTGAGCTGCACTTGGACCGTGAAACCGCGCTGCCGCTCAAATCACTGTTACTCAATGATCAGGGGCAGTTGCTCGAGCGTTTCCAGTTCACGCGGTTGAATACGTCGCTCGTCCCTGAAGACCGCGATCTGCAGCCCAGCAGCGAATGCACATCCATCACGGTCGCCAATGATAAAACCCCAGAGGTGCAGTCTACCGAGACCTGGCATCTGGAATGGTTGCCGGCCGGGTTTCAGCTGACCAACAGCGGCGCTCGAAAAGACACCCAGACCAAAGCGACCGTCGACAGCCTGATGTATGAAGACGGGCTGGCGCGTTTCTCGGTGTTCCTCGAGCCAATCAGCGATGTGAGCGTCACTGAAACCCGCACTCAACTGGGGCCCACCGTTGCAGTATCGCGCCGCCTGAATACGGTGGACGGCGAAATGATGGTGACAGTAGTGGGCGAGATTCCAATCGGCACCGCAGAACGTATCGCATTGTCGGTACGCGGTGAAAAAAAGCCAGTCGCCCAGCCGTGAGTCGTTAATTCTATGTTCATCCTGACGTTTCACTGTAGTTGCATGCCAGGTTGGCTGCCGAGAGACATGAAATGTCTGGATCAGCATTTTCACTTGCAAAAATCCCTCATGTTTTTTATAGGTCAGTGCTTGTCGGCTCTGGCCTTGTCTTGTTCGCGGAACAAAGATGTCGGTCGCAGTTTTCGGCGTTTCTTGAACCCTGTCGCTCAACCCTGCTCGTTGTAACGGGAGCTGTATGTCGATACCACGTTTGAAATCGTACCTATCCATAGTCGCCACGGTATTGGTGCTGGGTCAGGCCTTACCTGCGCAAGCGGTCGAGTTGCCTGACTTCACCCAATTGGTTGAGCAGGCATCGCCTGCCGTGGTGAACATCAGTACCACGCAAAAACTGCCGGATCGCAAAGTCTCCAACCAGCAGATGCCGGACCTGGAAGGCCTGCCGCCGATGCTGCGCGAGTTCTTCGAGCGCGGCATGCCGCAACAGCGCGCCCCCCGTGGCGGCGGTGGCGGCCAGCGTGAGGCTCAGTCCCTGGGCTCGGGCTTTATCATCTCGCCGGATGGCTACATCCTCACTAACAACCACGTGATTGCCGATGCCGACGAGATTCTCGTGCGCCTGGCTGATCGTAGTGAGCTGAAAGCCAAGTTGGTAGGCACCGATCCAAGATCCGATGTGGCCTTGCTGAAGATTGAAGGCAAAGACCTGCCAGTGTTGAAACTGGGTAAATCCCAGGACCTGAAAGCCGGGCAGTGGGTAGTCGCCATCGGTTCGCCGTTTGGCTTTGACCATACCGTGACTCAAGGCATTGTCAGCGCCATTGGCCGCAGCCTGCCGAACGAAAACTACGTGCCATTCATCCAGACCGACGTGCCGATCAACCCGGGCAACTCCGGTGGCCCGCTGTTCAACCTGGCCGGCGAAGTGGTGGGGATCAACTCGCAGATCTACACCCGTTCCGGTGGCTTCATGGGGGTGTCGTTCGCCATTCCGATCGATGTAGCCATGGACGTTTCCAACCAACTGAAAAGCGGTGGCAAGGTCAGCCGTGGCTGGTTGGGCGTGGTGATTCAGGAAGTGAACAAAGACCTGGCTGAATCCTTCGGCCTCGACAAGCCGGCCGGTGCACTGGTCGCGCAGATCCAGGACGATGGCCCGGCTGCCAAGGGTGGCCTGCAAGTCGGCGACGTGATCCTTAGCATGAACGGCCAGCCAATTGTCATGTCGGCCGACCTGCCGCACCTGGTAGGCGCGCTCAAGGCAGGCAGCAAGGCCAAGCTTGAAGTGATCCGCGAGGGCAAGCGCCAGAACGTTGAGCTGACTGTTGGCGCAATCCCTGAAGAAGGGGCAGCACTGGATGCCTTGGGTAACGCTAAGCCGGGTGCCGAACGCAGCAGCAATCGCCTGGGCATTGCTGTCGCCGAACTGACCGCTGAACAAAAGAAGACATACGACCTCAAGAGCGGCGTCGTGATCAAGGAAGTCCAGGATGGCCCTGCGTCCCTGATTGGCCTGCAGCCAGGTGACGTGATCACCCACCTGAATAATCAGGCAATCGACAATACCAAGCAGTTCACTGACATCGCCAAGGCGCTGCCGAAGAACCGCTCGGTATCGATGCGAGTGCTGCGTCAGGGGCGTGCCAGCTTCATAACCTTCAAGTTGGCCGAGTAACCCGGTAAAAAGAAAAAGCCCCGCCTTCGTTTAACGAGGGCGGGGCTTTTTTTGGCCGCTGGATTTAGCTCATCATTCCTTTGACCAGGCGCTCCTGTTCGATCAGTTCACGCTGACGCGCGTCGATACGCGACGACAGCGGGAAATTGCTTCCAGCGCGACGCTTTGCAAAATCCAACTGCTGGATGGCCTGCTGGAAGTCACCTACCAATGCGAAGTATTCGGCGCGGGCCTGATGCAGGCCAATGATATTGCCGGACAAGCCTCGGGTTTCCGCAACCTGATACCAAACGTCGGGATCGTCGGGGCGGGATTTGAGCAAACCGTCCAAGGCCTTCTCTGCATCGGCAGTGCGGTTCTGTTTGAGCAGCACGTCTACTCGGATCTGATTCAGCGGATAGTTGCCCGGATATTGGGCTAGCATCCGATCGGTACGTTGCTGGGCATCGGGCAGATGATTGTTGTCGATCTCCAACTGAATCAGTGCCAGGTTGTAGGTAATGTCGTTCGGTGCCTTGGCCAGCAACGCTGTCAGGTTTTCCCGCGCTTGCTTGAATTGGGAGCCTTTGATCTGGGCGATAGCCAAACCATAACGCGCTACATCGTTTTTCGGGTTCTCGTCCAACTGCGCCTGGAAGCGCTTGGCGGCGAGACCCGGGGTGTCTTCGTACTGCAATTGCACCCGTGCGCGGATCAGTTGATAGCGCAAGCTGTCTTCTTTGCCGCCAGGCTTGGACTGCTCGGCGCGGTTGCGTGTGTCGGCGATTCGCGATTCGGTGACCGGGTGTGTCAGCAGGAATTCCGGTGGCTTGGCATCGAAGCGGTACTGGCGCATCAGACGCTCGAACATGGTTGGCATGGAGCGCGGGTCGTAACCGGCTTTTTCCAGGTTGAGGATGCCTATACGGTCCGCCTCTTGTTCGTTTTGCCGCGAGAACCGACGCTGCTCTTGGATTGCAGCAGCCTGGGTGCCGGCAATCGCAGCAATACCCGCGTCACCTGCACCAGCGGCTGCGGCAATGATGCCGCCAAGCAACGCTGCCATCATCGGAAGCTGCATGCGTTGTTGCGCTTCCACGCCACGGGCGAAGTGGCGTTGGGACAAGTGCGCCAGCTCATGCGCCAGCACCGAAGCGTATTCCCCTTCGGTCTGAGCGTTGAGGAACAGGCCGCCGTTGACCCCCACAATACCGCCGGGTGCGGCAAAGGCGTTCAGTTGCGGGCTGTTGATCAGGATGAACTCCAGCCTACGGTCGTTGACTTGGCTGGTCTCCACCAGTTTGTAAACGCTGGTTTCGACGTAATCCTTGAGCTGCGGATCGTTGAGTTGCGAGACCTGGCCCCGCAGATAGGCCAGCCAGGCGCGGCCCAACTGGTATTCCTGTTGTGGCGAGACAATGGCAGAACTGGCGTCGCCAAGTGACGGCAGGTCGTCAGCGAAGCCTGGGGAGGCCAGCAGGCAAGCCAGCGTCAGCAGGGTAGGGCGCAAAAAAGTCATGCACAGAGCCTTTCGACAAAGAGCTTACTGTAGCCGGACACTGAGCTTCGGACCAGATATTCTAAGCAGCCCAACGCGTGCCCGGAGTAAAACCATGACCGACGCTGTAGCTTTTGATGCCGAACTTGATGCCAGCGGCCTCAATTGCCCGTTGCCCTTGCTCAAGGCCAAGCTGGAACTCAATCGTCTGGCCAGTGGCGCCGTACTTAAGGTAATCGCCACGGACGCAGGCTCTCAGCGTGATTTTCGTACGTTTGCCAAGCTGGCCGGCCACACCCTGTTGCACGAAGAAGACGCCGCCGGTGTGTACCGTTACTGGTTGCGCAAGGCCTGAACTGTTTGCCCCCACCACCTGAGGTTGATTGATGTTCAAAGTGTTACGAGACTGGATCCAGCGCTACTTCTCCGATGAGGAGGCCGTGGTGCTGGCGGTTCTGTTGTTTCTGGCGTTTACGGCTGTGCTCACCTTGGGTGGCATGTTGGCACCGGTGTTGGCGGGGATGGTGCTGGCCTACCTGATGCAAGGCCTGGTCACGGCGCTGGAACGGTTGCGCCTGCCGGGCGGGGTGTCGGTGGGGCTGGTGTTCGCCTTGTTCATGGGCGTGTTGGTGCTGTTTATCGTAGTAGTGCTGCCGTTGCTATGGCATCAACTGATCACTCTGTTCAATGAGTTGCCGGGCATGCTCGCCAAGTGGCAATCACTGTTGCTGCTGTTGCCGGAACGCTACCCGCACCTGGTGTCGGATGAGCAGGTGTTGCAGGCTATAGAAGTGGCCCGCGGCGAGATCGGAAAGTTCGGCCAATGGGCGCTGACCTTTTCCCTGTCCAGCTTGCCGCTGCTGGTGAATATCATGATTTACCTGGTGCTGGTGCCGATTCTGGTGTTCTTCTTCCTCAAGGACCGCGCCATGATCGGCCGTTGGGTAAGTGGCTACCTGCCGCGCGAGCGAGCGCTGATTACCCGTGTTGCCGAGGAAATGAACCGGCAGATCGCCAACTACATACGCGGTAAGGTGATCGAGATCATTATCTGCGGGGGCGTGACCTACATTGCCTTTATTGCCCTGGACCTGAACTACGCGGCCTTGCTGGCATTGCTGGTCGGGATTTCAGTGGTGGTGCCTTACGTAGGCGCGGTGGTGGTGACGGTGCCGGTTACATTGATTGCCTTGTTCCAGTGGGGCTGGAGCGACCAATTCATCTACTTGATGGCGGTGTACGGGATTATCCAAACCCTGGACGGCAACGTGCTGGTGCCGCTGCTGTTCTCGGAGGCCGTCAACCTGCATCCGGTAGCGATCATCTGCGCAGTGTTGTTGTTTGGTGGGTTGTGGGGCTTCTGGGGCGTGTTCTTTGCGATCCCCCTGGCGACGCTGTTCAAGGCGGTGCTGGATGCATGGCCGCGTCAAGAGCCGGTCGTTGCGCCGTTGTTGTAACGGTATGACACAACTTGTATGAGCGGGCTCGCTCCGCGCGGGGGTGCGAAGCAGCCCTAAAACCTGCAGCCGCGTTTTATCTGAAAAAAACGCGGCGGCTATGTTGGGGGCACTTCGCACCCCAGCGCGGGACAAGCCCGCTTACTGCAGACTCAAGGCTTGTTCAGCGCCTGCGCCGCGGCCAAAACCGCATCCACATGCCCCGGCACCTTCACGCCACGCCATTCCTGACGCAGCACGCCATTCTTGTCGATGAGGAACGTGCTGCGATCCACGCCGAGGTATTCCTTGCCATACAGCTTCTTCAGCTTGATCACGTCAAACAGTTGGCAAACCGCTTCGTCCTTGTCGCTGATCAGCTCGAAGGGGAACTCCTGCTTGCCTTTGAAGTTTTCGTGAGACTTCACGCTGTCGCGCGACACGCCAAACACTTCAGTGTTGGCCGCCTTGAACGCTGCGTACTGGTCACGAAAACCCTGGCCTTCAGTGGTGCAGCCCGGCGTACTGTCCTTCGGGTAGAAGTAGAGCACCACTTGCTTGCCCTTGAGGGCTGCGAGGCTGAAGGTCTGGCCGCTGGTGGCCTGGGCTTCGAAATCGGCTATGGGTTGGTCGATGACTACGGCCATGAAAACTTCCTTACATTGGGTTCTGTGGGCGCCACGGTTCGATCAGTGCGTCGAGGTTCAGGGCATCGGCGAAATCCAGGAACTGATCGCGCAGCCAACTGATCTGCACGCCCGCCGGCAGGGTCACGGTAAACGTGGCGTTCAACATGGTGCCGCCGGTTTGCGGGGCCTGGTAGGTGTCGCAGGTCAGGTTCTCCAGCTCGACATTGTGGTCGATGAAGAACTGGCACAGCTCGTTGACGATGTCCGAGCGATAGGCCGAACTGACATACGCCACATAAGGCAGAGCCTGCGGACGATTTTCCAGGGCGGCGCTGCGTACCACATTGACGGTGAAGTCATGCTTCTTTGCCAGGCCCGGCAGGCCGGTTTCGAGGCGAGCCAGTGCATCCCAAGTGCCGGAGATCTGCAGGACCAGCGCACTGCACTCGCCATGACGGGTCAGGCGGGAGGTTACGACGGCGCAGCGGTTTTCATGGCTGGCGCGGCACAGGACGTTAGTCAGCTCCATGGGGTTGGCGCCGAGGGCACTGATAACAAGGAATTGTTCGCGAACTGTGGGGGTGGACATGCAGCCTTCCTAAAACGATGAGCGGTCGATACTGTAAGGGCGGTATCGATCAAAGGATGAAGGGTAGCGAAAAGCGTCGCCAAGGGATAGGAGGTGGCGTTTTCATTGCGAGATCGGTCCTATTTCATCGTGCTTCAGGGTGTGCTTTGGCCCGATGATGGCATTGTCCGTCGTTTAGTTACGTCAGAACGCATCCTCAGGCGGTACTTTGCTTGTGCAAGCATCTTGGCGCCAGTACCATTACGGCTCTCTTTTTCCGGCAGGAGCGGTTGCATGATTGCGGGCAGTATGGTGGCACTGGTCACACCCATGGATGCACAAGGTCGTCTCGACTGGGACAGCCTGGGCAAACTGGTGGACTTCCACCTGCAAGAAGGCACCAACGCCATCGTGGCGGTCGGCACCACCGGTGAATCGGCCACTCTCGATGTGGAAGAACACATCCAAGTGATCGAGTTCGTGGTCAAGCGTGTTGCGGGCCGTATTGCCGTGATCGCCGGCACGGGCGCCAACTCGACACGCGAAGCAATCGAGCTGACCAAGAACGCCAAGAAGGCCGGCGCCGATGCGTGCCTGCTGGTGACCCCGTACTACAACAAGCCGACCCAGGAAGGCTTGTACCAGCACTTCCGCGCCATTGCCGAAGCGGTCGATATCCCGCAGATCCTCTATAACGTACCGGGTCGTACCGCGTGCGATATGAAGGCCGAGACCGTGATCCGCCTGTCCACCGTGCCGAACATCATCGGCATCAAGGAAGCCACGGGCGACCTGCAGCGCGCCAAGGACATCCTGGCCGGCGTGAGCGGCGATTTCCTGGTGTATTCCGGTGACGACGCCACGGCGGTCGAGCTGATCCTGCTCGGCGGCAAAGGCAACATCTCTGTGACCGCCAACGTGGCCCCGCGTGCCATGAGCGAGATGTGCGCTGCCGCCATCGCCGGCGACGCCCCGACCGCCCGCGCGATCCACGAGAAGCTGATGCCGCTCAACAAGACACTGTTTATCGAATCCAACCCTATTCCCGTGAAATGGGCGCTGACTGAAATGGGCATGATGCCGGACGGTATCCGTCTGCCGCTCACTCGTCTTAGTGAAGCCTGTCACGAACCGCTGCGACAGGCCCTGCGCCAGTCCGGCGTCCTGGTTTAATTGAGGAAGCATTACGCATGAAGCGATTGGCCGGACTTTCCGCACTTGCCTTGATTATCTCCAGCACCAGTGGCTGCGGTTGGATCTGGGGCCCGGATGGCTACTTCCGTGACCGCGGTAGCGATTACCTGGAAGCCCAACCCACCAAGCCGATGGAGTTGCCGCCTGGCGTCAATGTCGCCAAGCGCCTTGACCCCTTGCTGCCGATCCCGCGCAACGTTGCCGACGACACCACCAAGGGTGAGTACGTAGTGCCGCGTCCACAGCCGATCTCGGCCGTGGCGGATGCCAGTGACTACAGCCTGCAGAAAAGCGGTGACTCCCGCTGGATCGTGGCTCAGCGCCCGCCCGCCGAAGTCTGGCCGGTGGCGGTGCAGTTCTTCCAGGACAACGGTTTTCGCATTGATCAGCAACGCCCGCAGACCGGTGAATTCACCACTGCATGGCAGCAGGGCAGCGAGCTCTCCGCGACCATGGCCAAGCGCCTGCAGGCCGGTGGTGTAGCCGCCGACAGCGAAGCCCGAGTGCGTGTGCGCATCGAGCCAGGTGTACAACGCAATACCAGTGAAGTCTACGTGGTCAGCGCCGAGCGTCCTGCCGGCAGCACCGCCAACGTTGATTTCACCAATCGTTCGGTTAACCCCGGTGTCGACTCGGCACTGGTCGACGAGATGTTGGCCAGCATGAGCCGTATCTCCGAGAAGGGCGGTTCCGTTTCGCTGCTCGCCGCACGTGATTACGACACCCCGAGCCGCGTCAGCCTCACTGAAGACGGTAGCGGCAACGTTGTGCTGAGCCTGGGTGAAGACCTCAATCGTGCCTGGGCCAGTGTTGGCCGCGCGTTGGAACAGGGCCCTTGGCGTGTTGAAGATATCAACCGCAGCCTGGGCCTGTACTACATCAACGTGGCTGAAAAGGCCGAGCGCAAAGATGATGAACCAGGTTTCTTCAGCAAATTGTTCGGCAGCAAGCCGACCAAGGAAGAAGTCGAAACCCGCGCCGAGCGTTATCAGGTTCGTTTGAGCAAAGTGGGCGAAAGCGTGCAAGTCACCGTCGAGAAAAACATCAATACCGTTGCGCCCGCTGAAACAGCGCGCAAAGTATTGGGCGTGATTCAGGACAACCTGGGCTGATCCGATGCGTTTTGCCGTTCTCGGCAGCGGTAGCCAAGGGAACGGCACGCTGGTCGCCCATGACGACACGTATGTGCTGGTGGATTGTGGTTTCTCGTTAAAAGAAACCGAGCGGCGTCTGCTGCGCCTGGGGGTTCACCCCGCGCAGCTGAGTGCGATTCTGGTGACCCACGAACATGCCGACCACGTGCATGGCGTGGGTTTGCTGTCTCGGCGCTACAATCTTCCGGTGTACCTCAGTCGCGGCACCTTGCGCGGGATGCGCAAACCCATTGAGCCCGCGGGTTTCCTGGCCGGTGGCGAGCAACTGCAAATCGGTGCCCTGAGCATCGATGTGATTGGCGTGGCGCACGACGCTCAGGAACCGACGCAGTATGTTTTCAGTGACGGAGAGCGACGCTTCGGCGTGCTCACTGACCTGGGTTCCTACTGCGCCAAGGTGCTGGACGGTTACCGGAACCTCGATGCGTTGATGATCGAGTCCAACCACTGCCGAGACCTGCTGGCTCGCGGTCATTACCCCTACTTTCTCAAGCAGCGGGTGGGCGGCGAACTGGGACATTTGAACAACCACCAGGCCGCGTACCTGGTGTATGAGTTGGGCTGGCAAGACCTGCAACACTTGGTCCTGGCCCACTTGAGCAGCAAGAACAACCTGCCGACGCTTGCCCGGCAATGTTTTGTCGACACCCTTGGGTGCGACCCGGACTGGCTGCAACTGGCCGATCAAGATTCAGGGCTCGACTGGCGCCACATCGCCTAGCCCACCTCACTCAAAGCGGAGCCCATCATGGAAAAACGTGAAGAACTCTACCGCGGCAAAGCCAAGTCGGTGTACAAGACCGACGACGCCAACCGCCTGATCCTGCTGTTTCGCAACGACACCTCGGCGTTCGACGGCAAGCGCATCGAACAACTTGATCGCAAAGGCATGGTGAACAACAAATTCAACGCCTTCATTATGCAGAAACTCGAAGAGGCCGGCATTCCGACCCAATTCGACAAACTGCTGGGCGACAACGAGTGCCTGGTCAAGAAGCTCGACATGATCCCGGTGGAATGCGTCGTGCGTAACTACGCCGCCGGCAGCCTGGTCAAGCGCCTGGGCGTGGAAGAGGGCCTCAAGCTCAATCCATACACCTTCGAACTGTTCCTGAAGGACGACGCCAAGGGCGACCCGTTCATCAATGAATCCCACGTCGTGGCGTTCGGCTGGGGCACCGCTGAGCAGCTGGCGCGCATGAAGGAATTGTCCCTCAAGGTCAACGATGTGCTGAGCAAGCTGTTCGACGACGCCGGTCTGCTGCTGGTCGACTTCAAGCTCGAATTCGGTGTGTTCCACGATGGCTCCATCGTCCTGGGCGACGAATTCAGCCCGGACGGCTGCCGCCTGTGGGACAAGGACACCAAGAAGAAGATGGACAAAGACCGCTTCCGCCAAGGCCTCGGTGATGTGATCGAAGCCTACGAAGAAGTTGCCAATCGTCTCGGCGTACCGCTTTAATCGACGCAAGCATCTGATAGCACGGAAAAAAATCGCTTCGGCGCTTTGCTTTCCTGATTCACGCTGTTATGATGCGCGCCGTTGGAGAGATGCCAGAGTGGCCGAATGGGACGGATTCGAAATCCGTTGTACCTTCACCGGTACCTAGGGTTCGAATCCCTATCTCTCCGCCATTATTGAATAACGAAAACCCCCGATAACTTAATTGTTGTTGGGGGTTTTTTGTTTGGGGCAGAAATTTCAAGATGAATCCTGCTACGGTCATTTATCAGATGGCATCATGGGTCGTAACACCGTCATGCAGTACCCAGTCATAACAACAGGGCGACGGCTCCGGAACAAGGACAGTCAGGCGGGTATTTTCGAGAGCTATACCCTCAGTTAAAAAACCGCGCTGCGCTGCACGAGCGGGGCTGCTGTCAGATATTCAGAAGGGCGGAAAAGTGCATGGCCGATAATGTGCTAATCAACAACGCCTCGAGCATTGAGCGCGGTGTCGCTCGCGCCCGCGAGGAGTACGCAAAGGGCCCTGCCAGTTTCGCTACTGACTTCATCCGTCAGGACGCAGCGATTCTTAATATTCAACGTGCGTGCGAAGCCGCGCTGGATATGGGGCAGCATCCTGTTGACCAACCTGAAGAGCATGGTCGGTTTTCGCAATATCGCCGTGCACGAGTATCAACCCCTCCAATTGCCGATTACCGTTGCGATCATCACTCAGCATTTGGGTGATTTTTTGGCGTTCAGTTCATTTATCCTGATTAAGGATGCGAGTCAGTCAAGCGCTACCCCAGACACTCGACTCAGATGAAGAGAAAGCCTGCAGAACTCAATGTTCAGCAGGCGTTTTAGTAGTTGCTCCTCCCTTCTGAATGTTCCCGTGATCTACTCCCCAGGGCCCTTAAGCGCCTTCGGCCTGCCATTGCGTGGGCACTGTTTTTTCAACGTTAAACCGTCAGGTTCGCTGTCGTTTTTTACACATCAGCCAAGCCTTCGAACGAACCGAGCGCCTTCGCACGGCGTCGTCCCCTCCGTTAATTCGCGCTTCCTCTCATCAGCGCATCAGCCCAACTTTTCCGCACTCACAAAAAATAGGTTGAATAGTCACAGAAAATGTTATTTAAATAACAAAAATAATAACGCTGTGGTGCCTGCCACAGCGTGCACAAGGTAAAGATATCCATGAATAAGATCGCGGTCATCGGCAGCAACATGGTGGATTTGGTTACCTATATCGACCGAATGCCCCGTCAGGGCGAGACACTTGAGGCTCCGAGCTTTGCCATGGGCTGCGGCGGCAAGGGGGCGAACCAGGCAGTGGCGGCGGCCAAGCTTGGCAGCGAAGTGTTGATGCTGACCAAATTGGGTGATGACATGTTTGCCGATAACACCCTGGCCAATTTTCAACGCCATGCCATCGACTCGCGCTACGTCACGCGGGTGCCGGGGGTGTCCAGCGGCGTGGCGCCAATCTTTGTGCAGAGCGATTCCCACAACAGCATCCTCATCGTCAAAGGCGCCAACGCGCATTTGAAGCCGGCTGATATCGACGCCGCGGACGCGGCTTTACGCGAATGCAGCCTCATCGTCCTGCAGTTGGAAATCGACTTGGCAACCGTCTACTACGCCATCGAGTTTGCCAAACGGCACGGCATTCCTGTGTTGCTCAACCCGGCCCCTGCGGTCGCGGGTTTGAGCCGCGAGCATCTGGCGCAGCTGGATTTTTTCATTCCCAATGAAAGCGAACTGTCACTGATCACCGGCAAGTCGGTCGAGGGGCCTGAGAGTGCGTTACTCGCCGCGCGGGTGTTGGTCGCCCAGGGTATCCGCCACGTTATCGTCACCCTCGGTGAGCATGGTGCGCTGTATGTGGGCGAGGAGGGTGAGTTCCATGTGCCTGGGCGCGAGGTCGAGGCCCGGGACACCACCGGCGCTGGTGATGCCTTTATCGGTTGCTTCGCCCACTACTGGACCCAGCAGGGCGATATGCGTGCGGCCATGACCCGGGCGGTGGCGTATTCCGCCTGTTCGGTCACCGGCCTCGGCACCCAGAGTTCCTACCCCGACGTTGCCCGGTTCGCCGAGTTTTTTGACCCGTCCTGAGTCGTCTATCACCGATGTCGGCCATCCCTGTATGGCTGACGCGCCGTATACCCCACGGAGAATAACAATGACAAAAGTCCCGCTCCAACAAACTGCCGATGGTTTTTATCTCAATCGCACGCCCTGGTTCGCGTTTTTGCTGCTGTGCAGTATTTTCGCCCTGTGGGCGGCGGCGGCCAGCATGAATGACGTGCTGATCGCGCATTTCAAGAAAGCCTTTTTGCTCAGCGATTTCCAGACCGCGTTTGTGCAGTCGGCGTTTTACCTGGGCTACTTTTTCGTCGCGATTCCGGCGGCCTTGGTGGTCCGTCGCTTCGGTTATAAAAGCACGATTCTGGTGGGTTTGATGCTCTACATGGCGGGCTGCGCGCTGTTCTTTCCTGCGGCATCCAGCGCCACCTACGGCATGTTCCTGATGGCGCTGTTTGTGATCGCGTGCGGGCTTTCGTTTCTCGAAACCGCCTGCAACACCTACTCGACCTTGATGGGCCCGCGGGAGACCGGCACCCGCCGCCTGAACATCTCGCAGACCTTCCACCCGTTCGGCGCCATGGCCGGGGTGTATGTCGGCAGCTTCGTGATGTTCAAGGACACCGATGCGACCCACGAACAACTGACCCAGATGAGCGCCTCTGAGGCGGCTATCCAACAGTTGGAAATGATCCAGTCGACCCTGCTGCCGTACAAGTGGATGATCGCGGTGCTGGTGCTGATGTTTATCCTCATCGCCATCACCCGCTTCCCCGCGTGCCGGGGCAACGTCAAGGCTGATGTGAAAAAGCCCAGCCTCGGCCAGAGCCTGGCGCGCCTGTCGCGTAATCCGCGCTTTACCTTCGGCGTGCTGGCGCAGTTTCTGTATGTGGGTGCCCAGGTGGGTGTTTGGAGCTTCACCATTCGCCTGGCGATGCAGATGGGCGGGATGAACGAGCGCAGCGCGTCATGGTTCCTGCTGACGACCTTTGCCGCTTATTTCGTCGGCAAGATGATCGCCAATCTGTTGATGCGCAAGCTGCACCCTGCCAAGGTCCTCGCCATCTACGGCGTGCTGACAATTGCCTTGCTCGCCTACACCATCCTGGTACCGAATATCAGCGCGGTGTATGCAGCGGTCGCGGTGAGCATTTTTCTCGGGCCGTGCTGGCCGACCATTTATGGCCTGACGATTGAAGGGCTGGGCGAAGACACCAGTGTCGGCGGTTCTCTGCTGGTGATGAGCATCGTCGGCGGCGGGGTGATTCCGGTCTTCCAAGGCCTGTTGTCAGATGCCACTCACGGCAATATGCAGCTGGCGTACAGCGTGCCCCTGCTGTGTTTTGTGGTGATTGTGGCCTACGCCTATTCCTGCATGCGTCACAGTCGCGCCGCGCAGCCTCGGGCTGGCGCTGTGGTGGCCTCATGAAAACCTTTACGCTGGCCTTGTCTCCCGAGCAGTTCAGCGGCGTCGAAAAGACCCTGCTGCAATCGGCCGATTTTCGCGTGCTGGCCTGGACCTACCCCAGTGGGGTCAAGGCGCTGGCGTTGGAAAATGCCCGCGGCCGCGTGGTGGCCTTGCCTTACCAGGGGCAGATGATCTGGTCCGCGACCTTCGACGGTTGCGAGCTGACCATGCGCAATATGTTTCGCCAGCCCAAGCCCAGTTCGACGGTGATCGGCACCTACGGCTGTTTTATGTTCCACGCCGGGCTGCTGCGCAATGGTTGCCCGGCCCCGGCCGATGACCACCCGCTGCACGGCGAAATGCCCTGCGCGCCGATGGACGCCGCCTGGCTGGAAGTGGGGGAAGACGCGGCTGGCCTGTACCTGCGCCTAGGTGGGGACTACGAGTATGTGCAGGGGTTTGGCGACCACTATCGGGCCACACCCACGCTGACCCTGCGTGTCGGCTCGGGGGTATTTGATATCGGCATGGCGGTCACCAATCTTGCGGGCAAGGCCATGGAACTGATGTATATGGCCCACATGAACTACGCCTACATTCCCGGCGCCAGCCTGGTCGAGCCCTTGGCCGGCGCCCGTGTCCGGGTTCGCAGCAGCGTGCCGGCCCACGTCAAGCCAACTCCCGAGTGGTCGGCCTATATGGCTGAGTTGAGCCAGGACCCCTTGCGCTTGAGCACCCTGGACAGCCCCGCGCTGCATGATCCGGAAATTGTCTGTTTCTTCGAAGAGGTGCCCGGCGATGCTGCAGGTCATGCGCATTTTCTACTGGACCATCCCGAAGGTTCGGCGTTTTACACCCGCTATCGGCCCGATCAGTTCTCCCATGCCACCCGCTGGATCCTGCATAACGCCGACCAAGGTGTCGCCGCATTCGTCTTGCCCTCTACCTGCGAACCCGAGGGCTACCTGGCGGAAAAAAACAAAGGCAATGTGCGCTCATTGGCCGGCGGGCAACGTGCGCTGTTCAGCGTGAGCACCGGCTATTTGTCGGCTGAGGAGCGTTGTCGCCTACGGGATGAATTGGGCGGCTGATGAGGCGTGGCGAGGGAGGTTCACACCACCCATTGCGCGCCGTATTGCGTGATCAGCTCACGGTATGGTTTGGGCAACTTCTTATCGGAGACCACCACGTTGAATTGTTCCAGGGTGGCGAAATGCGCGGTGCGCACGACGTCGAACTTGCTGTGGTCGGCCAGCAGCATGCGGTGCTGGGCCTGGCGCAAGACCTTCTGTTTCACCGCCACTTCATTGAAGTTGAAGCAGGTCACGCCGAAGGTTTCGCTGACGCCTGCGGCCGAGATGAATGCCCAGGTCAAGCGCACGTTGTCGAGGATGCTGCTCTCGTTGGCATGGTCGAACACTTGGTTCTTGCGATGGAAGGTGCCGCCACAGAGGACGATCGTGCAGTTGGGTTTTTGCTGCAGCTTGAGCAACACGTTGAGCGAGTTGCAAACCGCGGTGAACTCAAGTTCATCGGGGATGAAATCAATCACAAAGGGCACCGTGGTACCGCAGTCGAAGAATACCGTGTCGCCGCGCTTGATAACCGCGGCCGCGAGCTTGCCGATGCGGCGTTTCTCTTCCACATGCCGAGTGCCTTGCTCCGTGACTTTGTAGTCGGGCGCGCCTTCCGGGTCGAATGCGAGCGTGATATGCCCGCCGAGTAAATGGAACTTGTCCGGGTAGCGGTTGAGATCCCGGCGCAGGGTCATTTCCGAGACTTCCAGCAACGCGGCCATCTCCCGCAGATGGATCGCCTTTTGGTCCTGCAGGGCTTGTTGGATCAGTTTGATGCGTTCTGATTGTTTGCTTTCCACAGGTATTCCGATCGGCCAGTTATGTTGTAATTACATCATTTATTGGTATTATATTAACATTTGCTGGGCGCGTCTTCTAACACATTCGCCCATCGTGCCCCTTCACCAGGAACGGATGTCATGACCTCAATCACACCCGCAGCACTTGCACCGTTTATCGATCACACCTTACTGGCGCCCGACGCGACGCGGGAGCAAATTGCAGCGTTATGCAAAGAAGCGCAGGAATATGGGTTCTATTCCGTGTGCGTGAACTCGGGCCAGGTGCCTTTTGCCGCTCAATTGCTTGCAGGGCAGAAGGTTAAAGTCTGCGCAGTGATCGGGTTCCCATTGGGTGCGGGGCTGAGCGAGAGTAAAGCCTTCGAAGCCCAACAGGCAATTGCCGTGGGCGCGGGAGAGATCGATATGGTGCTCAATATCGGCGCACTGCGCGAAGGGCGCCTGGATACAGTGCGCGACGATATCGCCGCCGTGCATCAAGCTTGTGGTGCGGTGCCGCTGAAAGTGATTCTCGAAACCTGCCTGTTGGACGAGGAGCAAAAGATCCGGGCCTGCGAAATCTGCCGTGAATTGGGCGTGGCTTTCGTCAAGACGTCGACGGGCTTCAGCCGCGGTGGCGCCACCGCTGAAGACATCGCCCTGATGCGCCGCGTCGTCGGCCCGCAGATGGGGGTCAAGGCGTCGGGTGGGGTGCGCGACTATGCGACTGCAGTCGGCATGATCGAAGCCGGCGCCACCCGCCTGGGCACAAGCTCGGGGGTGAGCATTGTCAGTGGCAAGCTCGAGGATGCGGCGGGTTACTGAATTCGTTTTGTACCCGGCCATTGAAAAAGCCTGCTGAACTCAATGCTCAGCAGGCTTTTTAATGGGGACTGGTCTGTCAGGCAGGTTGGGCCGCCAGGCTGTTACTCACATCACGCCCCAGCACCAACACTGTGACAAACCCACATCCCACCAACGCCGTAGCCAGGCTTAACAACACTGAACTGCCCATCTGATCGACGATCCGCCCGCCAAAGAACGAGCCCAAGGCAATGATCACCTGGAACAAGGCGACGAACAGCGGCATGCCGCGTTCCACATCCTTGGGCGCGACCACAAACATCCAGATACTGGCGCAGGCCGGGAAGGCGCCAAAGGCGAAACCCCAGAGCGCAATGAGCATCGCTGCGCCGGTCAAACCGGTGGCGAAGTGGGGGAACAGCGCGGTGCTGGTGCCGATCATCAGCGCGACCAGCAGCAGGGTGTAGCGCACGCTGCGGTTGGCGGCGAAGCCGGCGAAAATGTTACCCGCGACTCCTGCCACACCAAACATCAGCAGCAGCGAGCCAATCGTCGGGCCATCGAAGCCGGAGCTGTTTTTGAAGAAAGGTGCGACATAGGTATACGCGGCAAAGTGCGCCAGGCCGATCAGCAATACGGCGATCAGTCCGACCCGAGCCCGTGGGTTGATAAACAACGCCGGCAGGTCACTGACTTGAATGGCCTTTTCCGGGTTGAGCCGGGGTAGCAGGAAGACCTGCGCCAGGACCACCGGTATGCCCAACAGCGCGGTGACCAGGAAGGTCATGCGCCAGCCCATCAGGCCGCTGAGCCAGGTCCCTACGGGCACGCCCAGTACGGTGGCCAGTGTTACCCCCATCATGATGATCGATGTGGCTTTCGCTACGCCCACACCCTTGGGGGCCAGGCGGCCGCTGAGGGCAATGGCCGTCGCCCAGAAACCGCCGATGCTGATACCCAGCAAGACGCGGCCGAACAGCAGCAGGCTGAAGTCACTGGCGAAGGCCACGACTGAGTTGGCGATAATCATGACCAACGTCAGGCCGATCAGCAGATAGCGACGGTCCATGGTGCCAATGATCACCGACAGCAGGGGGGCGGCGAGGGCGGCCATGATGCCAGGCAGGGTGACCATCAGGCCTGCGTGGCCGGCAGTGATGCCGAGGTCGCTGGCGACGTCGTTGAGCACGCCCACGGGCAGAAACTCACTGGTGACCAAGGCGAACGCGCCCACGGCAACCGAGAGAATTGCCAACCACTGCTGTTTGACACTTTGTTGATTATGTTCGGGAAGGTCGCGAGGGGCCTGGCTGGCACTTGGCATGGTTGGGTTCCAGGATGAGCGTCGCCTGAAGCCAGGCGAGGGGGAGGTAATTTGGACGCGATTATAGGAATCAGTGTTGAAAATCGGGCAGGCGCTCGTTTCGATAGTAATCATCAGTGCAATCGATACGACGCTCTAGCACGCACTACACGTTCAATGCACCTTTCGTACAGGCTTTCAAAATGCTGCCTACGAGCAGCGCATTGCGGTACTCCCGGCAACTTATTACTTTGTGGTAGCGCTCGAGATCGGGCGCCTCCAACCGCAAAGGAACTGCATCGTGAACAAAAATACGAAAGAAACCACCGGCAAGATCGCGACGTTGGCGGCGGAAGTGCTCAACAGCCAAAGCGCCTCAACCATTGCCAAAAGCCTCGCCGCTTCAGCTTTAGCCCAAAAAGGCACCGACAAGCAGACGAGTGCAGAGATGGAGAAGAAAGCTGGAAAGGTGCTGGGCAGCGATAAATACAGCGAAGATACCAAAGCGCTTGCCGCCTCGGTTCTGTCTCAAGCGAACAAGGAGCGCGCAAGCTAAGTCACTCCCGCTAGATAGGAAGGGCCCGGTAGTCGAATCGGCTACCGGGCCTCAGTCATCGCCCAAGCCGTTCTGACAGGCTCTCGATAAACACCGTTTCCGCCCGACTCATCTTCTGTTCCCGATTCCACAGCAAATGAATATCCACGTCCGCGATCCCCTCATCCGGCGGCAGCCGCCACAGCAGCCCGTTCTTCACATCCTCTGCCACCACATGAATCGGCAAACAGCCCAAGCCAAACCCGGCAATCACCAACCGACGCACTTCTTCCAGGCTTGAAGAGGACGCCACGATCCGTCCGCTAAACCCTTGTTGATCACGGAAAATCGTCAACGGCGACAGCATTCCGCCAAGCAGGGTTTACGTTGATCCTTTTCGAAAAGTGACTGAAATATTCATTAGTACTTTCCTGAGCATCTCTAAAGTCCTGCCATCGCGAGCCGAAACTCTCTCATACGACATCGTATTTCTAAATAAGAGAGCTTCCCGAAAATGTCCCTTCGCAGCCTGTCCATCGCCCGCCGTGCGGGTCTGGGTTTTGTCTTGATTGCCTTGCTCGTGGCCCTGCTGGGTTTTTTTGCGCTGTCGAACATGGCGAGCATCCGTGCCAGTGCGGTGCAGGTTGAGAGCGGGCTGGTGCCCAAGATACGGTTGGTGGCGGACATTCGCGAAATCATGCTGCGCATTCGTACGATCTCTTTGCGCATGGCGTTGGATCCGAATCCCGCAAGCCTTCCGCAATACCGCAGCCAGATGGACACCCGCAGCCAGGACCTGGTCAAAAGGCTGGCTGACCTCGAGGCGGTGATCGACACCCCTGAGGTACGCTCGCTCTATGACCAGTTCCAGGTTTCGCTGCGCTTGTACCAGCAAGGCCTGGCCCAATCTTTCGTCCTTGCCGACAAGCAGCAGGGCGCCGAACTCAACAAGCTGCTGCTGGTGGACATGAAAACGGTGATTGATGGCTCCGGTGCGCAGCTCAATGCCCTGGCCGACTACTACAACGCGCAGATCAACCAGCAGGGACAGATGGCCGAGGCGCAGTACAGTCGTTCGCGCACCATGGTGTTCGGCTTCGTGCTCCTGGCGGCGTTGAGCACAGTGGCGCTGGCGTGGTTGCTGACGCGCAGTATTGTCGGCCCGCTGAGCCATGCGGTGCGGGCTGCAGAAAACGTGGCCCATGGCGACCTGACCCAAACGGTGGCTGTTACCGGTGACGACGAAGTGACCCGCCTGCTTGTAGCACTCAAGACCATGCAAGCCAACCTGCGCGGGACCTTACAACTGATCCGTCAGTCGGCGGGGCAGATGGCATCGTCCGCCACCGACCTGAATGGCATCACTGATCAAAGCAGCCGCAGCCTGCAAAAGCAGACCGCTGAAATAGAGCAAGCCGCCACCGCCGTCAACGAGATGACCTCGGCGGCGGATGAAGTAGCGCGCAATGCGGTTTCCACCTCAGAGTCCACCCGCCTCTCCAATGAAACGGCGCGCGAAGGCCAGCACCGTGTCGGCGAAACCGTCAGCGCCATTCAGGCCCTGAGCACAAATATTGGTGAAACCTCGACGCTGGTGCAGACCCTCGCTGAACAATCGCGTGATATCGGCAAAGTGCTCGACGTGATTCGCTCCATTGCTGAACAGACCAACCTATTGGCCCTCAATGCCGCCATCGAGGCTGCGCGGGCCGGTGAGTCCGGACGTGGCTTTGCGGTCGTGGCTGACGAAGTGCGCGCACTGGCACACCGTACGCAGCAGTCGACGCTGGAGATCGATCAGATGGTGACCGCGATGCGCACGGGGTCTGACCACGCGTTGACATCAATGCAGTCCAGTACCCAGCGCGCTGCCGCTACCTTGACCATGGCTGAAGGTGCGGGAGGCGCGTTGAGTCAGATCACCGACTCCATCGACCAGATTCACCAACGTAACCTAGTCATTGCCAGCGCCGCAGAAGAGCAGGCTCAGGTTGCCAAGGAAGTCGACCGCAACATCGTCAACATTCGCGACTTGTCTGCGCAGTCCTCATCCGGCGCCGGGCAGATCAATGGGGCGAGTCGCGAGCTGGCGCAGTTGGCAGTTTCGTTGAGCGAGGCGGTGGCGCGTTTTCAGCTATAGCGCGATTTATGGTGAAGGCGTGTGAGTATCGGGCACCCATTCCAACACCCGGTTCCTCCCGCCTTCGGCCAGCAGATAACTCCCTCGACCGGTCGACACAATGATCACCCTTGTTGTCGGGGCTAACCCCAATCGCTTTGCAACATTGCCGTGTAGTCTTTGCCACCGTAAAACACACCCGGTATCGACACCGTTTCGGAATCGGGCCCTACCATGCACGCGATGACGGTGGTGCGTCGACAGTGAGTGATGCGCAACTCGGGTAGCAGGTCGTCACGGCAAGTGCCACGCAAGGGAAACAGGGAAAGGCTTTCGCAGTAGCCGATGAGATTGTCGATAAAGCGCGCAGCAGTAGAGGGGGACGCGGCATCGCTGACACAGTCTTCAAGGGCGTCGAGTTGCGCCAAGGCTTGAGGCGAAAAGACGACCGTGTAGCTCACGTTTTCCCCGTGTCTTTTCGCTGACGCTTGGTCGCCATATGTTCGCGAACCTGCTCAGCAGACAATGCTCGGTCGGGCTCGGCCTTGAGGGCGGCAGCCGTAGGAATCACCTCGTCCCGCAGCCAGTCTTCCATGGCACGGTCACGTGCCAGCATCGCCCGCAGGCCGTCGCGAATCACTTCGCTCTCGGTGGCATATTCACCCGCCGCGACTTTGGCCTTGACCAAGGCGGCCATTTCGATTGGCAACGTAATGCTCATTTGCTGGGTCGAGCGCATTTGGAAGTCCGCCGAGGTTGGGTAGGATTCAATCCTACTGGACCATTGACGTGATGCATGAAGCAACTGATCGATGCCGATATCCGGCGACTCGTCGTCTATCCAGAAGTGATGGGTTTCCATGAGTGTGTGCGTCTCCCGTTGTGTAGGTCAGGTCTCAAGTATTGACCCATTTCAACGATTGCGTGGCCGCAGAAACCCAATAACCCACTGATATGTATGACTTCATATTTGTAGCAAGGTGATAGCGGCAAAGTCATCGGTCCCCCTGCAACGTAGCGCCCACGCGCCCACGATGATCGGGCTGGTATTGCCGCAGGTGCTGCGTAATGTGGGCTTGATAAAACGCCGCGGGCGGACCTTGCCGCCAGCGGCGCTGGAGTTGGAGCGGTGGGTGCGGGAGATGCCGTTTCGGTCAGCGTGACACCGGGTCCAGTCCGGTGGATTGCACCACGGGTTGCGCCTGAGGCGATGACAAATATTGAAGCAACGCTTTGGCCTGGGCCGTCAGCGCCATCGCGCTGAGAGCCACCGCCGCCAAGGTGTTGAGCAGTGGCTTCATTGTGCAGCCTCTTGCATCACCTGCCCACGGGCGTTGGCGTGGCGATACAGCGCCAGGGTCGAGCACAGCGCACACGCCGCAGCAAACATCATCCAGTAGGCGGGCGACGCTTTATCGCCAGTGATGTGAATGAACCACGTGGAGATCGCTGGGGTGAACCCACCAAAAATCGCCGTCGCCAGGCTATAGGCCAGGGAGAAACCCGCCACGCGCACTTCCACCGGCATGATTTCAGTGAGGGCCGGGATCATGGCCCCGTTGTACATGCCGTAGAGGAAGGAGAACCACAGCAGGGTTTCCAGCATGTGCGCGAAGCTGGGTGCGTTCACGACGTAGGACAATGCTGTATATGCCGTCAGAACGGTCAATACAGTCATGGCGATCAGCACCGGCTTGCGGCCGAAACGGTCGCTCAAGGTGCCGCCGATCGGCAGCCAGATAAAGTTCGACACCGCCACCAACAAGGTCACCAGCAGGGCATCGGAGGTGCTCAGGTGCAGCACGGTCTTGCCGAACGTCGGCGCGTACACGGTGATCAGGTAGAACGCCGTCGTGGTCATGGCCACCATCAGCATGCCACAGATCACCACGGTCCAGTTCTTCACCAGGGTCGCCAGCACTTCGCGCAGGGTTGGACGGTGCTTGCGATTGGCGAACTCTTCAGTTTCCTGCAGGTTGCGACGCAGGATGAAGATGAACGGGATGATCACGCAGCCGATGGCGAACGGAATGCGCCAGCCCCAATCGGCGACCACAGCGGGCTCCATCCAAACGTTCAGGCCATAACCCAATGCGGCGGCGATCACGATGGAGATCTGTTGGCTGCCCGACTGCCAGCTGGTGTAGAAACCCTTGCGTCCTGGCGTTGCCATTTCGGACAGGTACACCGACACGCCGCCCAGTTCCGCGCCGGCCGAGAAGCCTTGCAGCAAACGGCCCAGCAAGACCAACAAAGGTGCCCACAGGCCAATGGTGTGATAACCGGGCACCAACACGATCAGCAGCGTGCCGCTGGCCATGATCGACAGGGTCACGATCAGCCCTTTGCGGCGCCCGACGTCATCGATGTAGGCGCCCAGGATGATTGCGCCCAACGGACGCATCAGGAAGCCTGCGCCGAATACGGCGAAGGTCATCATTAATGACGCAAACTCATTAGCGGCAGGGAAGAACGCGGCAGCAATGTAAGTGGCGTAGAAACCGAACAGAAAGAAGTCGAACTGTTCGAGGAAGTTACCCGAAGTAACGCGAAAAACCGCGCCAACTTTAGATTGGGCAGATTCGGGCCGGTGAGGGCTAGTCATGGTTTTGTGTCTCCAGCGGTCTTTTTAAAGTGCTTGATTCGCCTATGACCGAGGATAGTGGCTGACACATTTAGAAATGAAAAGTAACAAATTTGGATGGGTTGATGTTTGTTAGCTATCAATCCGCAGCGCAGTCCAAATGTCGTAGCGCACCTATGAAGCCGGGAAACTATTTGACATATTTGATTTGTGATCACATATTGGGCCCATAAGAACGACAACACAGGTTTTGCCTCATGACTGACAGTCCGCTCCTCCTGCCCACCCTGCGCCAGGTGTCCCGCGATACTTTGCAAGACCAGGTCTATCGCCAGATCCGCGAAGCGCTGATGAGTGGCCGTTTTCAGCCAGGCCAGAAACTCACCATCCGCGGCCTCGCCGAAGCCCTCGGTTCCAGCCCGATGCCGGTGCGTGAAGCCCTGCAACGCCTCAGCGCCGAAAACGCCTTTGAAGTCACCGAAACCTCCCGTCTGCGCGTACGCCTGATGACGGTAGAACGTCTGCGTGAAATTCGTGATACACGGGTCGCCCTGGAAGGTTTACTGGCCGAAAAGGCCGTGCTGCTCCTGCAAAAAGCCGACCTCGACGAAATCACCGACCTCTGCCAACAGATGCAGCACGCCGCCGACGAAGTCGATGTGTCCCGCTACCTGTGGACCAACTTTGCGTTTCACCGGCGTATCTATGCCGTGGCCCAGGCCGAGTTGACCATGGCCGCCGTGGAAAACTTCTGGCTGCACATGGGCCCGTGCTTTGCGCTGGTCGCCCCGGATAAAGCTCACCTGCAACGCTCGATGGAGGCGCACACGCGCATCGTCGAAGCGCTGGCTGCCCGTGATGGCGCCGGTGCCCGCGCGGCGGTGACCGATGACATCATGCAGGCCGCCGATTCCCTGGCGCGCCTGCTCGTCAAGAACGACCGTTCGCGGTCGTCTGTTTCAGGAGGTAAACGTGCATGAGTGTCCTACAACGGCTGCAGCCCTATCCTGGGTTACGTGTGTTGATTTCCGGTGGGGCTGCCGGCATTGGTGAAGTGCTGGCGGCGGCCTATCTCGAAGCCGGTGCCCAGGTGCATGTGTGTGATGTGAGCGAGCCCGCCCTGGCAGCGTTTCGCGACAAATACCCTGGCACGGTCGCCACCCGTGCCGACGTCAGCGATGCCGCGCAGATCGAGGCGGTGTTCAAGGTGCAGCACGAGCATTTCGGCGGCCTCGATGTGCTGGTCAACAACGCCGGAATCGCCGGGCCTACTGGCGGGATCGATGCGATCAGCGACGCCGAGTGGCAAGCCACTATCAACATCAATCTCACCGCGCAATACCGCTTTGCCCACCACGCGGTACCGATGCTCAAGGCGTCGCCCCACGGCCATCTGCTGCATATCGCCTCGGTGGCGGGGCGTTTGGGCTACGCGTGGCGTACCCCGTATGCGGCGACCAAATGGGCGATTGTCGGTTTGATGAAATCCCTGGCCTCGGAGTTGGGCGAGAGCGACATCCGCGTCAACGCCTTGCTGCCTGGCATCGTCGAAGGCCCGCGCATGGACGGCGTGATCCGCGCCCGTGCCGAGCAGGTCGGTGTGCCCGAAGCCGAGATGCGTCAGGAATACCTCAACAAGATTTCCCTCAAGCGCATGGTCACCGCCGAAGACGTGGCCGCCATGGCGTTGTTTCTCTGTTCACCCGCCGCGCGCAACGTGACCGGCCAGGCGATCAGCGTCGACGGTAACGTCGAGTACCTGTAAGTCACGGAAGAACACCTCGCGCTGTACCCAGGATTTTTTTCATAAGAATAAAAGTCGGAGAATCGTCATGTCCAAAAAACGTCCTGTCATCATTACCTGCGCTGTCACCGGCGCGATTCATACGCCGTCGATGTCACCGCATTTGCCGATTACTGCGCAGGAAATTGCCGATGCCGCCATCGGTGCCGCTGAAGCCGGCGCTGCGATTGTTCACCTGCATGCCCGTGACCCGAACGACGGCCGTCCGAGCCAGGACCCCGCACTGTTCGCCGAATTCCTGCCGCAAATCAAAGCCGCCAGCGACGTAGTGATCAACATCACCACGGGTGGCGCACCGACCATGGGCGTGGAAGAACGCCTGCAACCGGTGATGCAGTTCAAGCCGGAATTGGCCTCGCTGAACATGGGCTCGATGAACTTCGGGCTGTACGAAATGCTCAACCGCTTTACTGACTTCAAGCACGATTGGGAAAGGCCATACCTGGAAGAAAGTGACGACCGGATCTTCCGCAATACCTTCCGCGACATCACTCACATCCTCAACGCCTGCGCCGAGAACCGCACCCGATTTGAGATCGAGTGCTACGACATCGGTCACCTCTACACCGCTGCCCATTTCCTGGAGCGCGGCTTGCTCAAGCCACCCTTGTTTATCCAGTCGGTGTTCGGCCTGCGCGGTGGCATCGGCGGGCACCCGGAAGATCTGGCGCACATGCGACGTACCGCCGACCGCCTGTTTGGCGATGACTACGTGTGGTCGATCCTCGGCGCCGGACGTGGGCAGATTCCGTTGGCGACCATGGGCTTGTCCATGGGCAGCAATGCGCGGGTTGGCCTGGAAGATTCACTGTGGGACGGTCCGGGAAAACTGGCGGCGTCGAATGCCGACCAGGTACGGCGCATTCGTACGGTGATCGAAGCCCTGGGGCATCGCGTCGCCACGCCGGACGAAGCGCGGGAAATCCTTGGGCTCAAGGGGCGCGACCAGGTCAACTTCTAAACACACACACAGGGCCGCGGCAAAGCGCGGCCTGTATCCCGCACAACAACAATAAGGGGATCACACCATGCGTATCGAAGTGCTTGTCGACGTCAAGACCACCCTGGGCGAAGGCCCGGTGTGGGACGTCGAGCAACAACGTTTGTATTGGATCGACAGCGCCGACGGTCGCATCCTGCGCTGCACCGACTACGGCCGTGAATTGCGTGCCTGGGAGGTGGGCCAGAAAATCGGCTCCATGGCCCTGCGCCACAACGGTGAGAGTGCCATCGTCGCCCTGCAAAACGGCGTGCACACCCTCGACCTCAACAGCGGCGAGCTCAACCAGATCATCGACCCGGAACCGCAGTTGCCAAACAACCGCCTCAACGACGGTAAGGTCGACCGCCAGGGCCGCTTCATCTTCGGTTCGATGGACACGCTGGAGGACAGCGCCAGTGCCAAGCTCTACCGGCTCGATGCCGACCTGAGCCTGCACACCCTGGACGAAGGCATCATCGTGTCCAACGGCCCGTGCTGGAGCCCGTCGGGTGAAACCTTCTACTTCTGCGACACCTGGTCCGGCGATATCTGGGCTTACGACTACGACCTCGCCACCGGCAACGTGAGCAACCGCCGCACCTTTGCCAACGTCGACACCCGCACGGGTGGCGCCGCCGATGGCTGCACCGTGGATGCCGAAGGCTGTCTGTGGCAAGCGCTGGTCTACGCCGGAAAACTGGTGCGCTACACCCCCGATGGCCAGGTCGACCGCATCATCCAGATGCCAGTGAAAAAGGTCACCAGCCTGACCTTCGGCGGGCCGAATCTCGACACCCTGTTTGTGACCTCCATGGCCAAGCCGCCGCTGCCGCGTTTCCCGGCAGACGGCCAGCAGCGCGGTGCGCTGTTCGCCATTACCGGGTTGGGCGTGCAAGGAATAGCTGAGCGAAGGTTCGCCAGCTAGCGCGTTTTTTCAATAAGGCATATTCCTTCGCAACCTTGTGTCAGTGCGCGCCTTCGCGCGCCTGGAGAGGCCCATGGCAACTATAAAAAAAGCGTCGCTGCGCAGCATTCACCGGCATTCCTGGGTGTCGCTGCTGGTCTGTTGGATGATCTGGATCCTCAACGCCTACGACCGTGAGATCGTGTTGCGCCTGGGGCCGACCATCTCCAAGCATTTCGATTTGTCCGCCGACCAATGGGGCACCGTGGCCACGGTGGTCATGCTCGCGCTGGCGCTGTTGGATATCCCCGGCTCCATGTGGAGCGACCGTTATGGCGGCGGCTGGAAACGTGCGCGCTTCCAAGTGCCGTTGGTGCTGGGTTACACCGCGATTTCGTTTCTGTCCGGCTTCAAAGCCTTGAGCGGTAACCTCGCGACCTTTATTGCCCTGCGCGTCGGCGTCAACCTCGGTGCCGGTTGGGGCGAGCCGGTCGGGGTGAGCAACACCGCCGAATGGTGGCCGGTGGAGCGTCGCGGGTTTGCCCTGGGCGCGCACCATACCGGCTACCCGATTGGCGCCATGCTCAGTGGCATTGTCGCGAGTTTTGTCATCACCGTGTTTGGTGAGGACAACTGGCGTTACGTGTTCTTCTTCGCCTTCGTGGTGGCGCTGCCGCTGATGATTTTCTGGGCGCGTTATTCGACGGCCGAGCGCATCACGGCGCTGTACGTCGACATCGCCGCCAAAGGCATGACCCCGCCCGACAGCGCACCAGCCAGCCAAGTCAAAGGCGAGGCCTGGCGTACGTTTATCGCCACCTTGCGCAACCGCAATATCGCCCTTACCGCCGGTAATACGATGCTCACGCAAGTGGTGTACATGGGCGTGAACATTGTACTGCCGGCCTACCTTTACAACATCGCCGGGCTGTCGCTGGCGGAGTCGGCGGGGATGAGCGTGGTGTTCACCCTCACCGGCATTCTCGGGCAACTGGTGTGGCCGTCCCTGTCGGACATCATTGGCCGGCGCGCCACCCTGATCATCTGCGGGCTGTGGATGGCGGCGAGTGTCGGCGCGTTCTACTTCGCCAATACGCTGACCTTGATCATCGTGGTGCAACTGCTGTTCGGCCTGGTGGCGAATGCGGTGTGGCCGATCTACTACGCCGTGGCCTGCGACTCTGCCGAGCCGTCGGCGACCTCCACCGCCAATGGCATCATCACCACTGCGATGTTTATCGGTGGCGGCCTGGCGCCGTTGCTGATGGGCAGCCTGATTGCCATGGGCGGCGGCTGGACCACGCTGCATGGCTACACCGTGTGCTTTTTCGTGATGGCCGGCTGCGCCCTCGGCGGCGCGCTGCTGCAGCTGTTTTCACATCGCCCGCCGGCGTTGGCTGTGCAACTCGACTCCTAGAACAACACTGATGCGCCCCCCAGCCCGGCTGGCGGGGCGCCAAGAGGAATTGCCGATGACTATCGCCACCCCCGCCCGCGAGCCGCAGGCGTTAAACAAACTGATGTTCGTCAAGCTGATGCCCTTGCTGATCATCGCCTATATTTTGAGCTTTCTGGACCGCACCAACATCGCCCTGGCCAAGCATCACCTGGATGTCGACCTAGGCATTTGCGCCGCTGCATACGGATTGGGCGCGGGGCTGTTTTTCCTGACCTATGCGCTGTCGGAAATCCCCAGCAACCTGATCATGCACAAGGTCGGCGCGCGGTTTTGGATCGCCCGGATCATGGTGACCTGGGGCCTGATCTCGGCGGCGATGGCCTTTGTGCAGGGCGAGACCTCGTTCTACGTGCTGCGCCTGTTGCTGGGCATTGCCGAAGCCGGTCTGTTTCCCGGTGTCATGCTCTACCTCACCTACTGGTTCAATCGTGAACAACGGGCGCGTGCCACCGGTTACTTCCTGCTCGGCGTGTGCTTCGCCAACATCATCGGCGGCCCGGTAGGCGCGGCGTTGATGCGCATGGACGGTCTGCTCGGCTGGCACGGCTGGCAGTGGATGTTCCTGCTGGAAGGTTTGCCGGCGGTGGCTTTTGCCTGGGTGGTCTGGCGCAAACTGCCGGACCGTCCAAGCAAGGCGCCGTGGCTGTCGGCCGAGGAAGCGCGTGGGATCGAACAGCGCATCGCCCTGGAAACCGAAGAGGGCGCGGGCGAGGGCGGGCACTCGTTGAAAAACTGGCTGACCCCGCAAATTCTGCTGGCGATCTTTGTGTACTTTTGCCATCAGATCACCATCTACACGGTGATTTTTTTCCTGCCAAGCATCATCAGCAAGTACGGCGAACTGAGCACCATGAGCGTCGGCTTGCTGACCTCATTGCCCTGGATCGCGGCGGCACTCGGCGCGGTATTGATTCCGCGTTTTGCCACCACGCCCGGGCGTTGCCGTCGCTTGTTGGTCACAGGGCTGCTGACCATGGCGTTGGGCCTGGGCATTGCCTCGATGTCGGGGCCAGTGTTCAGTTTGCTGGGCTTTTGCCTCTCGGCGGTGATGTTCTTTGTGGTGCAGTCGATCATCTTTTTGTACCCGGCCTCGCGCCTCAAAGGCGTTGCGCTGGCGGGCGGGCTGGGTTTCGTCAACGCCTGCGGGCTGTTGGGCGGGTTTGTCGGGCCGTCGGTGATGGGGGCGATCGAGATGAGCACCGGCAACGCGATGAACGGCTTGAAAGTGATTGCGGTGGTGTTGGTGATCGCGGCATTGGCAGCCTTGCGTTTACGTCAGGGCCAGGAGTACGCGCCCGCGCCACAGGCAATCATGAAACCAGCAACGAAATAGGAAAGCCCGACGCCAGCACCCCATACGCCACCATCGCCGCCAGGCACAGGCCGACAAACACCCGCAGCAGTGTGCGGGCGGTGGGGTTGGCAATCAGCTGGATGACCCAGATACAAAAACCGGCCAATACAATGGCCGAGGCGAGAGTGACCAGCACGGGCGTGTTCCTGCGACCTTGGCGTGCTGTTTTATAGCTGCAAAGCGGCTGGATGAACAGTGTGCACATAGACGCAGGCCCCCGCGCTTTCTAAACTGCGGCTTGTCTTGGGGAAAGGGGCAGGCGCCGATGAATCGCAATGAATTACGCAAGGCCGACATCAACCTGATGGTGGTGTTCGAAGCGCTGATGCTCGAGCGCAATGTCACGCGGGTGGCGGAGAAGCTGTTTCTCGGCCAACCGACCATCAGTTCGGCCCTCAACCGCTTGCGCACCTTGTTCAACGACCCCTTGTTCATTCGTGTCGGCCATCGCATGGAGCCCACTGCGCGCGCCGAGGAAATCATCCAGCACCTGTCGCCGGCCCTGGATTCATTGTCATCGGCCCTGAGCCTGACCCACGATTTCGACCCGTCCATCAGCACCATGACCTTTCGCATCGGCCTATCCGACGATGTCGAGTTCGGCCTGCTGCCACCGTTGCTACGCGCCTTGCGCCAGGAAGCGCCGCAAGTGGTGTTTGTGGTGCAGCATGTGGACTACTGGCGCATTCCCGACCTGCTGGCCTCCGGCGATATCACCGTCGGCATCACCCAGACCCGTGGCCTGCCGGCGAATGCCAAGCGCAAGCTGCTGCGCCATATCCGTCCGCGCTTGCTGCGCGCCGATGCTTCCGACACACCGCTGACCCTCGATGAATATTGCTCACGCCCCCATGTGCTGGTGTCCCACACCGCAAACGTGTCGGGGTTTGCCGATGAGTGGCTGGCGGAAATCGGCCGCAAACGCCACGTGGTGTTGTCGGTGCCGCAATACAGCGCGCTGCCGGCGTTGCTCGCCGGCACTGACCTGATCGCCAGCCTGCCGGACTACACCGCCGAGGCCATGGCGGTGTCGGGCCACCTGTTCTGTGAGCCGTTCCCGTTCGAGACGCCGACCCTGGATTTGTCCATGGTCTGGCTCAGTCATGTGGACACTGACCCGGCTGAGCGTTGGGTGCGGTCGCGGTTGGAGGCCTTCATGAGTGATCGAGGGTTGGCGACCCAGGCCTGACTCGCATGGTATACCTGCGAAACTTCCTACAATAAATTTGGAGCCCTTCATGCCACACCTGCACCTGGAATACACCGCCAACCTGACAGGCCTTGCCGTCGAGAAAGTCCTGTTGCGGCTCAACAACGTGCTGATGGTCTCTGGCCAGTTCGGTTCCGAGTTCGATATCAAAAGCCGTGCGGTCAAGGTCGAGAGTTTCCAGGTAGGCACTTCCCTCGATCCGCGTGGGTTTGTCGCGTTGAAGCTTTCGCTGCTCAGCGGGCGGTCACCACAGGTCAAGAAGCAGTTGTCGGAAAGCTTGCTGGCGGCGTTGCAGGACGCGAGCGACTGGCCGGCGGATATACAGGTTCAACTGAGTGTCCTGTTGGTGGACATGGACCGCGATGCCTACAGCAAAGCCGTCATCGGCTGACACCGCAACGATGCCACCGGCGTAGGGTCCTTTCACAGCAAGCCCTGGTCCGCGCAGACTTTTACAACCTGCTCACGAAACCAGGTATTGGCACTGTCCTGTTCACTGGTTTCATTCCACTGCATTTCCAGCGTGAACCCCGGCAAACCGTTGGGCGCCTCGCAATGGCCGAACACCGCCGCAGGCGCCAACAGCTTTTGCACGCGGCGCGGCAGGGTGACGATAAAGTCGGTGCCGGTGATCATCTTCAGCGCCGCACTGTAGCTGTTGGCGCGGGCGATCACTTGGCGCTTGTGGGCCTGGCGCGCCAGCCAGCCGTCGATCATGTTGGTGTCGGAGGTCCACGGCGTGGGGAACACATGCCGTCGCTCGACAAAGGTTTGCAGGCTGAAGGCCGGTTCGCGCGGCGCTGAGCGTTTATCGAACACGCACACCAGGTCGTCTTCGAGCAGCATCTGTGTGCGGAAGTCTTTATGGGCGCGGTGGAAGTTGGGGCCGAAACAGATCACCAGATCGAGACGGCCATCGCGCAGGTCGTCGGCGGGGATGTCGGTTTCCAGCTTCTGTACATTGACGATCACCGGCAGGTCGGCGCGGTCGAAGTGCTTCAACAGGCGCGGCAGGATCAACTGTTCGAAATATTCCGGCGCGCACACGTTGAACGTCACGGCCTTTTGCGTCGGGTCGAAGGCCTGGCCACCGGCGTGGCACAGGTTGATGCTCTCGAGAATTTTCTGCACATGGCCGTACATGGTGGTGGCCTTGTACGTCGGGCGCATGCCCGCTCGTGTGTTGATAAACAACTCGTCTTCGAAACTGGTGCGCAGCTTCTTCAGGCTGTAGCTCACGGTGGACTGGCTGACAAACAGCGTTTCGGACACCTCGGTAACGCTGCTCTGGTCATAGACGGCGATAAATACCATCAAGTCCTGCATGTCGAGCTTTCTGAGCAAGTTACTGTTTAACATCGGTTTCGTCCGTAAACCCGTTGTACCGAACTCAGTACAAGACAGCGCAAAAGCTTAACGGAACGAGCGTGCCATTAGAAAGCTCTGTAGGGCGTTTCTATGTTTGGCGTGAGACAAATACTGTTTGCAACACGACTTCAGTGGATATGGTGTGCGTAGTGTTTTGGGTTAAAGCGCGTGACGATCAGCAGCATCATTACGATCACCGCCGTCAGCGACCACCAGGCCCATTCGAAGCTGCCCAGTTGATCGCGGATCATCCCCGCGATCAGCGGCGACAGCCCGGCTATCAAGTAGCCGATACCTTGCACAAACGCGGTGAGGCCGCCGGCGCGGCGCGGGTTGTCCAAGTGGTCAAGGGACAGGATCAAGCTCATCGGGAACAGCCCGCCAATGCCCAGGCCGAGCAGGCAGGGCCACAGCAGGCTCAGGTATTGCGGGCTGAGAATCAAACCGCAGAAACCGAGGATGATCAGCACCAGCAGCACCGCAACCACACCGCGTTTATCCCGGTGACGGTTGGCGATGGCGGGGGTGATCAAGCCGGACACCACTTCCATTGCCGTCAAAAAGCCCAGCAGCAAACCGGCGTTCTGTTCGCTCCAGCCTTGCTCCACGTAGTACGGCGCCAGCCAGGCGAGTACGCAGGTGTAGGACGCAGTACCAAGGCCGAAAAAGACGGCCAGCAACCAGGCCCGGCCGTTACCGAAAAACGATGCCTGTGGGCCGGCATTGGTTTGCGGCAACGGCGGCAGCACCGAGCGCTGCGCAAGCCAGAACGCCAGCGCCAGTACCGCGAGCACTGCCCAGATTGCCAGGCCAATGCGCCAACTGCCGGTCTGCACTTGCACGAAGGGCGCGAACGACGCCGCCAGCGCAGCGCCCCCCATGATCGCGGTGACGTACAGGCCCATGAACAGCGAGACGTTATCGCTGAATCGCGACTTGATCAGCGCCGGCATCAATGCCTGGATCATCGCAATGCCCACCCCGGCCGCGATGGCGCTGACGATCAGCTCCAGCGCCGAATCGAGGAACAACCGCGACAGCGTAGCGATGCCAATCACCAGCAGCGACAGCACAATGCTGCGGTGTTCGCCAAAACGCTTTGCCAGGCCCATGCCAAAGAACATCGCCAAGCCCATGGCCGTCACCGGCAACATGGTCAACAACGCCGCGCTGCTGAAGCTCAGCGGCATGTCGCCGCGAATCGATGACAACAGTGGGCCCACGGCGGCCATTGATGGGCGCAGGTTGAGGGCGACCAGCACGACACTGATCATCAGCCAGAGGGCGGTGGTGGGTTTGGTGTGAACGGTTTCCATGAGCGGGCCTTGAGTGAGCAAGGGCGAATCAGGCCATGGAGGGGAGGCGTGGGGCAAATGAGAAAGTCGCAGTGCCTATTGAAAAATTGCAGGTGACTGATTCTCCGTTGATCAACATGTGGGAGCAGGCAAGCCAGCGCCCACAGTTTTTAACCGCGTTGGGTCAGTAGCCCACGGTGAAACGCTGGCGGGAGTGCTTTGGTGATTCCACTTCGTCGATAAGGGCAATCGCGTAATCAGCAAAACTGATCCAACTACGCCCTTCACGGCTCACCAACAAATCGTCCTTGCCTACACGGAATTTACCGGTGCGTTCGGTCTCAACAAACTCCGCCGAGGGCGACAGGAAGGTCCAATCCAGTTCCTTCTCCTGACGCAGCGCATCGAGAAACGCAGCCCCCGCACTGGCCTCGGCTTTGTACTCTGCCGGGAAGCCTTCGCTGTCGATCACCCGACCGCCACCCGGCAGCAACAGCGAACCGGCACCGCCCACCACCAGCAGGCGTTTCACCCCGGCTTTTTTCACCGGCCCGATCACGGCGCTGGCGGGCAGGGTGGCGAAGTGTGCGGCGCTGATCACCACATCGCTGCCGCTGACGGCGTGTTGCAGGGCATCTGCGTCCAGTGCGTCAACCTGTTTGACGGTGACGCCAGGGCGAACGGCCAGCTTGTCGGTATTACGTGCGATGGCTACAACGCTATGCCCACGGCGCAGCGCTTCTTCCAGCAGTTGGCTACCGGCACGGCCAGTGGCCCCAATGATTGCAATCTTGCTCATGACGTTCTCCAGGACGGTTAAGGTTTGAAACGCTTCACCACTTCATTTCGCCCTTGGCGACTTTGGCGCTCAGCTCCAGCGAGCTCTCGTCAGCGAGGGTGGGGTAACGCTTTTTCATGGCCGCGATCAGGGCAGCGGAATCCTTGGCTTTGGCGGTCTCGACGTCAAAGGCCTTGATGTAGTCGGCGGTAAAGGCCACCGATTTCAACGACGGTGTGCCCAGGTAATGGCCTGGAACCACGGTGCGAGGTTTGAGCTGTTCGATGCGTTGCAGGGTGGCGAGCCAATCTTTGTGGGATTGCGCGCTCTGGGTGTCGGCCATCCACAGGTGGATGTTTTCAGCGACGAGCACACCACCGACCACGGCTTTGATCGACGGGATCCATACAAAGCTGCGATCCGGCTGCGGGCCATCCAGACCGATGACATCCAGTTGTTGGCCTTCGAGGGTCAAGCTGTGGCCTTCAAGCACCTGCGGGACGATGGTTTTGGCCGGATTGTCGGCGCCCATTTTCGGGCCCCAGAACTCAAGTTTTCCGACAACGGTCGCCTTGATGTGGTCGACCACCGGTTGCGGTGCAAGCACCTTGGCGTCGGGGAACGCGGCGGTGAGGGTGTCGAGGCCGAAGTAGTAGTCCGGATCGCCATGGCTGATGTAGATGGTGGTGAGGTGTTTGCCGCTGGCGCGGATCTTTTGCACCAACTGCTCGGCCTGGCCCTTGCCGAATTGCGCGTCCACCAGGATGGCGTCCTTGGCACCGCTGACCAGCACCGAGCTGACCGGGAAGATCGCGGCTTCGCCTGGGTTGTACACGTCCAGCGTCAGGTCGGCCGCAGCCGCATGGGCGGCGAAGGCCAAGGCAGCGGTGGCCAGGGTCAGGCGCTTGAAGGTTGAGAACATCGGACAGCTCCAGCATGGGTAAGGGATGCACAGAGCTTAGTTGCACAAAACCAGACTAAAAATGCGATGCTGGGACATAGTTTGTTTCTAAAATCGGGCAAATCATGGATCGTCTTCAAGCAATGCGCGTGTTTGTCACGGTGGTGGACCTGGGTAGCCAGTCCGCCGCCGCCGACCATTTGGACCTGTCGCGGCCGGTGGTGTCGCGCTACCTGGCCGAGCTGGAAGACTGGGTCGGCGCACGTTTGCTGCACCGCACCACGCGCAAGCTCAGCCTCACGGCGGCCGGCAGTGAAACCCTGCCACGTTGTCGGCAAATGCTGGAACTGAGCGGCGATATGCAGGCCGCTGTCAGCGAGCCCGACGACGCGCCCCGCGGCCTGCTGCGCCTGAGTGTCAGTACGTCTTTCGGCCAGGCGCAATTGGCGCAGGCCATCGCCGAGTACGTCAAGCGCTACCCGCGGGTGACGGTTGACCTGCAGATGCTCGACCGCACGGTGAACCTGGTGGATGAGCGTATCGACTTGGCCATCCGCACCAGCAATGACCTGGACCCCAACCTTATCGCCCGCCGGCTGACGGTGTGTCGCTCAGTGGTCTGCGCCACGCCGGCTTATCTACTGGAGCATCCGGCCCCGCAGAAAGTCGAAGACCTGGCCGGGCACAACTGCCTCACCCACTCTTATTTCGGTAAAAGCCTGTGGCATTTCGAAGAGCGTGGCGAGCACGTTTCGGTGCCCATCAACGGCAATATCACTTCCAACGAGGCCAGCACCTTGTTGCGCGTGACGCTGGCCGGGGCAGGGGTGTCGATGCTGCCCAGTTACCAGGCCGGCGACTACATCCGCCGCGGTGAACTGGTACGCCTGCTGCCCGATGCAGAGCCTCGCCGGATGAACATTTACGCGGTATACGCCTCGCGCAAGCACATGCCATCGGCGCTGCGCAGCCTGTTGGATTTCCTGGTGGTGCGGTTCCCGGAAGAGCCCGCATGGGATGCGGGTCTCTAGGTCGACATAACCGTGTTGAATGTCGCCTGATAATGGCAACTCGCGCGCGTTGACCTATGCTTTGGATAGCACCCTGTAGATCCGCTCAGAGGTCTGTGCCATGAGTATTAAAACCAGAAAATACCTGATGATTTTCAGCCTGTGCGCACTCGCCAGCGCGCTGTACGGGGCTGCCGCCTACCGTGTGGAGCAAACGCGTCTGCAGCCGACCTTTGCGATCAGCTGCCATCAGGACCAATGTGTTCCGCGTACCGGCAGTTTCAGTGCCTTGCGCTAAAACCGCCCGCTCCCACAAAAGCTCGCGCTTACATTCAGCTTTGCGGCGCGTCGGCCTTCAGCTGTTCGCGAAACGCCTTGGGCGAAAACCCGACCCGTCGGCGAAACAGCCGTGAGAAGTTGGTCGGGTCGGAAAAGCCCAACACCTCCGACATTTCATTAATGGTCATGCTGGTGTAAGTCAGCAGACGCTTGGCTTCCAGCAACTGGCGGTCATGCATGATCTGCAGCGCAGGCTGCCCACCCAACTCCCGACATGTTCCGTTCAGGTGTGAGACCGAGATCCCCAGCTTGTGGGCCAGGTCCTCGATCTTCGGGTGTTCGCGGTAATGCTGCTCGACCAGTTGGGTAAAGCGCCGGAAGTATTCACGCCCCCTGGGCGCCCGAGGGTGGCGATGCTGGATGGCCTGGCGGCTGATCCACACCAGCAGCACGCTGACCAGCGCATGCATCATCATGTCCCGCGCTGGCTGGTCGTCGGCGTATTCATCCTGCAGACGGGCAAACTGACTGTTCAGGTAATCACTGTCTTTGCCTGCCGGGTAACTGCCCAATGCCTGCAAGCCGTCTACCGTTGCGCCCAGCTGTGCTTGCAGATGGCTGACCAGCGGCGCTGCGAGCGTCACGACATAGCCTTCAACATCCTCGGGAAAGCGAAACCCGTGCACACACAACGGCGGCAATACCTGCAGGGTCGCTTCATTCAAGGTGGTGCGCTGGCCTTCGATTTCCAGCTGTGCCTGGCCTTTGTGCACGTAGAGCAGTTGGCACAGATCCGCGTGCCGGTGGGGTTGGATTTCCCACTGGTATTCCCGACTGCGCCGGGAAATGGTTTCACAGTGCAACAAATCGGGGGTCGGCCATTGCTGGTCTTCCCCGTAAAGCTTGAAGACCGGAATCGCGGTTTTGGTCATGGTTTCAATCCGATACGCAGGACAGTGGTGCGGTAATCGCCCCAATTGGCAAAAAGCGCAGGCTTTGGCTCAGTTTTCACCTTCTTATGCTGCTCGCTCAAGTGAAAAATGTCAGCAACAAGACCAATGACAACTCTTTCACCCTGTCCGTTCGGGTGGAACTTGCGGGCCATAAAAATAATGAAAACGCTGAAAACCCAAGTCGCCATCATCGGCGCCGGTCCCTCTGGACTGCTGCTCGGTCAATTGCTGCACAATGCGGGTATCGAGACCCTTATCCTAGAGCGCCAGAGCGCCGATTACGTGCAAGGGCGCATTCGTGCCGGGGTGCTGGAGCAAGGCATGGTCGACCTGTTGAGGCAGGCCGGCGTCAGCCAGCGAATGGACAGCGAAGGCCAGGTGCATAACGGATTCGAGCTGGCGCTGAACGGCCAGCTCACCCATATCGACCTCAAGGGCTTGACCGGCGGCCAGTCGGTGATGATCTACGGCCAGACCGAAGTCACCCGCGACCTGATGGCCGCGCGTGCCGCCGCTGGCGCCACCACTTTTTATGAAGCCCATAACGTGCAGCCCCACGGCCTTAAAAGTGATCGACCCTGGCTGACGTTTGAGCACCAGGGTGAGGCGTTTCGCCTGGAGTGTGACTACATTGCCGGTTGCGACGGTTACCACGGCGTTGCGCGCCAATCGATCCCGGCCGAATCGCTCAAGGTCTTCGAGCGGGTCTACCCCTTCGGCTGGCTGGGTATACTGGCCGACACGCCGCCCGTGCACGCTGAGTTGGTGTACGCCAAGCACGCGCATGGCTTTGCCTTGTGCAGCATGCGTTCGTCGACCCGCAGCCGCTATTACCTGCAAGTGCCGCTGGAAGAACCTATTGATGAATGGCCTGACGCACGCTTCTGGGACGAGCTGAAAACCCGCCTGCCCAGCCACCTCGCCGAGAACCTGGTGACCGGTCCGTCGATCGAAAAAAGCATCGCGCCGCTGCGCAGTTTCGTGGTGGAACCGATGCAGTACGGCCGCCTTTTCCTGCTGGGCGACGCGGCGCATATCGTGCCGCCCACCGGCGCCAAGGGCTTGAACCTGGCGGCGAGTGACGTGAGCACACTGTATCGGATTCTGCTCAAGGTCTACGGCGAGGGGCGCGTGGACTTGCTGGAACGCTATTCCGCCATCTGCCTGCGGCGGGTGTGGAAGGCCGAGCGGTTTTCCTGGTGGATGACCTCGATGTTGCATCAATTTCCCGAGGCGGACGGTTTCAGCCAGCGCATTGCTGAGAGTGAGCTTGAGTACTTCATCCACTCCGAGGCAGGGCGCAAAACCATCGCAGAAAATTACGTCGGACTTCCTTACGAAGCTATCGAGTAGCCTGCTATCGTATCGAGCATTCCCGCGGGCCGACTTTCCCGCGGGCCCTGCTCGAAGGTCTTGCCGTGACGCACCTCAATCAGCCCGCTCCGCCGCTTCCCGCTGTGCGCAGTATCCTCGCCTCACTGATGATGGCGATCTTCCTTGGTGCCCTGGACCAGACCATTGTCGCAGTGTCCATGCCGGCCATTTCGGCGCAGTTCCACGACGTCAACCTGCTGGCCTGGGTGATTTCCGGCTACATGGTGGCGATGACCGTGGCCGTGCCGATCTACGGCAAGCTCGGCGACCTGTATGGGCGCCGGCCGATGATGCTGATCGGCATGGGCCTGTTCACCCTGGCCTCGCTGTTCTGCGGCATGGCGCAAAGCATGGAGCAACTGGTGCTGGCGCGGATCCTCCAGGGCATCGGCGCCGGCGGTATGATTTCAGTGAGCCAGGCGATCATTGGCGACATCATCCCGCCCCGTGAACGCGGACGCTACCAAGGCTATTTCAGCAGTATGTACGCGGTGGCCAGCGTGGCCGGGCCGGTCCTCGGCGGCTACACGACCGAGTACTTGTCGTGGCGCTGGGTATTTTTGATCAACCTGCCATTGGGCGCCGGCGCCTGGTACGTGGCCCATCGCACCCTGGTGGGGCTGCCGGTGCCGCAGCGCAAGCCGATCATCGATTACCTCGGCACCGTGCTGATGATCGTCGGCCTGACCGCGTTGCTGCTGGGCATCACCGAAATCGGCCAGGGCCATCATTGGCGTGACAATGAAGTACTGGGCCTGCTGGCGTGTGCGCTGCTGGCGTTGAGCCTGTTTGTCTGGCACGAACGCCGCGCGCGTGAGCCGTTGTTGCCGATGCATTTGTTCGCCAACCGCAGCGCGGTGTTGTGCTGGTGCACGATTTTCTTCACCAGCTTCCAGGCGATTTCCCTGACGGTGCTGATGCCGCTGCGTTATCAGACGGTGACCGGCTCAGGTGCCGACAGCGCCGCCCTGCACCTGCTGCCGCTGGCAATGGGCTTGCCGATGGGCGCCTATTTTGCCGGGCGCATGACCTCGGTGACCGGGCGTTATAAACCGATGATCCTCAGCGGCGCGCTGTTGAGCCCCTTTGCGATTCTCGGCATGGCCTTGAGCGCGCCTCAGGCGGTGGGGCTGACAGCCGTGTTTATGCTGCTGTGCGGGATCGCGGCCGGCATGCAATTTCCCACCTCGCTGGTGGGCACGCAAAACTCGGTGGAACAACGCGATATCGGCGTCGCTACCAGCACCACCAACCTGTTCCGTTCCCTCGGTGGGGCAGTGGGGGTGGCGTGCATGTCGGCGCTGTTGCTGGCGCTGTTGCAGGATTCCAGCTTCGCCCACCTGGCCAGCGGCGCGCTGGCCGTTGAAGGTAGCTCCGGTAATGTGTTGCTTGATGGCCTCAACGCTGCTCCCGGCCCGGCGCAGGACGCCTTGCGCGGGGAATTGGCGGTGACGTTCCGGCATTTGCTGATGGTGAGTGCGGCGGTGTCGTTGTTGGGCTTGGCGGCGGCGATTGCGATGCCCAACCGCGTGCTGCGCGGTCGCGAAGACAAGGCAAAATAACCGGCATGATGCAGTTCAAAATGTGGGAGCTGTCTTGCCTGCGATAGCGGTGGTTCAGCTTGCACAGCTGTTACTGATACACCGCTATCGCAGGCAAGCCAGCTCCCACAGGAGATTGCATTTCAAGTCCAATCAGGGGCTGTAGTAACCCACCGCCACCATGAAATGCCCGACCTTGCGCACATACGCATGCTTGTTCTCGACCTTGCCGGTCACCGGGTTTTTCCAGCGGTATGTGTATTCACCCTGGTCCTGCTCGGCCATCAGCTTGAGGATCGGCTCGCCCACCGGCTTGCCGTCGGGGTCCTTGATCTTGCTGAAGTCGGTGTTGATCAGCCGCAGGGTGGTGCCGTGGGCCACGTAGCGTCGGGTATTGAGGTCGACGACAAACACGTAGAGGTCATCCTGCAAGAAGCCGCCTTGCAAGGAGTTGATCGCCTTGAGCGTGCCCGACTCATCCTTGAGCAATGCGTTCACTGCCTTGTTGCGCAGGGCGCGTGCCTGTTCCGGTGTGGCCCGTGGCAAGTAATAACCCACGGCCAGGATGCGTTCGCCCACGCGCTGGTAGAACACGTGCTTGTGCTCGACCTTGCCATCGTTCCAGTTCTGCCAGCGGTAATCGGCCTGCTGGATGCCCTGGCCTTCCGGCACCTTCAGCGCGTCTTTAAATGACTGGCGCAGATCCGGTCCCAGTACGTCGGACACATCGCGTCCGATCAAGGCGGAGGAGGGCCCGCCACTGGCCAGCAGCACGCCCTGGGTATCGACCACGAACACATAGCGATCCTGATCAATAAACTCCCCCTGGCGACTGAACGCGGCAAAGGCCTTGTCGCCGTTGCTCTGGTAGTAGGCCAAGGCTTTCTCCAGCAGCGCCTTGGCCGCCTGCGCATCCTCATCCTGAGCCGTCGCGGCATGCACCTGGCTGAAACACAACAGCAGCAGCCAGGTGATTCGAAGCAATCGCGTCATAACCTATCCCTCGTTTTTATTGATGTGCCAAGAGCGTAGCTCAGGGCGCCGCCAGCCATTGACTGACGATGCCGTCATACACCCCGGTGGCCACGCTCAGGTGCAACCATTGGTCGACATAGCTTTTCCATGCCACATCATCGCGGGGCAGCATGAAGGCTTTTTCGCTGTACTGCATCTGCCGCTCAGGGTTGACCGCGCACAGCCCTGGCTTGAGCTTTTGCTGGTAACGCGCTTCGCTGGCGTCGGTGATCATCACGTCGGCCTTGCCCGCCAGCAGTTCGTCGAAGATGGTCACGTTGTCATGCAAGCGGATTTGCGCCTGGCCCAAGTGGGCGCGCGCGAATATTTCGTTGGTGCCGCCGGCGGGCTCGATCACGCGGACCTGCGGTTGGTTGATCTGCTCGACGGTCTGATAACGCTGCACATCGGCGCAGCGCACCAGCGGGATCTTGCCGTCGACGCCGAGGGCCTGGCTGAAGAAAGCTTTTTTCTGGCGCTCCAGCGACACCGAAATGCCGCCCACGGCAATGTCGCAGCGTTGGGCGAGGAAGTCCGGCATCAGGGTTTTCCAGGTGGTGGGCACCCACTGGATTTTGGCGTTGAGGCTCTTGGCCAGGGACTCGGCCATGGCGATGTCGATGCCTTCGTAGCTGCCATCGGCGCGCAGGGAGGTGTAGGGCTTGTAGTCGCCGGTGGTGCAGACGCTGAGCGTGCCGCGTTGGAGCACCTGGTCTAGACGCGAAGGGGCGGTGTCGGCCAGGGCGCTGGTGGCCATACCTAATACACACAGGGCAAAAAGAGCTTTCATGCGGTCGAGTCCTTGGGGCATGGTCTTGGGCGGTCATTATTTCCAGCGTTGGGCAGGGTGGCAAGGCGCTGCGAATGTTTAGCCAAGTCGCAACCAAACTCCATCAACCCTGAATTTACCCACCTGTGCAGGCGTGTGAGGCTGGCCGCTATCTTCAGCACTGTGATCCCTGCATGGACGGCTCTCCCGACACCCTCCCCGCGACACTGCCGTCCGATCTCGCGTTCTGGGCCTTGTTCCACTGCCGTCACGCACGCCCACCAGATACCTCATTCCTACGTTGATCCATCCCTTGGATGGCGTGCACCTGCGCGTCTGCTTTACACAAACGTATGAGAATGCCCATGAGTGTGTTTGCCTGCCTGAACGAAGCCCGGTCTTACCTCGAACACAACCCGGACATCGAAATGTTCGAGCTGTTTATCCTCGACAACAATGGTGTGCCACGCGGCAAGTTGCTGCACCGCGATGAGCTGCTGGCGGTGTACGAGAGCGGCCGGCCCTTGCCCAGCACTATCCTGGGCCTGACCATCAATGGCGACGACGTGGAAAACTCCGGGTTGGTGTGGGAGGTGGGCGATATCGACTGCCGCGCCTACCCGATCAGCGGCAGTTTGCAGCGCATGCCGTGGCGGCTGATCCCGACGGCGGCGGTGCAGGTCAGCATGCACCCCACCGAAGGTCTGCCCGCCACCGTGGCTGATCCCCGGCATTTGCTGGCCAAAGTGATCGACGGGCTCAAGGCCGATGGTTATTACCCCGTGATGGCGGCGGAGTTGGAGTTTTACCTGCTTGACCAAAAACCCGACAGCAATGGCCGGCCACAACCGGCGCGGGATGTGGATGGCGGGCGCCCGCGTTCGACCCAGGTCTACGGCCTGCGCGAGCTGGAACAGATCGAGCCGTTCCTCGCCGACCTCTACAGCGCCTGCAAACTGCAAGGCATCCCGGCGCGCACGGCGATTTCCGAATACGCCCCCGGTCAAGTGGAAATCACCCTTGAACACCGTACCGACGCCCTGCAAGCCATGGATGAAGCGGTGCGCTATAAACGCTTGGTCAAGGGCGTGGCGCACAAACACGGGATGACCGCCTGCTTCATGGCCAAGCCGTTCGATGACCTGGCTGGTACTGGCATGCACATGCACGTGAGCCTGGCGGACGCCGCGGGCAATAACCTGTTCGCCAGCGAAGCCACTGACGGCACGCCGCTGCTGCGCCAGGCGGTGGGTGGCATGCTCAGCACCTTGCTCGATTCGCTGTTGCTGTTCTGCCCCAATGCCAACTCTTACCGTCGCTTCCAAACCAACAGCTACGCGCCGCTGGCCGCCACTTGGGGCGTGGACAACCGCACCGTCAGCCTGCGTGTGCCTGGTGGGCCGGCCAACTCCCGGCATATCGAACACCGCATCTGCGGCGCCGACGCCAACCCTTACCTGGCGGCTGCCGCAATCCTGGCCGGCATTCACCGTGGCATCCGTGAACAGCGCGACCCCGGCGCTCCGGTGGAGGGCAACGGCTACGCCCAGGCCAAGGAGCTGCTGCCGACCGACTGGCTTACCACTCTGCGCGCGCTGGAAGGTTCAAGCTGGGCGCGGGAGGCATTTGGCAGTGAATTCCTCGGCGTGTACCTGGCGGTAAAACGCGCTGAGTATCGCCAGTTCATGGGCGAGGTAGGGGAGCAGGATTGGCGCTGGTATTTGCATCAGGCGTGAGCCGGTGAAAGGGCGGTGGTGGCTTCGACCTTTTTTTCACGTTGTGGTGTTTAATCTGCCAATCAAGGTCGTTCACTACTGTTCTACTTACATGAGCCCGCGATGCCGTCACCACCACCATCCTCCATCGAGATCGAATACGCCGAGCGCTGTGACCGTGAGCACGCTCGGGTTTGCGGCGATACGCGCCCGCCGGGACTGCGGCGGCGCCTGGCGTCATGGCGCGACGAGTGGCTGGTGCGCCAGGCGTTGAAGGTCGCCGGTGAACCTGGGCTGGTGCTCGATCTGGCCTGCGGTTCCGGGCGTTTCTGGCCGGTGTTGGCCGAACACGTCAACCGGGTGATCCTGGCATCGGACAATTCCCAGGACATGCTCGACCACGCACGCAGTCACCACCCGGCGTCCTTGCTCAAACGAGTCAAGACGTTTCAGGGCTCGGCATTTTCAATCGGCTTGTCGGCGAACGCAGTGGACTGCATTTTCTGCCTGGAGTTGTTTCGCCATGTCCCCAGCAGTGAAGGGCGCTTGGCGTTACTGCGCGAATTTCACCGGGTCAGCCGCGACACGGTGATCGTTTCTGTCAATTCTCGTACCGCCGTAGAGGACGAGTTTCGGCAGGCCGGCTTCAAGGTCCTGAATTATCAGGAATTCATGCCAGGCTCAAGCGTGTGGCGGGTTTACGTACTGCGTAAGAGAGGATAAGTCCCGCCTGTCGGACTATTCTTCAAGTCTTGCCTGAGTTTTCATGGTCGCCTCTGCACTGCGGATGCTCGCAAGTCCCTTTCGCGATATATACTGCGCGCCATTCTTCAAGGGAGAGCCGTGTGGCCATCGATATTCACTGGATCTGCGACAACGATAGCCTCGGCCAGCATTGCGCCGAATGGCAGCAGTTGCCATTCGTCGCCCTCGACACCGAATTCATGCGGGTCGACACCTTTTATCCTATTGCCGGGCTGATCCAGATCGGTGATGGCGTGCGCGCTTACCTGATCGACCCCCTGACCATCGACAACTGGCAACCGTTGGCCGCCCTCCTGGAAAACCCGGCGGTGATCAAGGTGGTGCACGCTTGCAGCGAAGACCTGGAAGTGTTGCTGCGCCTGACCGGCAGCCTGCCGGTGCCGTTGTTCGATACCCAATTGGCTGCCGCTTATCTGAATCTTGGCTTCTCCATGGGCTATTCGCGCCTGGTGCAAGCCGTGCTGGATATCGAACTGCCCAAGGGCGAGACCCGTTCGGACTGGCTGCAGCGGCCGTTGTCCGAGACGCAGATCAGCTACGCCGCCGAAGACGCGCTGCACCTGGCCGAGGTGTACATCCGTCTGCGTCCGCGGTTGTCCGACGATAAATACGCCTGGGTGTTGGACGATGGTGCCGAATTGGTCGCCAACCTGCGCCGCGAAGTCGACCCGTACGAGGTGTACCGCGACGCCAAGCTGGCGTGGAAACTCTCACGTGCCCAACTCGCCGTGCTGCGTGAGCTGTGTGCCTGGCGCGAGCAGCAAGCCCGCGCCCGTGACCTGCCGCGCAACCGCATCATCCGCGAACACGCGTTGTGGCCCCTGGCCAAATCCCAGCCGGATAACCTCGCCGCCCTGGGCAAGATCGAAGACATGCACCCGCGCACCGTGCGTCAGGACGGCCCGTTTCTGCTCGACCTGATCAAACGTGCCGGCAGCGTGCCGATGGACCAATGGCCACCTGCCGTTGCCGAGCCTTTGCCGGTGGATGCCGCTGCATTGATCAAGCAACTGCGCGCCTTGGGCCAAACGTTCGCCGAGCGCCTGGACATGGCTCCGGAACTGATGCTGCGCAAGAAAACCCTCGAAGCCCTGGTCAAAAGTGGCTACCCCGATGGGCCTTATAAATTGCCAGACTCGCTGCGTGGCTGGCGCCGTGAGTTGATGGGCCAGGCGCTGCTCGACAGCCTGGCCACTGCCGGAGAACAGCCTTGAAACGTATTTGCTCCATCTATCGCAGCAAGAAAAAAGACGGGATGTACCTCTACGTGCTGAAAAGTGATGCTTTGGAGCGCGTGCCTGAACCCTTGATGGACGCCTTCGGCAAGGCGCATCACGCGTTTGACATGGTGCTGACGCCGGAGCGCAGACTGTCCCGTGAGGACATCGCCGTGGTCCTGGAAAACCTCGACAAGCAGGGTTACCACCTGCAAATGCCGCCGGCCGAGGACGAGTACATCGAACACTTGCCCGAAGAGCTGCTGCGCCGTAACGACCCGATGTGATCGGTGAGTGCCCTGTTCAGGGCACAGTCTTCAATGGAATCGTATAAGTGGGCGGTGGCCGTAAGGATGCGGGCGGCCGTCCGTATTGTTTTTGAAAGGTTTGAACCATGCGTGTTCTGATTGCTGAACAGGATCACCCGCTCTACGCTCGATTGCTGGGTGACCTGGCCCCGGACCTTGAGGTGCTGACCAGCGGCGACTCCGCCGAACTGTCGCGCCTGGCCGCCGATTGCCCGGTATGGCTGGGCCAGCCCGACCTGCTGGCGACGTTGTTGCGCCAGGGCCATCATCCGCAATGGCTGCAATCGACCTGGGCTGGCATTACGCCGCTGCTGGCCGAAGGCTTGCCGCGCGACTACCGCCTGACCCGCGCGGTCGGCATCTTTGGCCAGGTCATGGCTGAATTTGTCCTCACCTATATGCTCGGCCACGAGCGCGAAGTGTTGGCGCGCCTGGTCAGCCAGGTCGAGCGCAAGTGGGACAACCGCTTGGGCCAGAGCCTGGCGGGGCGCAAGGCGTTGATCGTCGGCACCGGCGACATCGGGCAGAGCGTTGCCGGGTTCCTCGTGCCGTTTGGCGTGAAGCTGTATGGCATCGCAAGCGAAGCGCGTGAGCAGGCACCGTTTCTCGAAGTGGCTGGGCTCGACCAACTGGGCCGGCTGGTGGGGGAGGTGGACTACGTGATCAACCTGCTGCCCAACACGCCGAATACCCATGACGTGTTCGACGCAGCGCTGTTCAAGCAATTCAAGCCGACGGGGGTGTTTATCAACGTCGGGCGCGGTGTGGCGGTGGTCGATGCTGACTTGGTCGAGGCCTTGAAGGAAGGGCATTTGGCGGGCGCAGTGATCGATGTCTGCCGTCAGGAGCCGCTGCCGCAGCGTCATCCGTTCTGGACCGCCTGGGGGTTGTTGTTGACTGGGCACAGCTCGGCGCCGACTTCGCCGCCGATGATGGTGGCGCTGTTCCTGGAAAACCTGCGCGCGTATCAAGCAAAGACTGCGTTGCGCGGTGAAGTGAGTTTCGAGCGCGGGTACTAAGTCGACCTGCTACTCGAGCCACATCTGCCCTTAGCTCTTGCCCCTGACATGAACCCTGACAGTTGCGCTGGAACCTCCTCACTGGGTTTGTACACCCAGTGAACGCCTAGGCCGCTAATCGCGTGCCCGGCAGGACGTTCCTTCAGCTATGGACAGGTGTGCACATGATCGCCAGCAATTCCTCACGCTCCAGTTTCCCCCACGTATCCATCTCGACACAACCACCAGCATCCATCGTCGACCCCGGCGCAACGAGCGTGCCCGAACCTTCGGCGGCCCTGGCAGCGCAGCCGACAGCACAGGCCCCGCGCCAAGCGACGGCCCCACCGCTGGGTAATTTCGGCGGGGCGCTGGCCTGGCCAATGCCTCTGTCCAAGTCCGACCAAGATGCGATCATCACACTGTTGCAGGACCCCGACGCCACTCTACCGGGGCTGCCGCTGGTGGATGCACGCAAGGGCGCATTGGGTTATTTGCTGAGTGGCAGTTCGGTCGCCAATGCTGACCTGAATACACCCGACATCACCCTGCAAAAACTGCTCGGATCCTCTAAGGCTCAAGCGTTAGGGCAGGCCCTGCAAACCCGGGTGAACGGCATTGCGACGGCCACCAGTAGCAACGACTATTTGCTGGCCGCCATCCACCTGGGCCTGGACCCGGAGCTGCGTGTTGCGCGCCCAAACAGCGTCGCCGGGTTTGATCTTGCGGCGCGCCAATATTGGGGCAAACCTGCGTCAGAGGTGATTGACGGGCTCAGTCGTCATCTGATCGATCAGGGCAGAGCCACGGTGCAAACCGCGAACCTGGCAGCCTGCCTGCTGCTGGCCAGAACCGCCCCGGAGTTATTGGTCAAAGACGTTCCCGCCAGCGTGACCTACGGCAGCCTGCTGTGGACGCAACTGGTGATAGCCACGGCCAAGGTGGAAGCCGACTCGCCCGGACGTGCGCACACGATGAGCTACGCCGAAGTCGTGGCGCATGCCGATACCCTCACTGGGCGCGGGGTTAGCGTGCAAGCGGCCGAGCAACTGGCCCTCGTGAACTGGGGGGCGGCCAACGCATTGCTGAACGTCGCTTCAGCGATGCCCAGCGAAACCGAGATGGAGCGTGTACGCACACGTTATAACCGTCAACTCAGCACGCTGACGGACGCGTGTGCCGCGGTGCAAACGCCGATACCCAGCCGACGGGCCATGGCGCTTGCCACGCTCAAGGAGCACTTTCCAACGCTGGATCCGCAGGCATTCGAACTGCCCGCCTTACAAAAGGCCTGGCTTAACCCAGGACGGCCGGGCGCGTTTCCCGGGCTGTATTCGATGCTCGATATCGTCATGGAAGGCGGCAAACTCAATGCCCAGGAGCATTGGTTGGCGCGGGATAAGCGGGTGCCGGGCGAGGTGTTCTGCCAGCTGTATGAAACCGGCCGGCTGGACGTCAACGATGCTTTCGGTGCGCAGTATGACAAGGCCATCACGTCACACGAACAGGGTCACGGAGGCCTGGTCCAGTATCTGATTTCCACCCTGCCCGTGGAGGACAGAAACAACTTCGAATATGGTGCGCTCGAATTTTTTCGCACCGATCAATACAAGATAGCCGGGGATTTTTTTTCGCCGCAGGCCCTGCACACTCGCGGGCATACGCTGCAGGTGAAAACCACCCTGGATGGAGCGGTCAATATTTATGAGCTGGATACCAGAAATGGCAGCATCAAAAAACAGAACTATCTGATAGCCCGCTATACACCGCCCTATACGGCAAAAAACCTGGAGTCCCGAGACGCAAATATCGTCAGCAAGACCAGCCTGTTTGATCTACCACCCGGGCAATACACCGAAAAGCCGCTGCCCTCCGTCCACCTGCAGTCCTATGGTTCCGGCCGCAGCAAAGCCATCGGCAAGGTATTCGTCAAGGCGCTGGGGTTGGGCAATGACGACCTGTTGCAACAGGCACGCGGCGTGACGTCATTTGATCAGGGCAGAGCCACCGACCAGGCCATCGGCGAGTTTTTCCTCAACCTCATCCCACTGCGATCGGCCATCGTCAACTTTATGAACGGCAGAGTCGCCGACGGCCTGTTTGATCTGAGCCTGGATGTAATGGGTCTTGTCACCTTGGGGGCGGGCAAGGCTGCGCAGGCCGGCAAGGCACTTTCGAAAGGCGTCAGAACACTCGGCGGGCTGTCGAAGGTTGCGCGATTTGTGGGCGCCGCGACGATCGAAATGTTCAACCCGTTCAACGGCCTGGGCGATTTGGCGATGGCGGGCGGGTACGCGCTGGGTACTGTCACGCGGTTGGCGTTCGCCAAGGGACGCGAAAGCGTGAACATGCTTCGCGGTGCAACGGGCAGTTATGACGTGCTCAAGGCCGCCAGCCAACAGCACGGCGTGGCAGCCACTGGGACGTTCAAGGCCGTAGGTCAGAGCATCGAAGGCGGCGCGGTGCTCAAAGACGGCAAATGGTATGGCCTGGATGCGCGCACGCTGCAGGCCTATGGCAGCCCGCTCGAAGGGTTTTCTCCCGTCACACGGGCCGTCGACGGCGTGATAGGTGTAGCGCCGGGTAATGAATTGAGCAATGCGCTGTTTGCCAATTACGGCGTCGTCGAATCGAAAATAGCCGGGGTTTCGCGCAACACCCAAGGGGTCTATGTGGGCGCCGATGGTCACCGTTCCCATATCCGCCATACCGACAGCAGCGGCGACACCGCCGTCTATGAAGTTCGCCAGGTGACTCGCACTGAAGAGGGCGTGGTGCAGGCGCGGATTTATCATAATAACCGGCAAACCGAGCTACTGGTCCAGCACGTACAGGGCGATCAATGGCAGCGTTTGACGGCGCGGGGCGGTAACGGGTCTTCCGTGAAAGCAGACCTGGGACCAGTGATTGGCGGCGGCGGCGAGAGCACTCTTTACGCAAGCCTGGATGGCAAAAGTGTTTACAAAGACCTTCACACGAAAGCCGCCACGAAGATCCCCGATTACGCCACTTCCGAGGCGCACCGTCTGAATACCTACTATGGTGCCGGTTTTGCAGAGGCCATGGTGGAGGACGGGCGCTCCTACATCAAAATGAAAAGACTGGATGGCATCGCACTGGATGATGTGCCCAAGCGCAGCTTGCCCCCAGTAGTCCGCATCTGGCTGGATGACGCGTTGAAAGGCATGGAAGACAAAGGGATCTACCATAACGATCTGCATTTGAATAACTTTCTGTACTCGTTGAAAGATAAAAAAGTCTATCCGGTGGACATTCAGTCACTGAGCCCGGAAATGTTGGCCAGCGACAAGTTTCTGCATGACATGACCCTTAGTGATTACGCACGCAAAAAGGCTCAGTTGCAGAGCGACTTCAACGAACTCGTGCGTGCTGGCGACAGGTAATCACTATGAACATCATTGATTTCCCTTCTCGTCAGCAGCAGGTCATCTCGTCCAGCCCGGCGGTCCAACAGACGACGCAGCCGTCTGTGGACGTCGCCGGCAAAACCCACCGTGCCTCGACGTTACACGCGTCATTGGGCGACAAGGGCAACCTTGCAACGCTGGGCGTCAAGCTCTATGAGATCGCCGCACGCCTGGCCGAAAACCCCACTGCCGAAATGATCAAGACCACACTTCAAACCACGCCTATGGCCGTGCGGCCTGAATCATCCGACGCCGCAGCACTGGGTAGCACGGTCAATCTCGCGGCATTTATTCAGGGCAAGGGACTGGGCTTGCCGTATAACCTGTTTTCGCTGACATCCCTGGCCGACGCTGTGAGCGACCGGGCCTTGCAGCACCCGCTTGGCAACTTGAGCGGCGCGCTCTCATGGCCGAATCCGTTGAGCCCGGATCAACAGCGCAGGATGCGCGACATCACCCAGCGGCATGATCATGCACAGGGTGAGCAGCCGCTGGTGATGCAGACCAAAGGGGTTCTGGACTTTCTCAGTTACCCCAACACGCTTTCCCCTGATGAGTTGGTTGACCCGGTCAAGGCGCTGAACACGCTGATCGGCTCCGCCGCAGCGCAGCGCTTGGGACAGACGCTGCAACACGGACTGGGTGGCATCGCCACCGAGAACAGCGCGAATGACTATCTGCTCGCGGCAATCAATCTGCACCTGGACCCTGAATCAATCTCCGCGCCGCACCGCAATAAAGTGGCCGGCTTTGACTTGATGCAAGAGCAACATTGGGGCGAGCCTGCCGCGGTGGTGGTCGAGGGCCTGCGCCAGCATCTGATCACCCAGCGCAAAAGCAGCCCGCTGATGGCCAACGCTGGCGCTTATTTGCTGTTGGCAAACAAGGCCCCCGAGTTTCTGGTCAAGGACCTGCCCGGCAACCTCACGTACGGCAGCCCGGCGTGGGTCAGCCTGTCGGTGGCGGCGGCGACGATTGAGGCACAGTCGCCGGGAACGGTTGCGAACATGACATTCGCCCAGGTCATGATCCGGGCAGAACATGCGGCCATGGTCGATCCCGTGATGACCGAACGTGCGCGCAAAACGGCGCTGGCAGATTGGGGCGTGGCCAATGGTGTGATCGAAAGACGCGGCGATGATCAATACTCGAGCGAACAACTGGACAGTGTCAGGGCGACGTTCAATGTCCGGCTTGGCCAGCGCTTGTCGGCTTCACAGGCATTGAATCAAGCGATGCCGATGCGCAGAGACATCGCGCTGGCCAAACTCGTCGAGCGGTTTGGCGACCTTGGCGCGTTGTTTGAAGAGAGGCTGTTAGCCACGCACAACTACGCTGGGCCGGGGCACCGCACATCGCTGGTGGGGGACCATTCGTTGCTCGATATCGCAATGATGGATTTGCCCAGCCCGGCGCCATTCGTCTCGGCGGATAATCGCCTGCCGCTGGCAGCCTTGAATGCCAATCCCAGGTTTGGTGTGACCGAGGCGTTCGATCAGCAGTTCGACACATTCATCAGCGGCAAAAAATCCGCCATCGGCATTACGGTCAAACACCTCATTGCACAATTGCCTTTGGAGCATCGACGTAATGTCGAGTTCGGCAAAATCACCCTGTTTCAGCAGACTTCCCACACGCTTGGGCTGGATTTCACCTCAAAAACGCGAGGCCCGAAGCAACCGCGGTTGCTGGTAAAGACTGAGCGAAACGGCGTGGCCTCGGCGTATGAGATCGATTTTCACAACGGCACGGTACAACCTGCACAGCTCTACAAAGCCCGCGAGCAACGCTCAAGGGACGCCAATCGGGTACGGGAGACCAAGGTATTCACACCCGCCGAAGCCGTAGGCGAGCTAAGTCGCGAGCGGACCTCGGGAACGGCGCCGCCGGACAGTTTCAACAGTGCGCGAAGCGAAGCGATCGCTGCTGCATTCGTCGAACATCTGGCGCTGGATGACCCTGCCATCAAGGAAGAGGCCAGGGGCAAGACCACCGGAGACCGCCAGCATGACAGGGCCAAGGCGTTTGAAACGTTTTTGCTGAACCTGGTGCCGCTGCGATCGGCCATTGTCAATTTCCAGAATGGCAACTACGGCGACGGCGCGATGGACCTTGCGTTGGATGTACTGGGTTTTCTCACGGCGGGCCTGGCCACCGCCGGCAAAGTCGCCAAGATCGGCGCGACGGCCATTTCCACTGCAAGCAAAGCGCTGCGTGCGACCAAGGTAATCGGCACCGCCGCCATCGGTGCGTTCGATCCACTGGGCGGGTTTGGTGATCTAGCAGTGGGTAGCATCAGCTTCGCGGTTGCAAAAGGCAGCGCCGCGATCAATCGGCTGCGGGGTGCCACGGGCAGCTATGACGTGCTCAAGGCCATGAGCAAAGACTATGACGCTGCGGCCATTGGCACGTTCAGCGTGGCCGAACGTCGGGTGGATGGCGCGGCGGTACTCAAGGACGGCCGCTGGTACGCGTTCGATGCCGACGCAATGCAACCTTACGGCAGCCCTCTCGAAGATTTCACCGCGCATACCCGGGCCGTGGACGGCGCAGTCAGCACGGCGCATATCGAGCACGCCAGCGAATTGGATAATGCGCAGTATCGGCAATTCAAGGTGGCGGAGTCGAACCTGGATGGGCTGACGCGCAATAGCCAAGGGGTGTATGTCGCCGCCGATGGTCACCGTTCCCATATCCGCCATACCGACAGCAGCGGCGACACCGCCGTCTATGAAGTTCGCCAGGTGACACGCACTGAAGAGGGCGTGGTGCAGGCGCGGATTTATCACAATAACCGGCAAACCGAGCTACTGGTCCAGCATGTTCAGGGTGACCAGTGGCAGCACCTCGCCGCGTTGGGCGGCGCCCACATTGACGCCACGCACCTGCGCGCATGGGAGGCGCTCTCCAGCCAGGAGCAGCAGCGGCTCACGCTGAAGGGGTTTGCGAGGCAGCACCGCTTGAACCTGCCGACCCTGACGTATTACGTGCAGCCCGACGGAACGTTGAGTGCCGCAGGCGTGATCGTACGCGACCGCGCGGCAGGTGCGCCCTCGCGCACGCTGACTCCCCACCATCTGCGTGATTGGCAGGGCATGACCCAACAAGCGCGGGATGCGGCAACCATGGAAGGATTCGCCAGCCTCCATCATCTTGATGTGGGCGACTTCAAATCCTGCGTCAAACACACCGGCGGCCTGCTGCCACGCGGCGAAGCGCTGTTGTTCAGGGCCGGCGGCGGCAAGTACAACCAGCTGACTGACGATCATTTGCTGAAGTGGCACCGGCTCTCCCGGCAACCGAACAATCGGGTGACCCAAGAGGCGTTCCGGCGACAACACACGCTCAATCCAGTGGACTGGAAAGCTCATGTGTATAGCGATGGCTCCTTCAACACCTCGGGGGCGCGACGTCTGAGCAGGGCGCAGGAAAACCTGGCTACCCAGCCGGCTGCCAGGTTTCCTGCCCCAGGCGCGACGCGCAAACGGCCTGCACCGGATAACATGCCCCCGGCGCAGGATGCCCCACTGGATTTGTCCAAACCCGCCGACGGCGATCCTCCGGCCGCTGCGGCGATTATCAAGACCGAGCCGGAGGTTGTCCCGTTGCGCACGCTGGGGACCCATTCGGTGGATAATACGCTGCCGATTTTACAGGACCCGGCCAACCCCAGGCTCAGCTTGACCCAGGCGATTGAAGGGCCGATCGATGATATTCGCATTGCGCATTGGTATGGGTTGCTTGACGGGTTGGAGCCGGCGCAGAAAAAGGTGGTGGCCGACCGGATCAAAGACTCGATCAAGGACTGGCTGCGAAGCGAAGGCAGCCATGGGCCGCGTTTCGACCAGATGCTTGAAGTGGTGACGCCGCTGGATGACGGCGGGCCAGCCCGTGGTGCTTCGGTATGGGCACGGCGAGACATCGCGCAATTCGAAGTGCTCGGCCCTTACGCCGGCAAATATCATGCAACCGACGCCTCCCTGTTTCAGGAGCAGCGCAAGCAAGGCTCGCGGGCAGTGCTGACGTACCTGTTCGGCACACGCTCGGGCACGCGCTCGGTGAGTGCCTTGAACAGCGGTAATACTCTGAGCCTGGTGAACACGTCACAATTGAGGAATGGGCCTGCGTGGCAGAGCAACAACGTGATTTCCATCGCCGTGGGCAAGAACCTGTCGTTTTATGTGGCGCTCAAGGACATCAAGGCCGGCGATGAGTTGTTGCTCGACTATGGCCCGCTCTACGACGTGACGCCGGGGTTAGTGCCCAAACAGGAACCTGCCGTCTGAGGTTGTGCGGCGAGACCTTCAAGGCTCGCCGCACAACAGGGTGCCGGGCTCAGAGGCTAAAATCACCTTCCGACACCAGCTCGCTCAACGGCCGGCGCGGGCTTGGCGCTTCACGGCTTTGCAGGTACTCCGGCAAGGTCGATTTATCGCCCAGCTTGCCAACCGCCACGGCCGCATGCAGCGCATAACCGTCTGGAATCTTCAGCTCTTTGCGGGTCAGCTCCTGATCGAAGCCGGCCATGCCGTGGGTGTGCCAGCCGCTGATACTGGCTTGCAACGCCAGGTGGCCCCAGGCCGAACCGGTGTCGAAGGTGTGCCACAGCGCTGGGGTTTCTTCGGTGGCGCCGGGGGCGGTGAAGTCGGTTTTCGACGCGATGATCACCAGAGCCGACGCGTGTTGCGCCCAGCCACGGTTGAATTCATTCAGCAAACCCAGGAAACGCTCCCAGTCCGGCGTGTCGCGGCGCGCGTAAAGAAAACGCCATGGCTGCGAGTTGTAGGCGGACGGCGCCCAGCGCGCGGCTTCAAAGAAACTCAGCAGGGTTTCTTGGGAGATGGTTTCGCCGGTGAAGGCGCGGGGTGACCAGCGGTCGGTGAACTGGGGATCGATCGGATAGTCGGCAACACGTGTCATGGAGCAGTTCCTGATCGTCAATTCGGCGTTCAAGGCTACTGCGCGCTCACTAGACTGACAAGTGGTGTTACACCGCCAGTCGTAAGCGCTTGGCCCCAGGGGCCGTGGGCACTAGACTGACGGCCTTTTCACCTACCGATACTGATGTAGAGCCATGGCCGCCAAAGTCGAACCTTTCTGGATACGCAAAACCCTTGAACACCTCGATCAGGAGGAGTGGGAGTCGTTGTGCGACGGCTGTGGCCTGTGCTGCCTGCAAAAGCTCGAGGATGAAGACGACAACAGCGTCTATTACACGCGTATCGCCTGCAAACTGCTTGACCTGAAAACCTGCCAGTGCACCGACTACCCCAACCGTCGTGCATCGGTGCCGGACTGCATCCAGCTCACCCCGGGCCAGGCGGATCAGTTCAAATGGCTGCCGCCGACCTGCGGCTATCGCCTGGTCAGCGAACGCAAGGACCTGCCACTGTGGCACCACTTGGTCTGCGGCGACCGCGATGCTGTGCACCAAGAACGCATTTCCCAGTCCGGGCGCATGCTCAGCGAAGGCAGCGTGCCCGAGGACGACTGGGAGGACTACCTGATTTTTCGTGCCGGCTGAAAAGGAGTGTGTATGAAAGGGGGGCGGTTGGGGGTGAGCCTGGTACTGCTGGCGCTGAGCATGCCAGCGTGGAGCGCGAAGAAAGTTGACTTGGATTATCACGTCAAACTCCTGCCCCAGAGCGATCAGGCCGAGGTGCGCGTAAGCCTGTCACAGGGCTCGGCAGTGCGCAGCCTGAACTTCGACCTCGGCCACGACGGTGACTACAGCGACTTCAAGGCCGACGGCCGATGGAGCATCACTGAGCACCGTGGCCTGTGGCAACCCAGCGCCAACAAGGCCAGCCTGACCTACCGCGTGCGCCTCACCCACGCGCGCAAGCCCGGCACCTATGAAGCGCGCATGACGCCGAGCTGGGCGCTGTTTCGCGGTGAAGACCTGGTGCCGACGGCGCGGCTCGACCAGCAAGACGGTGTCGAGTTGGTCTCCCGGCTGGTGTTCGAACTGCCGGCTGGCTGGAAAAGCGTCGAAACCGCATGGCCGCGTATCGGCAAGAACAAATTCCGCATTGATAACGTCTCCCGCCTGTTCGACCGACCCACCGGCTGGATGCTCGCCGGCACCCTCGGCAGCCGTCGCGTGCGCCTGGGCGAGACTGAAGTCAGCGTGGCCTCGCCCAAGGGCCAGGCCATGCGGCGCATGGATGTGCTGACGTTGCTGACTTTTGTCTGGCCCCAAGTAGAAGCAGCGTTCCCGCGTCGTCCGGCCAAGCTGCTGGTGGTGGGCGCCAGTGACCCGATGCGCCGTGGCGCGCTGGCGGCGCGCGACTCGATTTACCTCAACAGCCGCACGTCGCTGGTCGGTGAGAACGGCATCAGCCCGTTGATCCGTGAAGTGGTGCAGGCGATTGGGCGCTTCAATGATCACGACGCCAGTGACTGGGTCAGCGAGGGGTTGGGCGAGTATTACGCGATCGAACTGCTGCGCCGAGCCGGAGGCATTACCGATGAGCGGTATGAGGCCATCCAGGCGCGCCTGGCGAAGGAAGGCAAGGACGTGACCAGCCTGCGCGGCGAGCATGTCAGCGGCGCGACGGTGGCACGGGCGGTGATGGTGTTACAGGAGTTGGATCGCGAGATTCGGGTGAAGACTCATAACAAACGGTCGCTGGATGACTTGTCTCAGGCGGTGATGCGCGCGAACAGCATCACCACTGCGGAGTTCGTAAAGCTGGCTGAGAGCATTACTGGCGAGCCCTCAGTGGTGCTGGACAGCAAATTATTGCGTTGACGGAAATCATTGTGGGAGCTGGCTTGCCTGCGATAGCGGTCTATCAGCTACTGAGCCAGCAACCTGACACACTGCTATCGCGGGCAAGCGCGCACATTTAACCGAGTTCGGCTGGACTACTTGGTTGCTTTTTCAGCCGCCACTTCCGCCTTGGTCTTCAAGTTCTGCAACTCTTCCCCGGCCCGCTCGATCTTCGCACGCACCGTGTTCATTTCCTGGCGGCCCTGTGCAAGTTTGTCCTTGAGCGAACTGTGCCCGGTGAACCCACGCGCCAGCGCCACGCCGCCGATCGCCACTTGGATCAAGCCGAAAATCCCGCCACGGCGCAGGCCTTTGCCCACCATCATCACGCCACCGGCCACCGAGCCGATGCGCTCCCAACCGTGTACGTTTTGCTGCGGCTGCGTTTCAAACGGGGCGTGTTCGATGATAGGACGCAAGGTTTTGCTGTCGCTCATGATCTGTCTCCAACGTGGGCTAGTGATATGTAGCTGACTGCTGGCACCTGCCGGATGTTCCGGAAAAATCAATACTTGGGGCCCGAACGGGTGTTGTTGCCCTTGGCCAGTCGATCGTAGAGCACCACGTTGACGGTGGCGGCGAGGTTCATGCAGCCGGTGGTCGGGATGTAGACCACGTCTTCGCACCAGTCGCGGATATCTTTGTCTAGGGAGCCGTCTTCCGGCCCGAAGATGTACAGCGCGCGGTCGGGGTGGGTGTATTCAGGCAGCGCGCGAGCACCTTCCACCAGCTCCACAGCGACAGGGATGCAGCCCAGGGGCAGGATCTTTTTCAGGTCATCGATGCCGATCAGCGGAATGTCGTGGTGGACTTTCTTGGTGTCGGTGATGAAATCCCGGGCGCGCGCGTAGCGCACGCCGGTGTAGAACACCGAGGCCACGCCGTAGCAGCCGGCGGCACGCATGACCGAGCCGACGTTTTCGGGGGATTTGGGGTTATACAGACCGATGCAGCTGTAGCGTTTATTGCCCACGGGGAAGGGTGCCTTAAAAAGGCAGCATTATAGCGGCAAGCTACAAGCTGCAAGTTAAAAGCGGAGCGGCTTTTTCTTGCAGCTTGCAGCTTGATGCTTTCAGCCGTCTTTCTTCATAAGGCCAGCCAACGCCGCAAACGGATTATGCGTCGCCTTGGCAATTGTCGGGCTGCTGGTGGAGCCTTCGCCGAAGTACTGCTGGTCGGTGTAGCGCGAGTGTTCGTTGTCGTGGCAGTACAGGCACAGCAACTCCCAGTTGGAACCGTCCTGGGGATTGTCATCATGATTGTGGTTGCGGTGGTGTACGGTCAGCTCACTCAGGCGTTTGCCGGCGAACTCACGGGCGCAGCGGCCGCACACGTGGGGGTACATTTTCAAGGCTTTGTCGCGATAGCCCATTTCCCGGTCGCGCTGGGCATCGGCGAGGATACGATCCAGCTTGGCGGTGTGGGAGGGCGGATTGGTCGAGCTCATCATGGCTCCTGGCTATTGGGTGGTTCACGGATAAGGTTGATTCTAGCCGCTTGCGTTGTAAATGACCGCTTCACTTTGTCGATAAGGAGCTCAATATCATGCGTCTGCAATCATGGACTGCTGCGTTGTTGCTGTGTGGGGTGGTTGCCCAGGCCCAAGCGTTCTCCACGCCAAAACCCGGCCAAGTGATCGAGGTTGCACTCGAACACTTGCACCCGACCCAGGGCGTGGTGGGCTTCGACCAGATCTACTACAGCCTCGGGCTGTTTGCCGACAAACCCGCCAAGGTCTTCGATGAGTACTGCGAAACCAACGGCCAGGGCGAAGCTGACAAGGTGCCCAAGAACGCAGACCTGCACAAACCCTCCAGTTTCACCTGCAAGGACCCGGTGGGCACCCATCCCGATGACATGAAAACCGTGGTGCTCGGCCCCGCTGGCCAGCTGTACCTGACCGACGGTCACCACAGTTTCACCACTTTATGGGAAGTGCCCGGCGGTGGCCCTCGGTTGAAGATGTGGGTCAAGGTTACCGACGACTTTAGCAACAGCCCGACTTTAGCGAGCTTCTGGCGGCGGATGGAGGCAGCGCGCAAAGTCTGGCTCAAGGACAACAGGGGGCAGACGCTGCCGCCCGAGCAGTTGCCCGCGCACCTGGGCTTCAAAAACCTGCAGGACGACACCTTCCGCAGCCTGGTGTATTTCACCCGTAAGGCGGCCTATGGCAAGCCGGAGGCTGGGGAGATCGCGCCGGAGTTCCTGGAGTTTTACTGGGGCAACTGGTTGCGTACGCAGATTGACCTGGCCGCGTTCAACCTGAACAAGAAAGGCGGCTACAAAGATGCGATTGAGGCTGTAGCCAAGCGCATGGTCAGCCTGGCGCCGGGGTCGCAGGTCGGGGATAGCGGTTTTACCTCTCATCAGTTGGGTGGCATGACCAAGCTCGACCGGGATGAGCTGGAAAAGACCTTCGACAAAAAAGTGCCGTACGTGATCGATTACCGCAATTCTCGAAACTAATTCCGATTAAAAATGTGGGAGCGGGCTTGCGGTGTGATCAACCCTTGAGCTTCTCCGCAATCCAGATGGTGTGCCGGGTGCCCTTGTTGCCATGGGCAAACACCTGCACTTCCTCGGCTTTGAAACCGGCCTTGCGCAGTTTGTCGCTGAACAGCTTGTCGGCGCTGGCCGACCATACGGCCAGCACGCCTTTGGGGCGCAGGGCCTTGGCGCAGGCGGCCAGGCCTGCGGCGGAGTACAGCCAGCTGTTGGCTTTTTGCGTGAGGCCTTCGGGGCCGTTGTCGACGTCCAGCATGATCGCGTCAAAGCCCTGGGGCTCGGCTTGCAGCACCTTGGCTACATCTTCCATACGGATCACCGTGCGCGGATCCAGTAGCGGGCGGCCGGATTTTTCTCCCAGCGGCCCACGGTTCCATTCCACGACGCCCGGCACCAACTCCGCAACAACCACTTCGGCGGTTTTGCCCAGGTGCTTTAGGGCTGAAGCCAGGGTAAACCCCATGCCCAACCCGCCGATCAATACCCGCGAATCCGGGCGACCGGCGACTTTGCAGCAGGGGATTTGCGCCAAGGCATCTTCGGAACCGTGCATACGCGTGTTCATCAACTGGCCGCCGTCACCGCCCTGGATCTTGATGACAAAATCTTCACCGTATTCGAACAGGCACAAGGCACCGCCGTTGTCGGGGATCGGGGTGGTGTCGAGCAGAACGAAACGTTTCATGGAAATCTCATTGGGAAGGGCATTCTTGCGCGGTTGGGAGTAGCCTTGTGACATTCCGGTCAGGCCATGGAGCCATCGATGAAGTGCAGCATTCTAACGGTCATTGTGTTGAGCGCGCTCGCATCCGGTACAGCGCAGGCTCAGGAGTTGCAAACCGTACCGATTGCGCCGGCCCCTACGCCAGGTGCACCGGGCACGCCGACGCCGACGCTGTACCCGCAAGTCACCCCACCGGCCATGCCCAAGACTAACGGCTCGCCGCCCCTTGTGCCCATCGTGCTGCCGACGCCGCCGAAGGACCAGACGGTACCCGGCCTGCAGCAGAACGACAGCAAACCGAAGACGCCCGGCGGTTAAAACTGTTGCGATAGCAGCTGCCCATCGGCCATGCGCAGGCGCTTGGACAGGGCGATGGCAATCGCACGGATGATCTTGGCGGCAACCCTGGGGGTTTCGTTGAGCATCTTTTCCAAGGCGTCCTTGCCCAGGTTGAGCAGCACGCAGTCACTGGCGGCCACGCAACTGGCGGAGCGCCGCTCGCCGTCAAGCACCGCCATTTCACCAAAGGCCCGGCCACTGCGCAGGGTGGCGATGGTCAGGCGTTGGCCGTCGCTATTGGTTTTTTGCACCGCCACCTGGCCGCTGTGGATGATGCACATGAAAGTACCGGCATCGCCCTCGAGAAAAATCGCTTCGTCACGGGCAATGCTGCTGATGTTGAAGTAGCCGGCGGCGACGTGAAAATCTTCCGGAAACAGCGGGTCGAACAGGCCGCAGTCCATGAGCATGTCGCGGATTTCGTCGTTGAGAAGCGTGGGTAGTGTCATGGCTGCAATCTTGATCCATCAATCATGTAGGGCGGTCCTGTGTTCAGACAGAACCGCCGCACTAAGTTCCTTAAACCAGCCCCAATACCTTGAACACAAAGCCATATTCGAGTGCTACGTCACGTAATCCCTGGTAACGACCACTCATGCCACCGTGGCCGGCGCCCAATTCGGTCTTGAGCAGCAGCAGGTTGTCGTCGGTCTTGGTAGCGCGCAGCTTGGCCACCCACTTGGCCGCTTCCCAATATTGCACGCGGCTGTCGTTGTAGCCGGCGATCACCAGCATGGCCGGGTAGGCCTGGGCGCTGACGTTTTCATACGGCGCATAGGCCTGGATGCGCGCATACACCTCGGGCTCTTGCGGGTTGCCCCACTCGTCGTACTCGGTGATGGTCAGCGGCAACTCCGGGTCGAGCATGGTGTTAAGCACGTCGACGAAAGGCACTTCGGCAATCGCCGCCTGGAACAGCTCCGGACGCTGGTTAAGTACGGCGCCGATCAACAGGCCGCCGGCACTGCCGCCGCTGATTGCCAGTTGTTTGGAGGTGGTCAGGCCCTTGGCGATCAAGTGCTCGGCGCAGGCGATAAAGTCGCTGAAAGTGTTCTGCTTGTGCTCCTGCTTGCCATTGCGGTACCAGGCCTCGCCCAATTCACCGCCGCCGCGCACATGCGCAATGGCGAAGGCCACGCCACGGTCGAGCAGGCTCAGGCGTGCGTGGGAAAACCAAGGGTCGAGGCTCGAACCGTAGGCGCCGTAGCCGTACAGGTACAGCGGCACAGGCTTGCCCAACTGGTCGCGCTTGACCACCAGGCTGATCGGCACCTGTGTGCCGTCCGCCGAGGTGGCCCACAGGCGCTGGCTGACGTAATCGTCGGCATTGAACACGCCAAGCACCGGGGTTTCCTTGAGCACCTGCTGTGCGCCGTTGGCCAGTTCCAGCTGGCGAACCTGGGCCGGGCGGTTAAGCGCCTCATAGCGCAGGCGAATCTTGTCGCTGACAAATTCCAGGCTGTTTTGAACGTAGAGGCTGTAGGCGGCGTCGGGCAATTCCACCCGATAAGCCGGCACGCCTTGCGGGTGAACTTCGATCACGGGCAGCCCACCAATGCGTAGGCTCAGGGTCATGGCGCTGGCATTCAGGCTCACGCCGTCGAGCATGACGTCATCGCTGTGGGGGATCAGGTTTTGCCACTCTGCCTCGGTCGGCACGTCGCCAATGTCGGTCGCCACGAACAATGCGTAGTTGATGCCATCACGGTTGCTGCGGATAAACCAGGTCCACGCGCCATTCAACTGACCGTGGTCGACATCGTATTCATGGTCTTCGACCCGTGGCGCCAGGCAGGTAAAGTCCAGTTGCGGCTGGTCGGCGTCCAGCGCCCAGATTTCGCTGGTGGTCTTGCTGCCCAGGGCCAGCAGCAACTGGCGCTCGGAGCTGGAACGGTAGCAATGCAGGAAGAAACGCCCGTCCGGCTCATGGAACACTTCCTGCGCCGCCGTCCCATCCAAGCGATAGCGGTAGAGTTTGTGCGGACGGTGGGTGTCGTCCAATTCGCCGAAGAACAGGGTCAGGCTGTCATTGGCCCAAGTCATGCTGCCGTCGCAGTCCTGGAACTCCAGTTCACTGACCTTGCCGTTGGCCAATTCCTTCACGTACAGGGTGTAGACCTCTTCACCGCTGGTATCCAGGCTGTAGGCCAGGCGCTGGTGGTCGGGGCTGATGCTGAACGCGCCGAGGGAGAAGAAGCCGCCATTGGCGAGCACGTTCGGGTCGAGCAGCAATTCTTCGCTGCTGTCATCCACCTGATTGCTGTCGTCATCCGGGCGGCGGCAGCGGTAGTGGCGGGCGTATTCGTCACCGGCGGTGGTGCGGGTGTAGTAAAGATACGGTCCCCAGGGGGAGGGCAGCGACAGGTCAGTCTCGAGAATGCGCCCCTTGATCTCCTCGAACAGGCTTTCGCGCAGGGCCTGCTGGTCGGCGAGCTGGGCTTCCTGCCAGGCGTTTTCGGCCTTGAGGTAATCGAGTACCTCAGCGCTGTCACGCGTTTGCAGCCAGGCGTACGGATCTGGGCCTTGGGCCTTGCGGGCAATCGGGGGTGTCGACATAGGCATGGATTATTCTCTATCTGGCAGACGGTGGCAGGCATTGCAGCCGCGACACGCAAAAGCCGTTATCATAGCCGCCTGTTTGCCAACCTTGCCATGGACACCATGACCGAGAACGACTATCTGACTGCTTGGGGCCTTTACGCCTTCGCTGCCTTGGGCTGCCTATTGGTGTGGTGGCGCATGACCCGCTGGATCTGGCGCTGGCTGCGCGAGCCGTTGCAATTGCTGATGGCGGTGCTGCTGCTCAGCCCGACCATCGTCGATCCGGTCAAGACCCAGTTCGCGCCGGCCGTGGCGATAACCGCCCTGGACCTGTTGCTCAAGGTCGGCAACAACGCCTGGCGGGCCATTTCCGATTTGTTCATGTACACCATGATTGCCTTTGGCGTGTACCTCGTGATCGTGTTGATCCGCTGGCCCATCGAGCGCGCCGCCAACGCTCGCCGTGAGCGCAAGGCCGCCGCCGATGCGGCATTGGCCGCTGAACCTGAAAGCGATGACGATGACGTACCTTTCCGCCGTCCTGAGCCTGTGAGCGGTATGCGGGTCGAACCACGCCTTTAACGTTGTAGCGAGAGCCCTGGCATGTGTGAATTATTGGGCATGAGTGCCAACGTCCCCACCGACATCGTGTTCAGCTTTACCGGGCTGATGCAGCGCGGTGGGCGCACCGGCCCGCACCGCGACGGTTGGGGCATTGCGTTTTATGAAGGGCGTGGCCTGCGCTTGTTCCAGGACCCGGCTGCGAGCAGTGAGTCGGAAGTCGCGTTGCTGGTACAGCGTTATCCGATCAAAAGTGAAGTGGTGATTGGCCATATTCGCCAGGCCAACGTCGGCAAGGTCAGCTTGGCCAATACCCACCCGTTTGTGCGCGAACTGTGGGGGCGCAACTGGTGCTTCGCACATAACGGCCAACTGGCAGACTTCAATCCCCGCGCCACGTTCTACCGCCCGGTGGGCGATACCGACAGCGAAGCGGCGTTCTGCGATTTGCTCAATCGCGTGCGCGAAGCCTTTCCTGAGCCGGTGGAGATTGAAAACGTCTTGCCGGACCTGATTGCCGCCTGTTCCGAATACCGCAGCATAGGCGTGTTCAACTGCCTGCTCAGCGATGGCGACTGGCTTTTCTGCTACTGCTCGACCAAATTGGCGCAGATTACCCGCCGCGCACCTTTTGGGCCGGCGCGCTTGAAAGATGTCGACGTGATCGTCGATTTTCAGGCCGAAACCACACCCAATGATCTCGTCACCGTGATCGCCACCGAGCCTTTGACCGACAACGAAAACTGGACCCGTTACGAACCGGGCCAATGGAGCCTGTGGCGACGCGGTGAATGCGTCAGCCAAGGCATCACCGAGTAAGGATATCGACCATGTTGCTCAGTTATCTGCGGTTGGTGCTGTTTGCCATCGGCCTGTTGGTCGGCGTGCAAGTGCCCGGGTTTATCAACGACTACGCCAAGCGCGTCGAGGCTCACCTGATCGAGGCCCAGACCGGCTTGAGCGGGTTCGAAACCACCGCACGGCAGTTCTTCAACGGTGACTTGCAGGCGTTGGTGGCGCATTACCGCGCCAGTGATGATCCCGTGTTCCAGAGCGACGCCAACAGCCTGGGCGCCATGCTTGACCGCCAAGTGGCGCTGGACAAGCAGTTCCAGGCGATGCAAGGGCCTTGGTACATCCGCGCCCTGCAAGTGGCGGTGGCGGCGGACCCGGATATTCGCCAGGAAACCTGGAATGGCTACAGCTACCAGATCCTGCTGACCCCCGAAGCCATGGGCTGGGGGTTGGGCGGGGCGATGCTGTTGTCGTTTGGCATCGAATGCCTGTTCCGCCTGATCGACTGGGTGGTGTTGGGCGGCAAGCGCCTGCGCCAGAGCCGGCCGATAGAAGAGCGTGACCTCAAAGGCCTCTAAAGACCGATGCGGTCAAATGTGGGAGCCGGCTTGCCTGCGATAGCTATTTATCAGTGACTGATACACCGCTATCGCAGCCTAGGCATAGCGAGCCTCTGCTACGCGATATCACATTTAGAATGTGTAGATACCGATGGCTATCCCAGGCAAGCCAGCTCCCACAGTTTAATCGGGTTTCGTCAGTAACATTCTGTCTTCACCGACTTCCCCGGCATAGCGGGCAACGACTTTCTGACACAACCCCACAATCTCCTCCACCAACTCCACCCCCACACGCCACGACACCACCACCTGCAAGTTCGGCAATCGCTGCGCCATCGGCAGCATCACCAATTCCCCGCGCGCCAGCTCTTCTCTGACCAGCACCGGCGGCAACGCACCAATCCCAAAGCCATCGCGCAGCAAGCGGGTAATCGCCGACACCGAGTTCACGCAGTTCATCCGTGGCGCGGCCACGCCGTTGGCCTGCATCAGGCTGATGACGTCCTGGTGCGGGTGGGAATTTTTCGAGTAGGTGATGATGCGCTCCTGGGCCAGTTCGGCGAGGGAACCGTACTCCCGATTGTAGATTGATTGGCTGGCGACGATCCACGCCATGGGGTGGCTGGCCAGCTCCAGGCTGCGTACGCTTTCGAGGCGCAGCAGGTCGGTTTGCAGGATCAGGTCGAGGAAGCCTTTTTGCAGTTGATCGCTGAGGTTCAGCGCGGTATCGGCGACCAACTCGATTTCTACCAATGGGAAATGGTCCATCAGTTCCGCCACCAGCGGGCTGAGCCACGTATGGATCACCGTGTCCATGGCGCCGATGCGGATGCGCCCGACCTTGCTGCTGGTGGTCTCCAGGGACTGCTTCAAACCCTGCAGGGTCACCAGCATCTGCTCGGCATAATCGAGCACCTTCAAGCCTTCCGGGGTCAGGCTCACGCCGCGTGAGTCACGCAGAAACAACTTCACCCCCAGCTCGTTTTCCAGCACGGCGATGCGGCTTGAGATCGAGGCCTGGGTGGTGAACAACTTCTCGGCGGTCAGGCGGAAACTCTTGAGTTTGGCCACCCAGACGAAGGTTTCGAGAAACTTCAAATTCATGGGATCAACTTTTTCTTATGCATGGATCGGTTTTTATTAGTTGGACGCCGCACCGGGCCAGCGCCAAAAATCGGGCTATTCCACGATAAGCGCCGTTGGGGTGTCAGGACAAGTTGCGAGTTCTGCGTAAAAAATCCCACACTACAAAAAAACAAAGCCTACAGGAGCACCTACAGTGAGCCGTTTGCTACTGAATTGCGATATTGGCGAAAGCTTCGGCAACTGGACCATGGGTCTGGACGCCGAGATCATGCCGTTCATTGATTGCGCCAACGTGGCGTGCGGCTTCCATGCCGGTGACCCGGGCATCATGCGCAAAACCGTCAGCCTGGCGCTCAAGCACGGCGTGCAAATCGGCGCGCACCCGGCCTACCAGGACCTGCAGGGCTTCGGCCGCCGCTCCATGGCTTACACTGCGCAGGAAATCCAGGACCTGTTGCACTATCAGATTGGCGCCCTTGAAGGTATGTGCCGGGCGCAAGGCGGGCGGGTCAGCTACGTTAAACCCCACGGCGCGATGTACAACGACATGATGGCCAACCCTATGCAGTTGCGCGCCGTGATCCAGGCTGTCGCCGCTTATGGCGAGCTGCCGCTGATGCTGCTGGCCACTCGCGACAACAGCGTGGCCCAGGCGTTGGGTAACGAATATGGGGTGACCCTGTGGTTCGAAGCTTTCGCCGACCGGGCCTACGACAACAATGGCCATCTGGTGTCCCGCCAGTTGCCCGGCGCGGTGCACCACGACTCTGAGACCATCGTGCAGCAAGCCCTGACCATTTCCCGTGGTGAAGCGCTCACCGCCAGCGACGGCAGCCCGCTGGTCTTACAGGCCAATACCCTGTGCGTGCATGGCGACAACGCCAGTTCCGTCGCAGCTGTAAAGCGCATCCGCGAGGCCTTGAAACCAGCATGAAGCCACGGATTGAAGTGGTGGCCATCGACTGCCTGATGGTACGTCTGTTTGATGCAATCGCCGAAGCCAACATGCCCTGGATGCTCGCCGCTAGCCAGCGCCTGCGCAGCGGGTTTGGCGCGGCATTGGTGGACCTGGTGCCGTCGTACACCACCTTGATGGTGCATTACGACCTCACCGTCTTGAGCCCAGCCCAGGCACGGGAGCTGATCACTCACGCCCTCACCGACCTGCAGCCGCAAGCCCAGGGCGGCGGCCAGCGCCACGTGCTGCCGGTGTGGTACGACCTGAGCGTCGGCCCGGAATTGACCTTGCTCAGCCAACGCAGCGGGCTGGCCATCGACGACGTGATCCGCCGCCACAGCGCCCACGAATATCAGGTGTTCGCCCTTGGCTTCGCGCCTGGCTTTGCCTTTATGGGGCTGGTGGATGAAATCCTCGCCACGCCACGCCTCAACACCCCGCGCAAGCGCGTGGCGGCCGGCAGCGTGGGCATCGCCGAACGGCAAACCGCCGCCTACCCGGTGGTATCCCCGGGTGGCTGGAACCTGATCGGCCGCACCCCGGCCAAGCTGTTCGACCGTGATCGCGACGGCTACAGCCTGATGCAACCGGGCGACACCGTACGTTTCGAACCGGTCGATCACGCCCAGTTCATCAAATTAGGTGGCGATGACACCCCGTTGGAGGCACAGGCATGAGCCGCTTGATCATCGAGGCCAGCACGCCGCTGTGCCTGCTGCAGGACGCCGGTCGCTTTGGCGTGCGCCACTTGGGCGTGACCCAGGGCGGCGCGCTGGATTGGGTGTCGATGTCCTGGGCCAACTGGCTACTGGGTAACGCACTGGACGCGCCAGTGGTGGAAATCACCCTCGGCGGCTTTACCGTGCAAGCCGACGATTATTGCCTGCTGGCTCTGGCCGGTGCAGACCTGGGTGCGTATGTCGACGAGCGCGCCATCAGCCCCGGCCGCAGTTTTATCCTGCAAAAGGGCCAGCGTTTGCGCTTCACCCAGCCTTTCAGTGGGGCGCGCGCGTACCTGGCGGCGCCGGGCGGGTTCGATGCGCCGGATGTGCTGGGCAGTTGCGCCACCGTTGTGCGGGAGGAATTGGGCGGGGTAGACGGTTTTGGCAAGGCGCTGGCCGAAGGCGGGCGCCTGGTCTATTCCGGTACAGGCGGTGCAATGAAGGTGCTGAATGCCCAGGAGGTGCCCTCCGGTAAGCCGCTGGACGTGATTGTCGGCGCGCAGATCGGTCAGTTCAGCGGCCAAAGCCTGTTCGATGCGTTCAACACCGAATGGGCCCTCGACAGCCGCGCCGACCGCATGGGCATGCGCTTGCTGGGCACGCCGTTGCAGTACCAGGGACCGTCGTTGATTTCCGAGGGGATTGCGCTGGGGGCGATCCAGGTGCCGCCGGATGGGCAGCCGATTGTGTTGCTTAATGATCGGCAGACGATTGGGGGGTATCCGCGTCTGGGGGCGTTGACGCCGCTGTCGCTGGCGCGATTGGCGCAGTGCTTGCCGGGAGAGAAGGTGAAGTTGGCGCCGGTCGTACAACCGACAGCCTACCAGCAGCACATTGAGTATTTGCGCCGATTTAACTAACGGCGCTGTTCAAAATGTGGGCGCGCCGTTTATTTGGAGAGAAACCGCATCCCTTCTTCCAACCCCCGCAGGGTCAACGGATACATCTGATCCTCCACCAACTCCCGCACAATCCCCGTCGACGCCGTATACCCCCAAGTATCCTTCGGATACGGGTTAATCCAGATCAGCTTTTTGTACTTGGCCATGAAGCGCTGCATCCACACATACCCCGGCTCTTCATTCCAGTGCTCGACGCTGCCACCCGCCTGGGTAATCTCATACGGCGCCATCGACGCGTCGCCGATAAAGATCACTTTGTAATCGGCGCCATACTTGTGCAGCAGGTCCAGGGTTGACGTGCGTTCGGACGTGCGGCGCAGGTTGTTCTTCCACACCGATTCGTACACAAAGTTGTGGAAGTAGAAGTACTCCAGGTGTTTGAACTCGGTCTTGCACGCGGAGAACAGCTCTTCGCAGATTTTCACGTGGGCATCCATCGAGCCGCCGATGTCGAACAGCAGCAACAGCTTGATGGTGTTGCGTCGCTCCGGGCGCATTTGGATATTCAGCAGCCCGGCATCGCGGGCGGTGTGGTCGATGGTGCCGTCAATGTCCAGCTCTTCCGCCGCACCCTGGCGCGCGAATTTGCGCAGGCGGCGCAGGGCGATTTTGATGTTGCGCGTGCCCAGCTCGACCTGGTCGTCGAGGTTCTTGTACTCGCGCTGGTCCCAGACTTTCACCGCCTTGCCCTGGCGCTTGCCGGCATCGCCGACACGAATACCCTCGGGGTTGTAGCCGCCGGAACCGAACGGGCTGGTGCCGCCGGTGCCAATCCATTTGTTGCCGCCGGCGTGGCGTTCCTTCTGTTCTTCCAGGCGTTTCTTGAATTCCTCGATCAATTTGTCGAGGCCGCCGAGGGACTGGATCTGCGCGCGTTCCTCATCGCTCAGCGAGCGTTCGAATTCCTTGCGCAACCAGTCTTCGGGGATCAGTGCCTGCAGGTGGTCGTCGAGTTTTTCCAGGCCGTTGAAATACGCGCCGAAGGCGCGGTCAAACTTGTCGAAATGCCGTTCGTCCTTTACCAGGATTGCCCGGGCCAAGTAGTAAAACTCGTCCATGTCGGCGAAGGTCACGCGCTGTTTCAGCGCGTTGATCAGGTCGAGCAGCTCGCGCACCGACACCGGCACCTTGGCGGCGCGCATCTCGTTGAACAGGTTGAGCAGCATCAGCGATTACCGCGACGGCTCATGAACGCCAGACGCTCCAACAACTGCACGTCTTGCTCGTTCTTCACCAGCGCACCGGCCAGCGGCGGGATGGCCTTGGTCGGGTCGCGCTCGCGCAGCACGGCTTCGCCGATGTTGTCGGCCATCAGCAGCTTGAGCCAGTCGACGAGTTCGGAGGTGGACGGTTTTTTCTTCAGCCCGGGTACTTTGCGCACGTCGAAGAACACGTCCAGCGCTTCGCTGACCAGGTCTTTCTTGATGTCGGGATAGTGCACATCGACGATCTTTTGCAGGGTGGTGCGGTCGGGGAAGGCGATGTAATGGAAGAAGCAGCGGCGCAGGAACGCGTCCGGCAGCTCTTTTTCGTTGTTGGAGGTAATGATGATGATCGGGCGCTTCTTCGCCTTGATGGTCTCATCGATTTCGTAGACGTAGAACTCCATTTTGTCGAGTTCTTGCAGCAGGTCGTTGGGGAACTCGATGTCGGCCTTGTCGATTTCATCGATCAGCAGGATTACCCGCTCTTCGGACTCGAAGGCTTCCCAGAGCTTGCCCTTCTTCAAGTAGTTGCGCACGTCGTGCACCTTATCCACGCCCAGTTGCGAGTCGCGCAGGCGGCTGACCGCGTCGTACTCGTAGAGGCCCTGATGGGCCTTGGTGGTGGACTTGATGTGCCAGGTGATCAGCTTGGCGCCGAAGGATTCGGCCAGTTGCTCGGCAAGCATGGTCTTGCCCGTGCCAGGCTCGCCCTTGACCAGCAGCGGTCGCTCCAGGGTGATGGCGGCGTTGACGGCCAGTTTCAGGTCGTCGGTGGCAACGTAGGCCTGGGTGCCTTCGAACTTCATCGGTATTTCCTCGAATTCATCAATGGCCGGACTATACCGCGCAGCCCTGGCGACTGTGAACGCAGACGGGCTATTCAGTCTCTGAATGGTCAGTCAGGCCTAGTCCGCCGAGGGCTTGGGCTGTTCATATCGCGCATTGAATGCCTGGATGAATCCATTACGCAAGATCGAGATAAAGGCCGAGAACGCGCTGACATCTTGCTGGTGCACGCTGCCACTGAGCTCGACGCGGCTGGCGAACTGGTTTTCGCTCTGGTTTTTCAGCACTGTTTCACTGGCGCCGACCACGGCTTCCCAGATCGAGCGGAAGATGTTCTTGTCCTTGTTCTCCACGTCCTGTTTCCAGTCGAACACTTCCACGTTGCGCAGCAGCGGTTTGATGTAACCCGTCAGTTGGCCTTTTTCGGCCTGGGCTTCGATCACCACGTCGCCGGTGCCGGCCTTGAAGTCGAACTTGCCGTAGGCCGAGGCGAAGTCATTCATGCGCTTGAGCTGCAGGTCGCGGGCGCGGAAGCGGAACTCGAATTCTTCAAAGTCGCTCAGCGGATCAAACGTCGCCGTGGCCTCCAGTGGCGCCTGGCCTTGCAGCAAGGCCTTGCCTTCGAAGCGCGCGTCGCGCTTGCCTTTGACGTCCACCACGTTGGTGAGGTTGTAGAAACTGGCATTGACCGAGGTGGTGTTGATGTTCACCGGCGGTTTGGAATTGAAGTTGTGGAACGAAATCTTGCCGTCTTCAATGCGCATTTCATTCAGGGTGATCGGCAGCAGTTTTCTCAACTGTTCCTGCCAGTCGGTGCCTTCACCCGTCTGTGACGCCTGCTTGTTGGCGCCGCCGTCGACGAAGTTGAGCTCCGGCTTGACGAAATGCCCCTCGGCGACCACCGCATGGTCGTACCACAACGAGTGCCAGCTCACGGCAAATTCGATCAACGGCGCGTTGACGAACGGTACGGGCACCTTGCCGTCGACCTTGACGATCTTCAGGCCATTGATGCGATAGGCACCGCGCCACAACGCCAAGTCCACATCAGTGACTTCGCCACGGTAGTCGCCCATGTCGGCGAGCTTTTCATTCAAATAGTTGCGCACCAGATAGGGCAGCGCGATGTTCAAGGCAACCAATGCCACCACCAGCCCGGCGACGGTCCATAGCGGCCAACTGTAACGACGTTTCATGGTGCAGATCTCCTTGCAGTTAGGAGGTTGACTGTTTTGAATGCGCCAATGTTCCTCCGACTGGACGCTTCGAGAGGTGAGGCATACCCTTGGGCCTTTCTGGAAACTGCCAAATAGGACCCGTCATGAGCCGTATCTTTGCAGACAACGCGCACTCCATCGGTAATACGCCGCTGGTTCAGATCAACCGTATCGCACCGCGTGGCGTGACCATTCTGGCCAAGATCGAGGGGCGTAACCCGGGTTACTCGGTGAAATGCCGCATTGGCGCCAACATGATCTGGGACGCTGAAAGCACTGGCAAACTCAAGCCGGGCATGACCATTGTCGAACCCACCTCCGGCAACACCGGCATCGGCCTGGCGTTTGTCGCCGCTGCCCGTGGCTATAAATTGCTGCTGACCATGCCGGCGTCCATGAGTATCGAGCGGCGCAAAGTGCTCAAGGCCCTGGGGGCCGAATTGGTGCTGACTGAACCGGCCAAGGGCATGAAGGGCGCTATCGAAAAGGCTGGCGAAATCGTCGCCAGCGATCCGGCCACTTATTTCATGCCGGCTCAATTCGAAAACCCGGCGAATCCGGCGATCCACGAAAAAACCACCGGCCCGGAAATCTGGAATGACACCGATGGCGCCGTGGACGTGCTGGTCGCGGGCGTGGGTACCGGCGGCACCATCACCGGCGTGTCGCGCTATATCAAGAACATTCAGGGCAAGCCGATTCTGTCGGTGGCCGTCGAGCCAATCGTGTCGCCGGTGATCACCCAGGCGCTGGCCGGTGAGGAAATCAAGCCGAGCCCGCACAAGATTCAGGGCATCGGCGCCGGTTTCGTGCCGAAAAACCTCGACCTGTCGATGGTCGACCGCGTGGAACTGGTTACCGACGACGAATCCAAGGCCATGGCACGGCGTCTGATGCAAGAAGAAGGGATTCTGTGCGGCATCTCCTGCGGCGCCGCGATGGCCGTGGCGGTGCGCCTGGCCGAGAAGCCGGAAATGCAAGGCAAGACCATCGTGGTGATTCTGCCGGACTCCGGTGAGCGTTACCTGTCGAGCATGCTGTTCAGCGATTTGTTTACCGAACAAGAAAACCAGGCTTGATGTGAATCAGCGCAGGTAAGCTAGGCCTTCTGCATACTGGCCCAAATGTTTATCATGGCCGGCTGCTACGTCTGCTGTTGGCCAGGCGCTTATTTCCAGGAGTTGCTGCATGACCTTTTCTTTGGCCGCCAAACTGTCGGTGTTGCTGTTGTTTATTGGCAGCACGCTGTATGTGCACCTGCGCGGTAAGGCCCGTTTGCCGATGTTGCGCCAATTCGTCAACCATTCGGCGCTGTTCGCCCCGTATAACGCTTTGATGTACCTGTTCTCGGCGGTGCCGTCCAAACCGTACCTGGACCGCAGCAAGTTCCCGGAACTGGACGTGCTCAAGGACAACTGGGAAGTGATCCGCGAAGAGGCCATGCACCTGTTCGACGAGGGTTACATCCGCGCTGCCGAAAAGAACAACGACGCCGGCTTCGGGTCGTTCTTCAAGAAGGGCTGGAAGCGTTTCTACCTCAAGTGGTACGACAAACCCCTGCCGTCGGCCGAGGCACTGTGCCCGAAAACCGTAGCACTGGTGAGCAGCATTCCTAACGTGAAAGGCGCGATGTTCGCGCTGTTGCCTGGCGGCAGCCACCTCAACCCGCATCGCGACCCGTTTGCCGGCTCGCTGCGTTACCACCTGGGGTTGTCCACGCCGAATTCCGACGCCTGCCGGATCTTTGTTGACGGCGAGGAATACGCCTGGCGCGACGGTGACGACGTGATGTTCGACGAAACCTACGTGCACTGGGTCAAGAACGAAACCGAGCAGACCCGTGTGATTCTGTTCTGCGACATTGAGCGGCCGCTGAGCAACCGCGTGATGACCCGCGTCAACCGCTGGGTCAGCAAGCAGTTGGGCCGCGCGACTGCACCGCAGAACCTGGATGACGAGCGGGTGGGTGGGATCAACCAGGCGTATGCCTGGAGCAAGACGTTCAGTGACACGTTCAGCGGTGTGGTGAAGCAGTGGAAGCGCAAGCATCCCAAGGCGTACCGGATTGCCCGGCCGGTGTTGGCGGTCGTCGTGCTGGTGCTGCTGTGGAAGTGGCTCTTCGGCTAATTTGAAACGCGTTCAAAACGGTGGGAGCTGGCTTGCCTGCGATGGCGGTGGGCCAGCCAGCCTACCTGCAACTGATACACCGCTATCGCAGGCAAGCCAGCTCCCACATTAGATCTCCAGCGTTTGTCAGGAAGCGATTAGCTGGCGCAACACGTAGTGCAATATGCCGCCGGATTTGAAGTATTCCACTTCATTCAACGTATCAATCCGGCACAGCGCCTCTAGCTTCTCTGTACTGCCATCCTCCCGCGTAATCACCAGCGTCAGGTTCATGCGCGGCACGATCTCTGCTTCCGTCAGCCCAAGAATGTCGACCTGCTCCTTGCCCGTCAGCTTCAGCGACTTGCGGTTCTGGTCCAGCTTGAACTGCAGCGGCAACACGCCCATGCCCACCAGGTTGGAGCGGTGAATGCGTTCGAAGCTCTCGGCAATCACGGCCTTCACACCCAGCAGGTTGGTGCCTTTGGCCGCCCAGTCACGGCTTGAGCCTGTGCCGTATTCCTGGCCGGCAATCACCACCAGCGGCGTGGCCGAAGCCTGGTATTTCATCGCGGCGTCGTAGATCGGCATTTTCTCGCCGGTAGGGATGTACAGCGTATTACCGCCTTCCTCGCCGCCGAGCATTTCATTGCGGATGCGGATGTTGGCAAAGGTGCCGCGCATCATCACTTCATGGTTGCCTCGGCGTGAGCCATAGGAGTTGAAGTCGCGTGGCTCCACGCCTTGTTCTCGCAGGTAACGGCCTGCAGGGCTGTCGGTTTTGATGTTGCCGGCGGGGGAGATGTGGTCAGTGGTGACCGAGTCTCCCAGCATCGCCAGCACATTCGCGCCTTTGACGTCCTTGATCACCGGCAGAGGCCCGGAAATATCGTCGAAGAATGGCGGGTGCTGGATGTAGGTGGAGTCTTTCTGCCACACGTACGTCGCGGCTTGCGGCACTTCAATCGCTTGCCACTGTTCGTCACCGGCAAACACTTCGGCGTATTCCTTGTGGAACATCCCCGTGGTGACTTGAGCGACGGCATCGGCGATTTCCTGGCTGGTGGGCCAGATGTCTTTCAGATAGACCGGATTGCCCGCTTGATCGTTACCCAGCGGTTCGCTGCTGATATCGATACGCACGGTGCCGGCCAGGGCATAAGCCACGACCAGGGGCGGTGACGCCAGCCAGTTGGTCTTGACCAGCGGATGCACGCGGCCTTCGAAGTTGCGGTTGCCGGAGAGCACCGATGCTACGGCAAGGTCAGCTTTCTGGATGGCTTTCTCGATCGGCTCGGGCAACGGCCCGGAGTTGCCGATGCACGTGGTGCAGCCGTAACCCACCAAGTCGAAGCCGAGTTTATCCAGATAGTGGGTGAGACCTGCGGCCTTGTAGTAATCAGTGACCACCTTGGAGCCCGGGGCCAGCGAGGTTTTCACCCAAGGTTTTCGGGTGAGGCCCTTTTCTACAGCCTTTTTCGCCACCAGCCCGGCCGCCATCATCACACTGGGGTTGGAGGTGTTGGTGCAGGAGGTGATCGCGGCGATCACCACGGCACCGTTTTTCAGGCGGTAAGTGTGGCCGTCGTATTCGTAGTCGGTTTCGCCCACCAGGTCGGCATTGCCCACGGCAACCCCGCCGCCGCCTTCGCTTTCGAGGCGACCTTCTTCCTTGTTGGTGGGGTTGAACTGCAGGTCGAGGAAGTCGCTGAATGCCTGGCCGACATTTGGCAGCGACACACGGTCCTGTGGGCGTTTTGGCCCGGCGAGGCTGGCTTCGACGCTACCCATGTCCAGCGCCAGGCTGTCGGTGAATACCGGCTCCTGGCCGGCATTGCGCCACAGGCCCTGCGCCTTGGTGTAGGCCTCAACCAGTTTTACGGTTTCCGTAGGTCGGCCAGACAAGCGCAGGTAGTCCAGCGTTACCTCATCCACCGGGAAAAAGCCGCAGGTGGCGCCGTATTCCGGGGCCATGTTGGCAATGGTCGCGCGGTCGGCCAACGGCAGGTCGGCCAGACCATCGCCGTAGAACTCGACGAATTTACCCACCACGCCTTTCTTGCGCAGCATCTGGGTCACGGTCAGCACCAGGTCAGTGGCGGTGATGCCTTCCTTCAATTTGCCGGTGAGCTTGAAGCCGATCACTTCCGGGATCAGCATCGACACCGGCTGGCCGAGCATCGCGGCTTCCGCTTCGATCCCGCCCACGCCCCAGCCGAGTACGCCGAGGCCGTTGATCATGGTGGTGTGGGAGTCGGTGCCAACCAAGGTGTCGGGGAAGGCGTAGGTGCGGCCGTCTTCGTCCTTGGTCCACACGGTGCGGCCGAGGTATTCGAGGTTGACCTGGTGGCAGATGCCAGTGCCCGGTGGCACCACGCTGAAGTTATCGAAGGCGCTCTGGCCCCAACGCAGGAAGGCGTAGCGTTCGCCGTTGCGCTGCATCTCGATGTCGACGTTTTGCTCGAAGGCGTCGGCGTTGCCGAACTTGTCGACCATCACCGAGTGGTCGATCACCAAATCCACCGGCGACAGCGGGTTGATACGCTGCGGGTCGCCACCGGCCTTGGCCACGGCGGCGCGCATGGCGGCCAGGTCGACCACGGCGGGCACACCGGTAAAGTCTTGCATCAACACCCGGGCGGGGCGGTACTGGATCTCACGGTCGGACTGACGCTCCTTGAGCCAGGCGGCAATGGCCTTGAGGTCGGCGCCAGTGACGGTCTTACCGTCTTCCCAGCGCAGCAGGTTTTCCAGCAGCACCTTGAGCGACATCGGCAGCTTATCGAGGTCGCCCAAGCGCTTGGCGGCTTCGGGCAGGCTGAAGTAGTGGTAGGTTTTACTGTCTATTTCAAGAGTTTTAAGGGTACTCAGGCTATCAAGCGATGACATGACACGACTCCTTATGGTCCGCACGGCTACGGACCTGACGGGACGAACAGAGCTATCAACTTAGCCCTGTTTTCATTAGCAGGCTAATAACTGGACTCTATCGTTAAGTCCAAGGTTCCGAACTCCGTTATCATGCGCGGGTTTTCATGACAGGCATTGCGACAGCGCAACGTCGGTTGATTCACCAGGAGAGTTGATGAACACCCTTTTTATGCACTGCCGCCCGGGTTTTGAAAGCGAAGTCTGTTCCGAGATCGCGGACCTTGCCGCGCGCCTGAACGTTTCCGGCTATGCCAAGGCCAAGACAGGCAGCGCCTGCGCCGAATTTGTCTGCACCGAAGAAGACGGCGCTCAGCGCCTGATGCACGGCCAGCGCTTTGCCGAGCTGATCTTCCCAAGGCAGTGGGCGCGCGGGGTATTCATCGACCTGCCGGAAACTGACCGCATCAGCGTGATCCTCGCTCACCTGCAGGGTTTTCCGGTGTGCGGCAGCCTGTGGCTGGAAATGGTCGACACCAACGACGGCAAGGAACTCTCGAATTTTTGCAAAAAATTCGAAGTGCACCTGCGTAAAGCTTTATTGAGCGCCGGCAAGCTGGTGGATGACCCGAGCAAGCCGCGCCTGCTACTGACCTTCAAAAGCGGCCGTGAAGTGTTCATGGGCCTGGCCGAGCCGAACAACTCGGCCATGTGGCCAATGGGCATCCCGCGCCTCAAGTTCCCGCGTGACGCGCCAAGCCGCTCGACCCTCAAGCTGGAAGAGGCTTGGCACCACTTTATCCCCCGCGACCAATGGGACGAGCGCCTGCACGGCGACATGACCGGCGTCGACCTCGGCGCAGCGCCGGGCGGCTGGACCTGGCAGCTGGTCAACCGCGGCATGCTGGTGACCGCCATCGACAACGGCCCCATGGCCGAAAGCCTGATGGACACCGGCCTGGTGCAGCACTTGATGGCCGACGGCTTTACCTTCGTGCCCAAGCAGCCGGTGGACTGGATGGTCTGCGACATCGTCGAGAAGCCTGCGCGTAACGCCGCGCTGCTGGAAACCTGGATCGGCGAGGGGCACTGCCGTGAAGCGGTGGTGAACTTGAAGTTGCCGATGAAGCAGCGTTACGCCGAAGTGAAGCGCTTGTTGGAGCGCATCGAAGACGGTTTCAAGGCGCGCGGCATTCGCGTGGAGATCGGCTGCAAGCAGCTGTATCACGACCGTGAGGAAGTGACCTGCCATTTGCGTCGGCTGGAAACTGCCAAGAAACCCAAGGCCCGCTGATCTCAAGTCGGGCACCGCTCAAAATGTGGGAGCGGGCTTGCCCGCGATAGCGGTATAACAGTCGATATTTATAGTGAATGTGCCCCTTATCGCGGGCAAGCCCGCTCCCACAGGAGAGCGGGTCTGTTTCAGGAGTGATGTATGAATCAGCCCCTCGATTTGCCCGTAGACGCTGTGCTGGATGCCACCGGCCTCAACTGCCCGGAACCGGTCATGATGCTGCACCAGCACATCCGCGACCTGCCGCCTGGCGGCTTGCTCAAGGTGATCGCGACCGACCCGTCCACGCGCCGCGATATCCCCAAGTTCTGCGTGTTTCTTGACCACGAACTGGTGGATCAGCAGGCGCTGGCCGGTACGTACCTGTACTGGATCCGCAAGAAGTCCGCTTAACCCCGCGCCTTGCCTGCGCGAATGCGCCGGCGTGCACTGCGCGCCAGGCGCACCAGCAACATCCCCGCCGCGCAGCTCAGGCCCACGATCAGCCCTTGCCACAAGCCGCTTGGGCCGCTCGGTGCGCCCAGCCAGTCGGTCAGGCCCAGGGCGTAACCCACCGGCAGCCCCACGCCCCAGTACGCGAACAAGGTCAGCACCATGGTCACCCGTGTGTCCTGATAGCCGCGCAATGCGCCGGCCGCCGTCACTTGGATCGAGTCGGAGAACTGGAACAGCGCGGCGAACACGATCAACGTCGAAGCCAAATGAATGACTACCGGGTCCGGGGTGTAGATCGCCGCAATCTGCTCGCGAAACAGCAGCATCAGGCTGCAGGACAGGCAGGCGTAGGCCAGCGCCGTGCCCATGCCAACACCGGCGGCGAAGCGCGCTTCACGCGGTTCCCCACGCCCCAGCGCCTGACCCACGCGCACGGTGATGGCCATGCTCAAGGAGTAAGGGATCATGAACACCATAGAGCTGATGTTCAGCGCGATCTGATGACCGGACACCACCGTGGCCCCCAAGCCGCCAAGCAGCAGGGCGATCACCGCGAAGATGCTCGACTCGGCGAAGATCGCGATGCCGATGGGTAAGCCAATCCCCAATACGCGCTTGATGACCGCCCACTGCGGCCAGTCGAAACGCTTGAACAGTTCGCTGCTCTGGTAGGCCGGGCCCCAACGGCTCCAGACGGCCAGGCCGAGCATCATCGCCCACATCGAAATGGCAGTGGCCCAGCCGCAGCCCACGCCCCCCATGGCCGGCAGGCCAAGGTGACCATAGATGAAGATGTAGTTCAGCGGAATATTCAGTGCCAGGCCGAACAGGCCCATGACCATGCTGGGCAACGTGCGGCCCAGGCCATCACTGAAACAACGCAGCACGTAATACAGCGCAATGGCCGGCATACCGGCGGCGATGCCATGCAGGTAGCCCATGGTGGGCGCGATCAGGTCCGGTTCAACCTTCATCGCATGCAGGATCGGCTCGGCGCAGAGCAGCAGCAGTGCGCCGATAATGCCGACCACCAAGGCCAGCCACAATGACTGACGCACCAATGGCCCGATTTCGCTGTAATGACCCGCACCGTAGCGTTGGGCGACTTTCGGCGTGGTGGCCAGCAGCGTACCGCTCATGAGCAGGTAGACCGGAATCCAGATCGAGTTGCCCAGGCCCACCGCTGCCAGGTCCTGGGGGCTGACGCGGCCGGCCATCACCGCATCGACAAAGCTCATCGCGGTGGTGGCCAGTTGGCCGATCATGATCGGCAAGGCGAGCGTCAGCAGGCCGCCGACTTCCCGGGTGATGCGGACGGGGCGGCTGAGGATGGCGGTGGCAGTGTTCACGTGCAGATGTCCGATCGAGGTAAGCGCAAGGACCGTGGATTCTACGCATTGACGCATCGGTCAGGAAAAAACCTGTGTTAGCGATTTGTAAGCGCGGGCTGCGATGCCTGTACACTGCGGGTCCGCCAAAGGAGCCTGCCATGCTGATTGTTGCCGACGAAAATATTCCGCTGCTCGATGCATTCTTCCAGGGATTTGGCGAGATTCGCCGCGTGCCCGGCCGTTCCATCGACCGCGCTACAGTCGAGCAGGCCGATGTATTGCTGGTGCGCTCGGTGACCAACGTCAACCGTGCCCTGTTGGAGGGCAGCAAGGTGCGCTTTGTCGGTACCTGTACCATCGGCACCGATCACCTGGACCTCGACTACTTCAAGCAGGCCGGCATCCAATGGGCCAGCGCCCCCGGCTGCAATGCCCGTGGCGTTGTGGATTATGTGTTGGGCAGCCTGATGACCCTGGCTGAGATCGAAGGCGTCGACCTCAATCAGCGCACTTACGGCGTGGTCGGTGCCGGTGAAGTCGGTGGGCGGTTGGTGAAGGTGCTCAAGGGCCTGGGCTGGAACGTCCTGGTCTGCGACCCGCCACGGCAGATCGCCGAAGATGGCGATTACGTCAGCCTGGCGCAGATCATCGAGCAATGCGATGTGATCAGCCTGCACACGCCGCTGACCAAATCCGGCAACGGCTCTACCTGGCACCTGCTTGACCGCCAGCGCCTTGAGCAACTCAAACCCGGCACCTGGCTGATCAACGCCAGCCGTGGCGCAGTGGTGGACAACGCCGCCCTGCGCGAGGTACTGCTGGAACGCGAAGACCTGCAAGCGGTGCTGGATGTGTGGGAAGGCGAACCGCAGGTGGATGTCGACCTGGCTGACTTGTGTGTGCTGGCCACGCCGCACATCGCCGGCTACAGCCTGGAAGGCCGGCAGCGCGGCACGGCGCAGATTTATAAGGCGTTCTGTTCGCACTTGGGCCAGGAACCGGGTATTCAACTGAGCGACCTGCTGCCACCGTTGTGGCTGGACGAGGTGCATTTGAATGCATCGACCGATCCGGCCTGGGCGCTGACAACCCTGTGCCGGAGCGTGTACGACCCGCGCCGCGATGATGCGGATTTCCGCCGCAGCCTTGTGGGAACCGTGGAAGAGCAGCGCAAGGCTTTTGACCTGCTGCGCAAGCATTATCCCGCACGCCGAGAGATCGACAGTGTGAAGGTGCGAATCAATGGGGCGTCGACGGCGCTGGCCAGTATTGTTTCCGCATTGGGCGCGCAGACGATTTAAACGCCAATAAAAAACCCGGCCATCTGGGCCGGGTTTGAAAGAGCGTGGCGCTTCAGCCTTGCTGGGCAGGCTTGACTAATTTTTCTTCCAGTTCGCTGCAGGCTTGCTGGATCATCTCTTCGGTGATCTGCACTTCACGGCCCTGGGCGTCGATGTACGAGCAAGGCAACTGCTGCGGCTGGCGGATCACTTCAATGTTGGCATCGCTGCTATTTTGCAAGGTCATGGCCTGTCTCCTCATCAGGTTGTATACCCACTTTAAGACCCCCGCGTGACCGAGCTGTTACAACTTCCTACCCGTTCAGCGGTTCAGACACCCAGTCGACCAGAAACCGATACAAATTTCCAGCCAGGCGTTAGACCGGTAGCCTCTAGGGGCAACATCGCGGGGCATAATTAACCTGACTCATTGTTATTTAGGCAAGTTCCCCCAATGTTGTGGTGTAGATAACTTTATCCCCTCCACAGGTGATGCCCTCCATGTTCTCAGCCCGTCAACGCCGCGCAATTCGCCTGGCCAGCCGTTTCATTGGGCCCTACCGCTGGCAGGCGCTCGGCGCCCTGTTGGCGCTTATCGTCACGGCCGGTATTACCTTGTCCATGGGGCAGGGCATTCGCTTGCTGGTGGACCAGGGCTTCATGACCCAGTCACCGCACCTGCTCAACCAGTCCATTGGACTGTTCATGATCCTGGTACTGGGCCTCGCCGTGGGCACGTTTGCGCGGTTTTACCTGGTGTCGTGGATTGGCGAGCGGGTGGTGGCGGATATCCGTCGGCAGGTGTTCAACCACCTGATCTACCTGCATCCGGGCTTCTATGAGAACAACCGCAGTTCGGAGATCCAGTCGCGGCTGACCACCGACACCACCTTGCTGCAGTCGGTGATCGGCTCGTCGCTGTCACTGTTCCTGCGCAACGCCTTGATGGTCATCGGTGGCATCGTGCTGCTGTTTGTCACCAATCCCAAGCTCACCAGTATCGTGGTGGTGGCGTTGCCGCTGGTGCTGGCGCCGATCCTGCTTTTCGGTCGGCGCGTGCGCAGCCTGTCGCGACAAAGCCAGGACCGCATCGCTGATGTGGGCAGCTATGTGTCCGAGACCCTCGGTCAGATCAAGACCGTGCAGGCGTACAACCACCAGGTGCAGGACGAACAGCGCTTCGCCATGACCGTGGAAGACGCATTCACCACCGCGCGTAAACGCATCACCCAGCGCGCCTGGCTGATTACCCTGGTGATCATGCTGGTGCTCGGCGCCGTGGGCGTGATGTTGTGGGTCGGCGGCATGGACGTCATCAGCGGGCGCATTTCCGGCGGTGAGCTGGCGGCATTTGTGTTCTACAGCCTGATCGTCGGCAGTGCCGTCGGCACCCTGAGCGAAGTGCTCGGCGAATTGCAGCGCGCCGCCGGTGCCGCCGAGCGGATTGGCGAGTTGTTGCAGTCGAGCAACGACATCCAGGCGCCGGCCAGCGGCACTGTCCAATTACCTGAGCGGGTCAGCGGCCGCATGGCGCTACACGACCTGCGCTTTTCCTACCCGTCACGGCCGGACAGCTTCGCCATCGACGGCTTGAACCTGACGATCAATCCCGGTGAGACCCTGGCCTTGGTCGGCCCGTCCGGCGCGGGCAAATCGACGATTTTCGACCTGTTGCTACGTTTCTACGATCCCCAGCAAGGCCGCATCCTGATTGAAGGCCACGCGCTGACCGATCTCGACCCCATGGACCTGCGCCGCCACTTCGCCCTGGTATCCCAGAGCCCGGCGCTGTTCTACGGCAGCGTCGAAGAAAATATCCGCTATGGCAACCCGACGGCCACTTCAGAACACGTCGAAGCCGCCGCGCGCATCGCCCATGCCCACGACTTCATCCTGCAAATGCCCAATGGCTACCAGACCCACCTCGGCGACGGCGGCATGGGCCTCTCCGGCGGCCAACGCCAACGCCTGGCCATCGCCCGCGCGTTGCTGGTGGACGCGCCGATCCTGTTGCTGGACGAGGCCACCAGCGCGCTTGATGCCCAGAGTGAACACCTGATCCAACAAGCGCTGCCGCAATTGATGCAGGGGCGTACCACGTTGGTGATCGCGCATCGCTTGGCGACGGTGAAGAATGCTGACCGGATTGCGGTAATGGACCAGGGCAAGCTGGTGGCGGTAGGTACGCATCAGCAGTTGATTGCGAGCAATCCGTTGTATGCGCGGTTGGCGGCGTTGCAGTTCAGTGATGGGGTGGAAGAGCCTGCTTCACATTAAATCCCGCTGAAAAAAATGCCCGCATCTCTCAATGCGGGCATTTTCATTGTGGCGGGCAAAAAGCGCGCAGCCTCGTTTTACTCGACAGCGCCTACATGACCGGCATTACCGGTCATTGATCATCAAAATACCGCTCATGCCAATCCACCAGCGGCTGGGGTGAATTGAGCTTCTGCCCGTAGATCACCGAATAAGACAGCACGTTCTGCACATACTGGCGGGTTTCGTCGAACGGGATGCTTTCTACCCACACGTCGAAGCTCAAGTGATCGGCACCGCGCAGCCATTGGCGCACGCGGCCGGGGCCGGCGTTGTAGGCGGCGGAGGCGAGGACGCGGTTGCCGTTGAACTGGCTGTGCACCTGGCTCAGGTAAGCCGCGCCGAGCTGGATGTTTTTGTCCGGGTCCAGCACCTGGGCCGGGGAGGCCAGGGGGATGCTGAACTTGCGCGCAGTTTCCTTGGCGGTGCCGGGCATCAGTTGCATCAGGCCGCTGGCGCCGACGCCGGAGCGGGCGTCATCCATGAAGGCGCTTTCCTGGCGAGTGATGGCGAATATCCAGCTCGAATGCAGGCCGCGTACCTTGGCCTCACGCACCAGGGTGTCGCGGTGGGCCATCGGGAAGCGGATGTCCAGGTCGTCCCAGTACTTCGCCTGACTGATGGTACGGATGGCCGGGAAGTACCACTTCATGTCGTAGGCCAGCTTGGCCTGGGTGACCATTTCGTCACGGTTGAAGTGACGGGTGACGTGGTACCACTCGCGGCGGCCATCGACGATCTGGCCGCGCGCATAGAACTCCAGGGCACGGCGCACGCCAGGCGTGTTGCGCACCTTGTTGACCAACGCCTTGCTCATCACCAGTGGCTTGTTGTTCAGCTGGTAGGGCGCCTTGGAGCGGTCAGCGGCGAGAAAACCGTAGAAATCCCGCTCCCGCGACAGGTTCTTGTACAAGACCAGTGCTTGGGGGTTTTTCGGCTCGGCCAGCTCCAGGCTACGGGCCTGCCAGTAGCGCCAGCGGTTGGTGGTCGCCAGGTCTTGTGGGAGTTTGCGAGTCAACTGATAGGCATCTTCCCAGCGGGCCAGGCGCAACAGTAGGCGCAGGCGCCATTCGGAGACGGTGTTGTCGCGCAACTCAGGGTCGTACTTGGTCATTACTTCAAGCGCACGTGGGTCGAAGCGCTTGGCAAGGGTCAGGCCGATCTCTCGAGCGATCGACACTTTTTCGTCACGGGAGAAGTGCATGCTGCTGGCGTAGCCGTCGAGCAGGGTCATGGCCTTGTCCGGATCCTTGCGTGCCAGGCGTCGCAGGCCCAGCCCCACGGCGTCAGACATGGCCTCGGTGGCCGGCAGGAAGCGTGATGGGTCGCTGAGCATGTCGGGCTTTTGCGCCACATCCACCATCAAGCGGCCTTGGACGCCGAGGGTGGGCAGGGTTTTCACCAGGCTGTTGGCCAGTGCGTAGTTGCGCGCTTCGGCGGCGAGCTTGGCGCGGTCCCAGATTTTCTGTTCGGTGAGTTGGCCGTCAGCCGCCCATTGCCCGAAGGTGACATCGCAGGCCGCCGGTCGGGACTTGCCGGTCATCCAGAGTTTTTCGGCAGTCTTGTAGCCTTCGGCTTTCAGATTGTGGGTGAGCTGGTACTGGCCATGCAGGCAGTCCAGTTCGACAAAATTGAGCTTGGCGTCGTAATACTTTTCAAACGTCTGCCAGTCGTCACGTTCGGCCAGCCAACGCAACCAGCGCAGCTTCATCCAGTTGGCCTGGGGCAGGTCGCCGTTTTTGGCGAGGAACTGTTCGATTTCCTGGTTACTCGCGTTTTTCAGGCGGGCGGTCAGTTCGTCGTAGGCCAGGTAGGGCGTCAGCGGATAGTCCGCCAGGGCCTGGCTGTATTGCATGTAGGGTCCGGTATCGCCCTTGGCCAGGGCGCGTTTGGCTTCATCGTAATATTGACGTTGGGTGGTGAGGTCCACGGCCTGGGCGGATTGAGCGGCGGTGGCGGAAAGAAGCAGGCAAGATAAAAAGTTGAAAAGGCGACTGCGCATGAGACGTCCGTGCAGAGAAATCACGACTAGCACCGGCATCGCCGACACTGATTGCCCCTAGCTTAGCCTTTTGCCCGCGACCGTTGAAAGCTTTGCAGGCCGGTTGGATCAAGTTCGTTGGAAATGTCCTACAGAACGTGTCGGCAGCGAAAATGCCAGCCGCATCCCACCCTCAACTCAGGTAGAATGCGCGCCCAGTTTTTGGAGAAGCGTATGACCCTGCTCAAATTCAGCGATGTGTCCCTTGCTTTCGGCGCTATGCCGTTGTTGGACAAGGTGTCCTGGCAGATCGCCCGTGGTGAGCGGGTGTGCATCATCGGCCGCAACGGCACCGGCAAATCCAGCATGATGAAGCTGGTAAAAGGCGACCAGAAGCCCGATGACGGCTCTGTTTGGCGCGCTCCGGGCCTCAAGATTGGCGAATTGCCGCAAGAATTGCCAGTGGCCGACGGACGGACAGTGTTCGACGTGGTTGCCGAAGGCCTGGATGGTGTGGGCGAGTTGCTCGCGCAATACCATCACCTGGCGCAGAACTGTGTCACCGAAGAAGACCTGGACAAGCTGATGCACGTCCAGCAAGACCTCGAAGCCCGTGACGGCTGGCGCTTGCAGCAATTGGTCGACAGCACCTTGAGCCGCCTGCAACTGCCGGCCGACAAGACCCTCGCCGAGTTGTCCGGCGGCTGGCGTCGTCGCGTGTTGCTGGCCCAGGCCCTGGTGTCCGAGCCGGACCTGCTACTGCTCGACGAACCGACCAACCACCTGGACATCGGCGCCATCGCCTGGCTGGAAGAAGCCATCAAGGATTTCCAGGGCGCCGTGCTGTTTATCACGCACGACCGTGCCTTCCTGCAAAGTCTGGCCACGCGCATCCTCGAACTGGACCGTGGCGGCCTGATCGACTGGAACGGCGACTACGCCAGCTTCCTGGTGCACAAAGAGGCCTCTCTGGCGGCTGAAGAAACCGCCAACGCGCTGTTCGACAAAAAACTGGCCCAGGAAGAAGTCTGGATCCGCCAAGGCATCAAGGCGCGCCGCACCCGTAACGAAGGCCGCGTACGCGCCCTCAAAGCCCTGCGCGTTGAGCGCAGCGAGCGTCGTGAGCGCACCGGCAAGGCCAACATCCAGCTGGACACCGCCGACAAGTCGGGCAAGCAGGTAATGGTCCTCGATAACGTGAGCTTCGCGCACCCGGGCGGCCCGTTCCTGATCAAGGACTTCTCGATGGTCCTGGCGCGCGGCGACCGTATCGGTCTGCTGGGTGCCAACGGTACCGGCAAGACCACCTTGCTCAAGCTGATGCTCAATGGTCTGCAGCCGACCAGCGGCAGCGTGGAAGAGGGCACGCGCATCGACGTGGCCTACTTCGACCAGTTGCGCCATCAGTTGGACCTGGAAAAGACCGTGATCGACAACGTCGCCGAAGGTCGCGACTTTATCGACATCGACGGCCAGAGCCGGCACGTACTCAGTTACCTGGGCGACTTCCTGTTCAGCCCGCAACGTGCGCGTACACCCGTGAAAGCCTTGTCCGGTGGCGAGCGTGCGCGCCTGCTGCTGGCCAAGCTGTTCAGCAAGCCGGCCAACCTGCTGGTACTCGACGAACCGACCAACGACCTCGACGTGGAGACCCTCGAGCTGTTGGAAGAAGTCCTGCTGACCTTCAACGGCACTGTGCTGATGGTAAGCCACGACCGGGCATTCCTCGACAACGTGGTCACCAGCACCCTGGTCTTCGAAGGTGAAGGCAAGGTGCGTGAATATGTCGGTGGTTACCAGGACTGGCTGCGCCAGGGCGGCTCGCCGCGTCTGTTGGGCGTGACCGAGAGCAAGTCCGGCAAGGCCGACTTGACCTCTGCCGTCGTTGCTCCGGTGTCCGCTGCTGCACCCGCTCAGGAAGCCGCACCGGCGGCCAAGAAAAAACTCAGCTACAAACTGCAGCGTGAGTTGGAAGCCTTGCCAGCGGATATCGAAGCCAAGGAAAAGCAGATTGCGGCAATAGAAGCAGACATGGCTGACGCGGGTTTCTACCTGCGTCCGGCGGCGGAAACTGCCAAGGTCATCGCTTCCCTGGAAACCTTGAACCAAGAGCTGGAAGTGTTGGTTGAGCGTTGGGCTGAGCTGGACGCCTGAGTGATTCCAATGCATTAAAAAACCCGGTGTTCACTTAGGTGAGCAGCGGGTTTTTTATAGGGGAATACAGTTAAATGTGGGAGCTGGCTTGCCTGCGATAGCAGTCTGTCAGTTGATACACCTGGCGACTGACACACCGCTATCGCAGGCAAGCCAGCTCCCACAGTTGATTTTCAGTGTTCTTAGGAGCTCTTCACCAGTTTCACCGCCAATACATCGCACGGCGCGCCGTGCAGTACATCATTGGCAGTAGAACCCAGCAACAACGCCAAACCGTGCCGGCCATGGCTGCCCACCACGATCAAGTCGCAAGCCTTTTCCTTGGCCAAGTGGTGGATTTCCTGGCGCGGTTGGCCGTATGTCAGGTGGCAGTCTTCCTTTTTCAGGTGCGGGTATTTGAGAATCAAACGGTCCAGGCGCTCCTTGGCCTGGTCAAATTGTTGTTGCTGCAACTGGGAAAGGTCCATCGGCACGTCACCGCCAAAGGCCATGGCCATGGGCTCGACGATATGCACCAGCGACAGTATGGCGCCATTGGCCAACGCAGATTCCTGCGCGCGCTTGATCACCGGATCGCACTCTTCGGTCAGATCGACAGCGACCAGAATATGTTTGTAGGGCATGAGGCGTTCCTCCAAGGGGCTGCAATAAATTCAGTATGGCTGCTTTCAAGCGGATGCGGTTGCGTCAGGTCAAATCCGCTCATCTAGAAATTCGGGAGTACACATATGACGGTCTGGATAGTGGTGTCAATCCTTGTGGTGGTTCTGAGCCCTCTGGCATGGCTGCGCCCGTCGCGCCATCAGAGCGGGCGCATGGCCCTGCGCATGGAGGCGCGCCGCATCGGCCTGGCCATGCAACTGTCGCCCCAGGCGTGGCCGCACTGGCTCAAGCATGAGCCGCCGAGCCCGTGCGCGCAGTATTGCCGGCCACGGCGCGGCAGCACGCCGGCGCTCTGGAGCTATTGGCAGTTGGAACCAGGGGTATGGGTGAATCAGTGGCGTGAAGTGTGCGTCGATGAAAAGCTGTTGCCGTATTTTGCGAAGCTGCCGGACAACGTCTACAAGATCGAGGCCGACAAGCAAATGATCGCCCTGTATTGGGGCGAGAAGGGCGACGCAAGCGTCCTAAAGGAGATTGATACGCTGCTTAAAGCCCTGGCCTGATAAACAGCCGGCCATAAAAAGCCCGACATCTCATCGGGCTGGAGTTGGCCAGGCAGGCCGGTAATCTGTGTTTTCCGCGTCGGATGTTCATCCAGGCGCGTTACGGTTGTCGCTAGCCTAGCGGCATATCCCATTCTGTGCAGCCTTTTCCCGTATGTTTTCTATTATTGATTGAGTGAATAGCTGAATATTGACGGGTTGCGGGTCTATGACTCGGGTTCTGAAATGACTGGAAAGTCGCGTTTTTCCTAGCCTTTCGAGCGATTGACAATTGCCCGGAATTGGATGAAGGTGGCATACCCAAATCAAACGGGCGTATGAATTGAGCGTTTGTCTGTCAGACGACTCATACAGAATCCCGACTATCGCATTGGCGGGTGTGCCTGGCGGATGGGCTTTAACATTGACGAAATCATCAATGCTCACGCCGTTTCGCCAGCGTTCAATGTGTACTGTTCAGCTTCCATATCGTGGAGATCAGTTGATGATTTACGAAGGTAAAGCCATCACGGTTAAGGCTCTTGAAAGTGGCATCGTCGAATTGAAATTCGACCTCAAGGGTGAGTCCGTCAACAAGTTCAACCGTCTAACCCTGAATGAACTGCGTCAGGCCGTAGACGCCATCAAGGCTGATGCATCGATCAAAGGTGTGATCGTCTCCAGCGGCAAGGACGTGTTTATCGTCGGCGCTGACATCACCGAATTCGTCGAGAACTTCAAGCTGCCCGATGCCGAGCTGGTGGCTGGCAACCTCGAAGCCAACAAGATTTTCAGTGATTTCGAAGACCTCAACGTACCGACCGTCGCCGCGATCAATGGCATCGCGTTGGGCGGTGGCCTGGAAATGTGCCTGGCAGCGGACTTCCGCGTCATGTCGGCCACTGCCAAAATCGGCCTGCCTGAAGTCAAACTGGGCATCTACCCAGGTTTCGGCGGCACCGTACGCTTGCCGCGCCTGATCGGTGCCGACAACGCCATCGAGTGGATCGCCGCCGGCAAGGAAAACCGTGCTGAAGACGCGCTGAAAGTCGGTGCCGTCGACGCCGTGGTTGCCCCGGACAAACTGGCCGAAGCAGCACTGAGCCTGATCAAGGGCGCCATCAGTGGCGAGTTTGACTACAAGGCCAAGCGTCAGCCGAAGCTGGAAAAGCTCAAGCTCAACGCCATCGAACAAATGATGTCGTTCGAAACCGCCAAAGGTTTTGTGGCTGGCCAGGCCGGCCCGAACTACCCGGCGCCGGTTGAAGCGATCAAGACCATCCAGAAGGCCGCGAACTTCGGTCGCGACAAAGCCCTGGAAGTGGAAGCGGCAGGCTTCGTCAAACTGGCGAAAACCTCGGCGGCCCAGAGCCTGATCGGCCTGTTCCTGAACGACCAGGAGTTGAAGAAAAAGGCCAAGGCCTACGACGAAATCGCCAAGGACGTGAACCAGGCTGCCGTACTCGGCGCCGGTATCATGGGCGGCGGTATCGCCTATCAATCGGCGTCCAAAGGCACGCCGATCCTGATGAAAGACATCAACGAGCATGGCATCGAGCAAGGCCTGGCGGAAGCCGCCAAGCTGCTGGTCGGCCGCGTGGACAAAGGTCGCATGACCGCCGCGAAGATGGCTGAAGTGCTTAACGGCATTCGTCCTACGCTGTCCTATGGCGATTTCGGCCACGTCGACCTGGTGGTTGAAGCGGTTGTCGAGAACCCGAAGGTCAAGCAAGCCGTACTGGCAGAAGTGGAAGCCCAGGTTAAGGACGACACCATCCTGGCCTCGAACACCTCGACTATTTCCATCAGCTTGTTGGCCAAGGCCCTCAAGCGTCCGGAAAACTTCGTGGGCATGCACTTCTTCAACCCGGTGCACATGATGCCGCTGGTGGAAGTGATCCGTGGCGAGAAATCCAGCGAGCAGGCTGTTGCCACCACCGTTGCCTACGCCAAGAAAATGGGTAAGAACCCGATCGTAGTCAATGACTGCCCGGGCTTCCTGGTCAACCGCGTGCTGTTCCCGTACTTCGGCGGTTTCGCCAAGTTGGTCAGCGCCGGTGTGGACTTTGTGCGCATTGACAAAGTCATGGAAAAATTCGGCTGGCCAATGGGCCCGGCGTACCTGATGGACGTGGTCGGCATCGACACTGGCCACCACGGTCGTGACGTAATGGCTGAAGGCTTCCCGGACCGCATGAAAGACGACCGCCGTTCGGCGATCGACGCGCTCTACGAAGCCAAGCGCCTGGGCCAGAAGAACGGCAAGGGCTTCTACGCCTACGAGGCCGACAAGAAGGGCAAGCAGAAGAAAGTGGCTGACCCGTCGGTGCACGAAGTGCTGGCTCCGGTCATCTACGAACAGCGTGAGGTGTCGGACGAAGACATTATCAACTGGATGATGATCGCCCTGTGCCTGGAAACCGTGCGCTGCCTGGAAGATGGCATCGTCGAAACCGCCGCCGAAGCCGATATGGGCCTGGTGTACGGTATTGGTTTCCCTCCATTCCGTGGTGGTGCGCTGCGTTACATCGACTCGATCGGTGTGGCCGAGTTCGTTGCCCTGGCTGATCAGTACGCTGATTTGGGCCCGCTGTACCACCCGACCGCGAAGCTGCGTGAAATGGCCAAAAATGGCCAGAGCTTCTTCGGTTAAGCGCCCAGACGACTAGAGCGAGAATATTTATGAGCTTGAATCCAAGAGACGTGGTGATTGTCGACTTCGGTCGCACGCCGATGGGCCGCTCCAAGGGCGGCATGCACCGCAATACCCGTGCCGAAGACATGTCGGCGCACCTGATCAGCAAATTGCTGGAACGTAACGTCAAGGTTGACCCGAACGAAGTCGAAGACGTGATCTGGGGCTGTGTCAACCAGACGCTGGAGCAGGGCTGGAACATCGCGCGCATGGCGTCGCTGATGACCCAGATCCCGCACACCGCGGCCGGCCAGACCGTGAGCCGCCTGTGTGGCTCGTCGATGAGCGCGCTGCACACTGCCGCCCAGGCAATTATGACCGGCAACGGTGATGTGTTCGTGGTCGGTGGCGTGGAGCATATGGGCCACGTCAGCATGATGCACGGCGTCGACCCTAACCCGCACATGTCGCTGTACGCAGCAAAAGCCTCGGGCATGATGGGTTTGACTGCGGAAATGCTTGGCAAAATGCACGGCATTACCCGTGAAGCCCAGGACGCGTTCGGCGTGCGTTCCCACCAACTCGCTCACAAGGCGACCGTGGAAGGCAAGTTCAAGGATGAAATCATCCCGATGAACGGCTACGACGAGAACGGTTTCCTGAAATTGTTCGACTATGACGAAACCATTCGCCCGGACACCACCCTGGAAAGCCTGGCGGCCCTCAAGCCTGCCTTCAATCCAAAGGGCGGCACCGTGACAGCCGGTACGTCGTCGCAAATCACCGACGGTGCTTCGTGCATGATCGTGATGTCGGCGCAGCGTGCCCAGGACCTGGGTATTCAGCCGCTGGCCGTGATCCGTTCGATGGCGGTGGCGGGTGTGGACCCGGCGATCATGGGCTATGGTCCAGTACCGGCCACACAAAAAGCCTTGAAGCGCGCAGGCCTGACTATCTCCGATATCGACTTCTTCGAGCTCAACGAAGCTTTCGCCGCACAGGCCCTGCCAGTGCTGAAAGATTTGAAAGTGCTCGACAAGATGAACGAGAAGGTTAACCTGCATGGCGGTGCGATTGCCCTGGGCCACCCGTTCGGTTGCTCCGGTGCGCGTATCTCCGGCACTTTGCTTAACGTGATGAAGCAAAATGGCGGCAACCTCGGGGTTGCAACCATGTGCATTGGTCTCGGCCAAGGCATTTCGACCGTCTTCGAACGCGTTTAAGCGTTGGGTTGACGGAAGCCGGGGCCCAGTGCCCCGGTTTTTGTTTTTTGGAATTTTTAATATTTTTTTTTCAACACATTTTGTAAGAGGGCCAGAGCATGAAAGTCGAACCAGGGCTCTACCAACATTATAAAGGTCCGCAGTACCGTGTTTTTAATGTGGCACGGCATTCCGAGACTGAAGAAGAAGTGGTGTTTTACCAAGCACTGTATGGCGATTACGGCTTTTGGGTGCGCCCATTGAGCATGTTCCTGGAGAGCGTCGAAGTTGACGGCGAGCAGGTCCCGCGCTTTGCTCTGGTCCAGGCCGAACCGAGTCTTTTTTTCGGGCAATAACGGCAGGTCGCGCAGAATGCTGCGCTTGACCTCACCTTGTTGCCACTATATATAGCGTTGCCGCGACAGGCGCCAACTGCCTTTCTTTTCTCGAATTCAGGAATTTTCCGATCCATGGGCAAATCGCTGGTCATTGTGGAATCCCCGGCTAAGGCCAAGACCATCAACAAGTACTTGGGCAACGAGTACGTGGTGAAGTCGAGTATCGGCCATATCCGAGACCTGCCCACCAGCGGTTCGGCTAGCGCCAGCAAGGAGCCTGCCGCCAAGCGCGGCAAGGCGGCCGCGGGCGAAGGTCCGGTGCTCACGCCTAAAGAGAAAGCGCGCAAGCAACTGGTCTCGCGCATGGGTGTGGACCCGGATCATGGCTGGAAGGCCAAGTACGAAATCCTTCCAGGCAAGGAAAAGGTCATTGAGGAGCTGCGCCGGCTCGCCAAGGATGCTGACACCATCTATCTCGCGACGGACTTGGACCGCGAAGGGGAAGCCATTGCCTGGCACCTGCGGGAAGCCATCGGCGGTGATGACAGCCGCTACAAGCGCGTGGTGTTCAACGAAATCACCAAGAAAGCCATCCAGGAAGCCTTCTCCAAGCCGGGCGAGCTGGATATCGACCGCGTCAACGCCCAGCAGGCCCGGCGTTTCCTCGACCGCGTCGTGGGCTATATGGTCTCGCCGCTGCTGTGGGCGAAGATCGCCCGTGGCTTGTCCGCTGGCCGTGTGCAATCGGTTGCGGTAAAGCTGGTGGTGGAGCGTGAGCGCGAAATCCGTGCGTTCAACCCCGAAGAGTATTGGGAAGTGCACGCCGACCTCGGCACTGCCAAGGGCGCCAATGTGCGCTTTGAAGTGGCCCGTGAGAAAGGCGAGGCCTTCAAGCCGCTGAACGAAGCCCAGGCCATGGCCGCGCTGGAAAAGCTCAAGGCTTCCAGCTACAGCATCGTCAAGCGTGAAGACAAACCGACCAGCAGCAAGCCGTCGGCACCGTTCATCACCTCCACCCTGCAGCAGGCCGCGAGCAACCGCCTGGGCTTTGGCGTGAAGAAAACCATGATGATGGCCCAGCGTCTTTACGAGGCCGGCTACATCACTTATATGCGTACTGACTCCACCAACCTGTCGCAAGACGCGGTGGCCATGGCGCGTACTTATATTGAAACCGAGTTCGGCAAGAAGTACCTGCCGGAGAAGCCGAACGTCTACAGCAGCAAGGAAGGCGCACAGGAGGCTCACGAAGCGATTCGTCCTTCCGACGCCAACACTGAGCCGAGCAAGCTGAGCGGCATGGAGCGCGACGCTGAGCGCCTCTACGAGCTGATCTGGCGCCAGTTCCTGGCGTGCCAGATGCTGCCGGCGCAATACCTGTCCACCACCGTGAGCGTGGGCGCTGGTGACTTCGAGCTGCGTGCCAAGGGGCGTATCCTCAAGTTCGACGGCTATACCCGTGTGATGCCGCAGATCGCCAAGCCTGGCGATGACGACGTGCTGCCGGATATGGCTCAGGGCGATACGCTGAAGCTGATCAAGCTCGACCCGTCCCAGCATTTCACCAAGCCGCCGGCGCGTTATTCGGAAGCCAGCCTGGTGAAAGAGATGGAGAAGCGCGGTATCGGTCGTCCTTCGACCTATGCAGCGATCATCTCGACCATCCAGGACCGTGGCTACGTTGCGCTGCATAACCGTCGTTTCTACTCGGAAAAGATGGGCGATATCGTCACTGAGCGCCTGTCCGAGAGCTTCTCGAACCTCATGGACTATGGCTTCACCGCCGGCATGGAAGAGAACCTCGATGACGTGGCCCAGGGCGAACGTGACTGGAAAAATGTGCTGGACGAGTTTTACGGCGACTTCAAGAAGAAGCTCGAAGTAGCAGAAAGCCCTGAGAGCGGCATGCGCGCCAACCAGCCTGTGATGACCGACATCCCGTGCCTGACCTGCGGCCGCCCGATGCAAATCCGTACGGCGTCCACTGGCGTGTTCCTCGGTTGCTCGGGCTACAGCCTGCCGCCGAAAGAACGCTGCAAGGCCACCGTTAACCTGGTGCCAGGTGATGAAATCGCGGCCGACGATGAGGGTGAATCCGAGTCGTTGGTACTGCGTGGCAAGCACCGTTGCCCGATCTGCAGCACGGCGATGGACGCCTACCTGCTGGACGAGAAACACAAGCTGCACATCTGCGGTAACAACCCGGATTGCAACGGCTACGAGATCGAAGAGGGCACTTACCGCATCAAGGGCTACGAGGGTCCGAGCCTGGAATGCGACAAGTGCGGCAGTGAGATGCAGCTCAAGACCGGCCGTTTCGGCAAGTTCTTCGGTTGCACTAACCCGACCTGTAAGAACACCCGCAAACTGCTGAAAAGTGGTGACGCGGCGCCGCCGAAGATGGACCCGGTGAAGATGCCTGAACTCAAGTGCGAGAAGGTCAACGACACCTACATCCTGCGTGACGGCGCTTCGGGGCTGTTCCTGGCTGCCAGCCAGTTCCCGAAAAACCGCGAGACCCGTGCGCCGCTGGTGCTGGAGATCGTGCCGCACAAGGATGAGATCGACCCTAAGTACCACTTCCTGTGTGAAGCGCCGAAGAAGGACCCGGATGGTCGCCCAGCCGTGATCCGCTACAGCCGCAAGACCAAGGAGCAGTACGTGCAGTCGGAAGTGGACGGCAAACCGACCGGCTGGAAAGCATTCTACGACGGCGGCAAGTGGAAGGTCGAAGACAAGCGCCAGGGCGCTTGATCGACTGATCCGCTAACGACCAAGGCCGCCTGCACAGGCGGCCTTTTTTTGCGCTTGCAGTGCGCTTGGCTGATCCGTAACACTGTTAAGCCAGCATCACGCTTATTCGTTGTGGAGACTGCCGCATGGCCAACGAACTCTATACCCGTACCAATCAGAAAATTTACTTCGCGGGTTTGTCCCTGGAAGCCCTTGGCCGTGCCGAGGAAGGGAAGGAGATGAATGCCATTGCGCTCGTCCAGGCGGGGCGTGAAGCCGCGTTGTTCCACCTGTACGGTGCCTTGTTGGGGCTGTGCCATGAAATCGCCGGGTTTTACCGTCTGCCCCAGGCCGGTTCGCCGCGCGCAGAAATGATCATTAACCGCGACGTGCTCGACACAATGGCGATCCCGGAACTGGCCGAGCTGGTGGAAATGGCGCAAAGCCCCGACAGCTGGATCGCGCGCTTGCTCAAGGCGCATGCCGACATGTTCCAGCCGCCGCGTGTTCCCCACGTTCCCAAGGGTGACGTGACCCAGCCGCTGATCGTAGCGGTGGCAGTTGAAGAGAACGAACCCAAGCCGTTGAGCCGGGAAGAGTTGGAAGGCTGGCGCCAGGAGCTAAAAAAACTGGCGCTGCGCTATCGCGAAGGCCTGAGCGAGTGCTGAGAGGGCTCGATTAAAATATGGGAGCGTTGAGCTGCCGCTCCCACATTCGAATCGAGTCAGCTCTGCACCGTTCATCAAGCCGTAAAGAAACCTGTCCAGATCGTCAGCGGGGTTGGGTGGATGACTGATATAATTCCCGTCTTTCGTGGAGAACAGACTTTTATGCCGACGTCCTTTCTGGAAATTGTTGAGTTGCCTGACGGCCGAATCGAGCTGCGCCGGGCTGAGGACGAAGGTTCTCTGGTTATTCTGGATTTTTCCGAGGACGCCAAGGTGTTCCTGCAGGGCCAGCACGTGGAAGTGGCTAAAGCCATGTTGAGCGTGGGTGTACAGATGGCAGGTCGCTTGGCTGAAGGCGAACCGGAGAAAGAAGATGGGCCGCGGGTGCTTCACTGAGTCCCGGCGTTGTAGTGAGCGAGCTTGCTCGCGCAGGGCTGCGAAGCGGTCCAAAAACCGGCCACCGTAGAATATCTGATATATCGCACCAATCTATTTAGGGCCGCTTCGCAGCCCATCCCGGGCGGTGCGACGATTCGACAAGCCCGCTCACTACACACGCCCTTCTATCAAAGGGCTGCGCGACATTTATCCCAATCGAATATTCAAGCTCTGCGCATCGCCAACGCGTGCCGCACTGATCAACTGTTGCTTGGCGGTAGCGTTCAACGGATTCAACCAGCTCACCACCGTATGGCTACGGCCCAGGCGCAAGGCTTCGCAGGTCAACTGCTGGGCACTTTGCGCACCGCGCGGTTGCAGTAACAGGATGCGCTCGCGGTTGAGGCCGGCGTCCCGCAACCAGGTCTGGGTCAGGCTGGCCGGCGGAGCGATCAGCGTCAGCCAGCGGGCGTCCTGCTCTTCGCTCAATTCGCGCAGGATCGGCGCCAGCAGGCTCAGGCAACTCCCCGCCGCACCGCGCAACGACAATTCACTGAACGCCTCAGGCTCGGCGCTCCAAGGCGCCTCGACCGTTTCCTTGAGGATGGGCGCAAGGGGTTGGGCCATGAAGGCCTCGAACAGCGACAGTTGTGTGTGTTGTGGGGTGTGGATGAGCTGCATGGTGCCTCCTTTAGCGGCGAATGACGCCGACGCTCAAGCCTTCAATCACCAGGTCCTGATCTTTCAGGTTCACTTCAATCGGGGCGAACTCAGGGTTCTCGGCCAGGAGCCAGACCTTGCTGCCTTCGCGCTTGAAGCGTTTGACGGTGACTTCATCGCCGATACGGGCGACGACGATCTGGCCATTACGGGCTTCGCGGGTGGTGTGAACGGCCAGCAGGTCGCCGTCGAAGATGCCCACGTCCTTCATGCTCATGCCATGGACCCGCAACAGGTAATCGGCGCGAGGATGGAAGAAGGTCGGGTTGATGTTGCAAGATTCCTCGACGTGCTGCTGCGCCAGGATTGGCGCACCGGCGGCGACGCGACCGATGATCGGCAGGGTCGATTCGTCGGCCTTGGCTTCGAAGCCAGGGATGCGAATACCGCGTGATGCACCCGGAGTCATCTCGATCGCGCCTTTGCGAGCGAGGGCCTTAAGGTGTTCTTCGGCGGCGTTGGGGGACTTGAACCCCAGTTCCAGCGCAATTTCCGCTCGCGTCGGCGGGTAGCCGTTGTCATCGAGGCAGCGCTTGATAAAAGCCAGAATCTCAGCTTGGCGTGGCGTCAGTTTTAGCATGTTGATCGCTCTGTCTTTTTATACAGTGACTGGGATTATATACAGTAGACTGCGCTTGGCAATCATCCTTTTCTACCACTCCGCTGGACGGTCATCGGGCATGCTTCCCACAAGGCAGAGATAGCGCTGCCTACAGACCGTTAGGGATGTGATTAAATAGCGATGAACTACATGACTGCCCGGCCGGAAAGCGAACCCCCAGGCTTGACAAGACACAGTCTGAAACGTATGTTTCAAACAAGTGTTTGTCAGGCGGAGTAGCCATGGCCCAGTCGGAAACCGTTGAACGCATTCTCGATGCTGCCGAGCAATTGTTCGCGGAAAAAGGATTTGCTGAAACTTCATTGCGGCTGATAACCAGCAAGGCAGGGGTCAACCTTGCTGCAGTGAACTACCATTTTGGCTCGAAAAAGGCCCTGATCCAGGCGGTGTTCTCGCGCTTTCTGGGGCCGTTCTGCGCCAGCCTCGACCGTGAGTTGGAGCGCCGCCAGGCCAAGGCTGATCACAAGCCTACCCTCGAAGACCTGCTGGAAATCCTGGTTGAACAAGCCCTGGTGGTTCAACCGCGCAGCGGCAACGACCTGTCGATCTTCATGCGTCTGCTGGGCCTGGCGTTCAGCCAGAGCCAGGGTCACTTGCGACGTTATCTGGAAGACATGTACGGCAAGGTATTTCGTCGCTATATGTTGCTGGTCAACGAGGCCGCCCCGCGCATTCCGCCCATCGAACTGTTCTGGCGCGTGCACTTCATGCTCGGTGCCGCAGCGTTCAGCATGTCTGGGATCAAGGCATTGCGGGCTATTGCCGAGACCGATTTCGGCGTCAACACCTCCATCGAACAGGTCATGCGCCTCATGGTGCCATTCCTCGCCGCCGGCATGCGTGCCGAAACCGGCGTGACCGACCCGACCATGGCCGCCGCCCAATTGCGTCCGCGCAGTAAAACCACGCCGGCTGTCGCCAAGGTTTAACCGCCCCGGGTGTGCGAGGCCGCTTGCATCCGCTAAGCTAGCCGCCATGCCGATTTCAGCTATTTATTCGCAACCCGTTGTGCTCACCGCGCCATTCGCGCCGCGTGAGGGCAACGGGTTGCGTGCGTTATTTAAGGAAGGTTTATGACTGCTGCCCTGCAAGGTTCTTTGATGGTCGACGTTGCCGGTACCTGGCTGACGGCCGAGGACCGCCACCTGCTGCGCCAGCCTGAAGTGGGCGGCCTGATCATTTTCGCGCGTAATATCGAGCACCCGCGCCAGGTGCGTGAATTGAGCGCGGCAATTCGTGCCGTGCGCCCGGATCTGCTGCTGGCAGTCGATCAGGAAGGCGGTCGTGTACAGCGCCTGCGCCAGGGTTTTGTGCGCCTGCCGGCCATGCGTGCGCTGGCGGATAACCTGAATGCCGAGTACTTGGCCGAGCAGTGCGGTTGGGTCATGGCGACTGAAGTACTGGCCGTGGGCCTCGACCTGAGCTTCGCCCCGGTGCTCGACCTGGACTATCAACGCAGCGCAGTCGTCGGCACCCGTTCCTTCGAAGGCGACCCCGAGCGCGCCGCCGTGCTGGCCGGTGCCTTTATCCGTGGCATGAACAGCGCCGGCATGGCTGCTACAGGCAAACACTTCCCGGGCCACGGTTGGGCTGAGGCTGATTCACACGTGGCGATTCCCAATGACGAACGTAGCCTGGAAGAGATTCGCACGAATGACCTGGTGCCGTTCGCGCGGCTGAGCAAGCAGTTGGCGGCGGTAATGCCGGCGCATGTTATTTACCCGCAGGTTGACGCTCAGCCAGCTGGCTTTTCGCGTCGATGGTTGCAGGATATTTTGCGCGGCGAATTGCAGTTTGATGGGGTGATTTTCAGCGATGACCTGTCGATGGCCGGTGCACATGTGGTCGGTGACGCGGCCAGCCGGATTGAAGCCGCGTTGACGGCTGGTTGTGATATGGGGCTGGTGTGCAATGATCGGGCGGCGGCTGAGTTGGCACTGACGGCCGCTCAGCGTATGAAGGTCACCCCATCGGCGCGCATTGCGCGGATGCGGGGGCAGGCGATTGCTTCGACGGATTACAAGCAGGATCCGCGGTGGTTGGCGGCGCTTACCGCGTTGCGGGATGCTCAGCTGGTCGGCTGAAAACCGCGTCGCGGCTATCGCAGGCAAGCCAGCTCCCACATGGGAATGCATTCCAAGGTGGGAGCTGGCTTGCCTGCGATAGCGGTCTAACCGTCAACGCTTCTCTTGCTTGTGGGGCAACGGCGCAAACAACGCTTCAATATCCTCATTGCCCAACTGCCAATCCCCGGTCGTGCGCCCATCCAGCACACCCGCCGCCAAGTCTGACTTTTCCTTCTGAAGGTGCTGGATTTTTTCCTCCACCGTACCCCGCGCAATCATCTTGTAGACGAACACCGGCTTCTCCTGCCCTATCCGGTACGCCCGGTCAGTCGCCTGATTCTCCGTAGCTGGGTTCCACCATGGGTCGTAGTGGATCACCGTGTCGGCTTCGGTCAGGTTCAGGCCTACACCGCCGGCCTTCAGGCTGATCAGAAAAATCTGCAGCTTGCCACTCTGGAAGTCCTTTACCGGCGTACGCCGATCGCGGGTCTGGCCGGTCAACAGCGCGTAGGCCACGCCACGCTTTTTAAGCTCCGCTTCGATCAGGCTCAGCATCGAGGTGAACTGGGAGAACAGCAAAATTCGCCGTCCTTCGGCAAACAGTTCTTCGAGCATGTCCATCAAGCTATCGAGCTTGCCCGAGCTACTGCCCCGTGCGGGCAGGGCGGCGTCGTTGACCAAACGTAAATCGCAGCACACCTGACGCAACTTCAACAGCGCTTCAAGAATGATGATCTGGCTGCGCGCCACGCCCTTGCGGGTAATCTCGTCTCGCACCTTATTGTCCATGGCCAGGCGCATGGTTTCGTACACATCGCGCTGCGCCTCGTTGAGGTCGACCCAGTGGATGATCTCGGTCTTGGGCGGCAACTCCGTGGCCACCTGTTCCTTGGTGCGTCGCAGCAGGAAGGGTTTGATCCGACCGTTTAGGTGCTGCAATCGCACATCGCTGGCGCGCTTTTCGATGGGCACGCGGTAATCGCGGTTGAAACTTTTTACATCGCCCAGCCAGCCCGGCAACAGGAAGTGGAACAGCGACCACAGTTCACCCAAGTGGTTTTCCAGCGGCGTACCACTCAGGCACAAGCGCTGCCGCGCATTCAGCTCGCGCGCCGCCTGGGCGGCTTTGCTATTAGGGTTCTTGATGTATTGCGCTTCATCGAGGATCAGCACATGCAAGGGCAGGGCGGCGAGCTGTTCGATGTCCTTGGGCAGCAGGGCGTAGGTGGTCAGCAGCAGGTCATAGTCCTGCAGGTTGGCGAAGTGTTTCTTGCGCGTTGCGCCATACAGCGCCAACACCTTGAGCTGTGGCGTGAAGTGCGCTGCTTCATCAAGCCAGTTGGGAATCAGGCTGGTGGGCATCACGACCATGCACGGCCGGTCCAGGCGCCCGGCGGCTTTCTCAGTGAGAATATGCGCCAGGGTCTGCAGGGTTTTGCCCAGGCCCATGTCATCCGCAAGTATCCCGCCAACGTCCAGCTGACGCAGCGACTGCATCCAACTCAAGCCTTCCAGTTGATACGGGCGCAAGGTCGCGTTCAGCCCTTCGGGCGCCACGCAGGTGAAATCCTTGATATCCCGCAGGCGTTGGGCAAAGTTACGGATCTTTTCGCCACCTTCCCATTGCAGTGGCAGGTCTTCCAGCGGGTTCAGGCGAATCGCATCAGCCTTGGCCAGGCGCAGCGTGGTGCTGCCGGCTTCTTGCAGGTAGAACTCGCCCAGGGTGGCCAGCACGGGTTTCAGCCGGCCGTAAGGCAAGGCCACTTGCAGCGGACCATGGCCATTGGGCAAGCCGGGAATGTTCACCAGGATCAGCTCATCATCGCGGCGTCGCGCGATTTTTTCCGGATTCAGGATCTCGGTGTGTGAGCGCATCAGGTTCAGCAGGATCGGCAGCAGGCTCAGCCGTTCGCCGTTGACGATAATCCCCAGCTCCAGGTCGAACCAGTCACGTTCCGGCCCTTCATCGACGGTGGCGTACCAGTCATCGACGGCGCTCAGGTCGAACCCGAAATCTTCTTCGATCTGCAACTCCCAACCCTCGGCCCGCAAGGTCGGCGAGGCATTGAGGGTAAAGTTCAGCCAGGCGCTGTCATTGACCAGCTCGAACAGCTCGCCGGCGCTTTCCGGCAGGGCTTTGCTCTGACGCGTGGCGATCTTGAAACCGAGCAACCGAAGTTGCTCGCGATAGGGTTGCTCCAGCTCGGGATGCCGCTTGATGCGCAGGCTCTGGGTGTCCTGGCGCACGATGATGTCGGCGTTTTTCTGCCCGCTGACGTAATTGCCCAAGTAGTTGAAGGACAGTGCCGCGCGGTGCTGGATGTAGCGCTGCATCTTGCCGTTGCGCGGTTCAAATGCACTGAACTCGACACTGGCCAACCACAGACGCGGTACGGGCGGCACGTCTTCCATCACCACCTGCGGCAACGCCACGCGGTTTTCCAGCACGGCCTGGAGTTTTTCCAGCAACTCGGCATCCTGTGCGGCGGCCGGGTAGGCCAGGGTTTCCTGGACTTTAAGCAGCACCGCCGCGATGTGTTTGCAGTTGGTGTGCACCGGGCAGGTACAGCGGCTGTCCACCAGTATCAGCGTGCCTTTGGCCGATTCGCGCAGCGAGATGGTTTGCCGATAAACGTTGCTGCCCGAGCCTTCGCAGCTGGCGATGATGGTGCTGTCGCCGGACTCAACGATGCGCACCCGGTTCTCCAAGGCATAACGTCGCCCGCGCTCCAGGCTCTGCTCTTTGAAGCGATTGGCCCACGAAGGGGCCAGGGGTTTGGTCAGCGACGACGTCAGGGCCATGGCGCTGGATCAGTCCTGAATGTCGGGCGGTGGTGCGCTGGGTGGCTTGGCGGTCAGCGAGGTGATCTTGATCAGCAGCGCCAGGTGGCCGCCATCCAGGTAGTTGAGTTGGTTGTTCTTGGTGCGCACGTCGGTCTGGCTCAAGTGTTCGCTGGCGATCACACTGCCGTTGCTGTCGAACTGGTTGATCCAGAAGTTCGCATCGATATCGGTAAATCGGCCCAGTTGCAGGCTCAATACGCCTTCGATAGGAAACTGACCAAACTGCTCCTGGCCGTCGGAGATTGCGACGTTGACCGGCTGCTCCCCCAGGTTCTGTTCCCACGCCTTGTGTAACAGCACCGTGTAGGTGGAGTCAGCGCGCAGCTTATCGACAATGTTGGACAAGCGCGGCGGGCTCAGTTTATCGCCCAAGCGCGCTGCGCCAGCATCCCAGTTTTCCGGGGCGGCGCGGCTGTTGAGCGGCGGCTCTGCGTTCTGGCGCACCAGGATCATTTCCACCAGGTACGGGCTATCGGCAAATGCCGCAGGTGCCACTGCCACCAACAACAAGCTCAAAATGCGGAACAGGCGCATTGGGGCGTCCTTCAAGCAGATTTCGGGATGAGGCGCTCGAACAACGCCTCCAGTGTATTAAAGCGTTCTTCGGCCCGTTCCATCGGCACCATGAACTTGAACAGCGTAGCCCCTTCGAACTTGTAGCGGTTCGGCTGGCCCTGGATCATCTTGATCAGCACCAATGGGTCCACCGGGGTCTGTGCTTCAAATTCGATGCGCCCGCCCTGCGGCCCGGCGTCGACTTTCTTGATGCCCAACTGCTCGGCCTGCAATTTGAGCAAGGTCAGGCGCACCAGGTTCTTGGTCGGTTCCGGCAGCAGGCCGAAGCGGTCGATCATCTCCACCTGTAGGTCCTTGAGGCCTTCTTCGTCGGTGGCCGAGGCGATGCGTTTGTACAGGATCAACCGCGCATGCACGTCCGGCAGGTAGTCTTCGGGAATCAACGCCGGCAAGCGCAGGTTGATTTCCGGACCGCCGCCCAAGGGTTGATCGAGGTTCGGTTGCTCGCCTTTGCGGATGGCTTTCACCGCGCGTTCAAGCATCTCCATATACAGGGTGAAACCCACCGCCTGGATCTGCCCGCTCTGGCCGTCGCCCAGCAGCTCGCCGGCGCCACGGATTTCCAGGTCGTTGGTGGCCAGTACAAAACCGGCGCCCAGGTCCTGAGTGTTGGCGATGGCTTCCAGGCGCTTTTCCGCGTCGGAAGTGATTTGCTGGCGCGGCGGCGTGAGCAAATAGGCATACGCCTGGTGGTGACTGCGACCCACCCGGCCGCGCAGCTGGTGCAGCTGCGCCAGGCCGAATTTGTCGGCGCGCTCGATGATGATGGTGTTAGCGCTCGGCACGTCGATACCGGTCTCGATGATGGTCGAGGCGATCAGCACGTTGAAGCGCTTGTGGTAGAAGTCGCTCATCACCTGTTCGAGTTCGCGTTCGCGCATCTGCCCGTGGCCGATGGCGATGCGCGCTTCCGGTACCAATTCGGCGAGGTCGGCAGCACATTTCTCGATGGTCTTCACATCGTTGTGCAAGTAGTAAACCTGCCCGCCGCGCAGCAATTCCCGTAGCAGCGCTTCCTTGACCGTGCTTTTGTTCTGCTCCATCACAAAGGTGCGTACCGACAAGCGCCGCGCCGGTGGCGTGGCGATGATCGACAGGTCGCGCATGCCCGACACCGCCATGTTCAGCGTGCGCGGAATCGGCGTAGCGGTGAGGGTGAGGATGTCGACTTCGCTGCGCAGGGCCTTGAGTTGTTCCTTCTGACGCACCCCAAAACGGTGTTCTTCGTCGATGATCACCAGGCCGAGGTTCTTGATCTTCACATCGTCCGACAACAGCTTGTGGGTGCCGATCACGATGTCGATCTTGCCTTCCGCCAGGTCAGCGATGGCGGCGTTCACTTCCTTGGCCGACTTGAAGCGGCTCATCACTTCCACGGTCACCGGCCAGTCGGCAAAGCGATCGCGGAAGCTGTTGTAGTGCTGCTGGGCGAGCAGGGTGGTCGGCACCAGGATCGCTACCTGGCGGCCGCCGTGCACGGCGATGAAGGCGGCGCGCATCGCCACTTCGGTCTTGCCGAAGCCCACGTCGCCACACACCAGACGGTCCATCGGCTTGGGCGCGAGCATGTCGGCGCGCACCGCTTCGATGGTGGTTTGCTGGTCCGGGGTTTCTTCGAAAGCAAAGCCGGCGCTGAAGGTGGCGTAGTCGGCTTTCGGGTCGGCGAACGCGTAACCTTCGCGCGCTGCGCGGCGGGCATAGATGTCGAGCAGTTCGGCGGCGACGTCGCGGACTTGTTCGGCGGCCTTGCGCTTGGCCTTCTGCCAGGTCTCGGAACCCAGGCGATGCAACGGCGCCAGGGCGTCGTCGCTGCCGGTGTAGCGGGCGATCAGGTGCAGGCTGGCCACCGGCACGTAGAGCTTGGCGCCCTCAGCGTATTCCATGGTGAGGAATTCGGCGGCCTGGTTGTCGATTTCCAGGGTTTGCAGGCCGAGGTAGCGGCCAACGCCGTGGTCGATATGCACCACCGGCGCGCCTTCGCGCAGCTCGGTGAGGTTTTTGATCACCGCGTCGTTGTTGGCGTCGGCGCGTTTTTCGCGGCGTCGACGTTGCATCACGCGCTGGCCGAACAGCGGGCTCTCGGCGATCAGCGCCAAGGCCGGGTCGTCCAGCAACAGGCCTTCGTCCAGCGGTGCTATGGTGATCGCCAGGCGTTCTTTGCTTTTTACAAAGTCCGGCCAGCTGTCGACGGTTTTCGGTCGCAGCTTCAGGCGTTCCAGCAGCTCCAGCAGGACTTCGCGACGCCCGGCGGACTCAGCGGTAAACAGCACGCGGCCAGGGAAGTCGCCCAGGAAGTTGGACAGCGCTTCCAGCGGTTGTGTGGCTTTAGCCTGGATCGCCAGGTCCGGCAGTGTCCCCGCCGGGAAGCGCTCGCGGCCACTACCCGCGTCCACATCTTGTTGGCTGGCAACTACGCGTGGCCAGTTTTTCAAGCGCGCGAAGCAATCTTCTACCGGCAGGAACAGCTCGGCGGGCGGCAATAAAGGCCGGGACGGATCAACGCGGCGCTCTTCATAGCGGTTACGCACGTCGTTCCAGAAGTTTTCTGCCGCCTGCTCGATACCCGGCAGCGAGAATACTTGCGTGTCCTGGGGCAAGTAATCGAACAAGGTAGATGTTTCGTCGAAGAACAGCGGCAGGTAGTACTCGATCCCCGCGGGTGTAATCCCGCTGCTCAAGTCCTGAAAGATCGGGCAACGACGGAAGTCGACGTCGAAACGCTCACGGAAGCGCGCCTTGAAGCGCGTGACCGCGTCTTTTTGCAGCGGGAATTCCCGGGCCGGCAGCAGCTTGATCGAGTCGACTTTGTCGATGGAACGCTGGTTTTCCGGATCGAAGGTGCGCAGGGTCTCGATTTCGTCATCGAACAGGTCGATGCGATAGGGCACTTTACTGCCCATCGGGAACAGGTCGATCAGCGCACCGCGCACTGCAAATTCACCGTGCTCGTACACCGTGTCGACGCAGCGGTAGCCGCTGGCCTCCAGGCGCGTGCGCATCTGTTCCACATCGAGCTTCTGGCCGATATCCAGGACCAGGCTGCTGCCCAGCAGGAACTTGGTCGGTGCCAGGCGATGCAGTGCCGTGGTGATCGGCACCACCAGCACACCGTGGGCCAGTTCCGGCAAGCGGTACAGGCTGGCGATGCGCTGCGAGATGATGTCCTGATGCGGCGAGAACAGGTCGTAGGGTAGGGTTTCCCAATCGGGAAAATGCAGCACCGGCAAATCGGGGGCGAAGAAGCTCAGCTCCTGCTCCAACCGTTCGGCACTTTGGCTGTCGGCGGTGAGCAGCAGGGTAAAGCGCTTGGCTGCGCTGGCAGCCTCGGCGATGGCCAGGCTAAGGGCGGCACCGGGCAGGTTGCCCCAGTGCTGTTTACCTGCCGCGGCAGGGAGAAGCGGTAGACGCAGAACGGGCACGGAAGGTTGAGCTCCAAGCGTTGCGACAAAGTCGGTAATTGTAACGGCCAGAGGTGCCGCCTGTCAGTTTCTGACTGAGCCTATTACGGTTTGTAGGAAATGTAGTGGCTAAGACAAACAATGGCGTGTTTTGACTCAATATGTAGTGCCGAAATACGCGATTGTTTTGGAGGGTTACGGACAAGTCGGCGTTGTTGCCCAAAGAGAGGTCTTCTGGAACCCGCGTATTTACTGGGCTCCAGCGGGGTGGCTTTTTTGCGCAAAGCTTTTTTGTTGTAGGACGCGCATTGCTCCAAGGGCAGTCGGGCGGCATAATGTAGCCCCTTTTTTCAGCCCCTACATGTGGAAGGTTCCCGTGACTCAGAAGCCCGACCAGTGTCTTGGTGAATGGATCGACCGTGAAGCACTCGCAGAAGCGATGATCCCGCTTATCGGTCAGCTGTACCGCAATAACAATGTGGTGAGCTCGATCTATGGCCGCAGCCTGATCAACCAGTCTGTCATCGCGATTCTCAAAGCTCACCGCTTTGCGCGTCACCGTTCCGCCGACGACAGCGAACTCTCCGTCCACGAAACATTCCCACTGCTCAAAGCCATGAGCGAGCTCAAGCTCGGCGCGGCTTCGGTAGACCTGGGCAAGCTGGCCTATAAATTCCGCAAAGAAGGCGCAGGCCGCAGCGCCGAGCAGTTCGTGCGTGAAGAAATGGCTGATGTGGTTGGCCAGCAGAGCGCCGCAGCCCGCAAAGGCACCGACGTTGTGCTGTACGGCTTTGGTCGTATCGGCCGCCTGTTGGCGCGCATCCTGATCGAAAAAACCGGTGGTGGCGACGGCCTGCGCCTGCGGGCCATCGTGGTGCGCAAAGGCGCCGAGAACGACCTGACCAAACGCGCCAGCCTGCTGCGCCGCGATTCGGTACACGGTTCGTTCAACGGCACCATCACCATCGACGAAGAAAACAGCACCATCACCGCCAACGGTAACCTGATCCAGGTGATCTACGCGAAGAACCCGTCCGAGGTGGATTACACCCAGTACGGCATCAAGGACGCTCTGCTGGTGGACAACACCGGCGTATGGCGTGACGCCGAAGGCCTGGGCCAGCACCTGGCCTGCCCAGGTATCGACCGCGTTGTCCTGACCGCGCCTGGCAAGGGCAAGCTGAAGAACATCGTGCACGGCATCAACCACGCTGAAATCACGGCTGACGACAAGATCGTGTCCGCCGCTTCCTGCACCACCAACGCCATCGTGCCGGTGCTGAAGGCGGTGAATGACAAGTTCGGTATCGTCAATGGCCACGTTGAGACGGTTCACTCGTACACCAACGACCAGAACCTGATCGACAACTTCCACAAGGGCGATCGCCGTGGCCGCAGCGCCGCGTTGAACATGGTGATCACCGAGACCGGTGCTGCCACTGCTGCTGCCAAGGCCCTGCCTGAGCTGGCCGGCAAGCTGACCGGTAACGCGATCCGCGTGCCGACGCCTAACGTGTCGATGGCGATTCTCAACCTGAACCTTGAGAAAGCCGCTACCCGTGAAGAGATGAACGAGTACCTGCGCTACATGGCGCTGCACTCCGATCTGCACAAGCAAATCGACTACGTCAACTCGCAGGAAGTGGTCTCCACTGACTTCGTTGGCTCGCGCCACGCCGGAGTGGTGGACGCTGAGGCGACCATTACCCAGGACAACCGCGTTGTACTGTATGTCTGGTACGACAACGAGTTCGGGTACAGCTGCCAGGTGGTTCGCGTGATGGAAGACATGGCTGGGGTCAACCCGCCTGCGTTTCCACGCTAAGCATTAGCGGTAAGTGAAAAAGCCCCGACTGGTTCGGGGCTTTTTCATGGCTGGGGGTTTTGTGTTGTCTTTGGGGCCGCTTCGCAGGCAAGCCAGGTCCCGCATTTGGACCGCGTACTCCCTGAAAAAACGCGGTCAAAATGTGGACGCGGCGATGCGACGATTCGACGTGCCTCGCGAAGGCGGCAGTTCAGTCGGCGCAAATCCTCAATTCAGCAATTTGCTGCGCAACTCCTCGGACAACCCCTTGGGCGCCAACCAGATCCCCAGGTAGGCCCTCGCCAGCGCGTCATCGCGACTGCTGAACAGCACTTGCCCATTGATCTCCAGGTTCAAGCCACGCCCTGGTCGATAATCCAGGGCATATCGATCACCGGCTTGAATGTCACGAAAGCGGGCATGCAGTTTTTCCAGCTCAGGCTTCAAGCTCGCGCTGGATTGCTGGCGTTCCAGGGTCGTATTGGCCGCCTTGATCACGTCATTGCGGTCGATGTCGCGAAAGTAATACAGCGTCAGGCGCAGCGCCTTTTTCTGCTCCCAGGCCTGTTTGGCGCTCAATTCCGAAGGGGTATACAGCGCGGCCGCGTACACGTCGGCCCAGAGGTAGGTGAGCACAGCCTGGTTTTTCAGGGGCAGTTCCTGTGACTGTGCCGGGAAGTTGGCCTGCTTTAGCCGTTCCGCCTCATTGGCGTGTGCTGTGATCGACAGCATCAGTAATAAACAGAAAACTATATGCCGCATAATGGCCCGTCCCGAAAAGATGCGTGACTACAGGGTAATTCATTTTCCGGCAGCGGCAGGGTTCAGGGATAATCTGCGCTGTGTAGTAAAGGCAATACTGGCCTACGACGCGACCAAGGGTTAATGTGCGCGGCGTTACGCCTTATATAGACTGTGCCCCGGTTCACACACTTGAGCCAAATTGTCCTTCATGACCGCTGGCCGCGGCATGATTTAGCCCGGCGTCCAACCGTACGCCTGGCCTGTTCTGAGGAGTACGCATGGCTGTCTACAACTACGACGTGGTGGTACTGGGTTCCGGCCCAGCTGGAGAAGGTGCGGCGATGAACGCCGCGAAGGCCGGGCGCAAGGTGGCGATGGTCGATAGCCGTCGCCAAGTCGGCGGTAACTGCACCCACCTGGGCACCATCCCGTCCAAGGCCTTGCGTCACTCGGTGCGCCAGATCATGCAGTTCAACACCAACCCGATGTTTCGGGCCATTGGTGAGCCGCGCTGGTTCTCGTTCCCGGACGTGCTGAAAAGCGCCGAGAAAGTCATCTCCAAGCAGGTTGCTTCGCGTACGGGCTACTACGCCCGTAACCGTGTCGACCTGTTCTTCGGCACTGGCAGCTTCGCCGACGAGCAAACCGTCGAAGTGGTCTGCCCCAACGGCGTGGTCGAGAAGCTAGTGGCCAAGCACATCATCATCGCCACCGGTTCACGCCCGTATCGTCCGGCGGATATCGATTTCCACCACCCGCGTATCTACGATAGCGACACCATCCTGAGCCTGGGCCACACCCCGCGCAAACTGATCATCTACGGTGCCGGCGTGATCGGCTGTGAATACGCCTCGATCTTCAGCGGCCTGGGTGTGCTGGTGGAGTTGGTCGACAACCGTGACCAGTTGCTGAGCTTCCTCGACTCGGAAATTTCCCAGGCGTTGAGCTACCACTTCAGCAACAACAACATTACCGTGCGCCATAACGAAGAGTATGAGCGGGTCGAAGGCCTGGATAACGGTGTGATCCTGCACCTCAAGTCCGGCAAGAAGATCAAGGCCGACGCCTTGCTGTGGTGCAACGGCCGTACCGGCAACACTGACAAGCTCGGCATGGAAAACATCGGGGTCAAGGTCAACAGTCGTGGTCAGATCGAGGTCGACGAAAACTACCGTACCTGCGTGACCAATATCTACGGCGCCGGTGACGTGATCGGCTGGCCGAGCCTGGCCAGTGCCGCCCATGACCAAGGCCGTTCGGCGGCGGGCAGCATCGTCGACAATGGCAGCTGGCGCTACGTGAACGACGTGCCGACCGGGATCTACACGATTCCCGAGATCAGCTCGATCGGCAAGAACGAGCACGAACTGACCAAGGCCAAGGTGCCCTACGAAGTGGGCAAGGCGTTCTTCAAGAGCATGGCGCGTGCGCAGATCGCCGGTGAGCCGCAAGGCATGCTGAAGATCCTGTTCCACCGTGAAACCCTGGAAGTGCTCGGCGTGCACTGCTTCGGCTACCAGGCTTCGGAGATCGTGCACATCGGCCAGGCGATCATGAGCCAGCCGGGTGAACTCAATACCCTCAAGTATTTCGTCAACACCACGTTCAACTACCCGACCATGGCTGAAGCCTATCGGGTAGCTGCCTACGACGGCCTCAACCGGCTTTTTTGAGCGGCTCCGGCCGGTGGCCTGAGCCGGCCGGGGAGACCGATTTCAGTAATTCCCGAGGGTGGCAGTGGCCAAACCGGGAAAGTCTGTAATCAGGCTATCTACGCCGAAGTCGGCGAGCCTGCGCATCAGCGCAGGTTCGTTGACTGTCCACACGGATACGTGCAAACCCTGGCGCTGGGCTTTTTCCAGACGTTCAGGGGTGCACAGCGTCCAGTTCAACGCCAGATACTCACAGCCGTAGTTTTGCGCGACCTTCAGCGGGTCGAGCCAGGCGTACTCGGCCACCAGGCCGCGTGACAGGTCGGGGGTGAGGTCAACCGCTGCTTTCAATACTTCCCTTGAGCTTGAGGTGACGGTGACTTTGTCCATCAGGCCAAAGCGCACGGCCATCTCGCGGATCGCCAGCACCGTGGTGGCGGCGCGGGTGCGTGAGGCGCTTTTGACTTCCAGTTGCCAGTGATCGAAGTCGCACTTTTCGAACAGCTCCTCCAGGCGCGGGATCGGGCACGGCTGGATCCAGCCCGGGCCGCCTTTGCGCGCATCCATCTTCACCAGGTCCGCCGCCGAATACTCGACGACCTTGCCACGCCGGTCGGCGGTGCGTTTGAGGGTCGGGTCGTGCATGACCATCAGCTCGCCGTCCATGGACAGGTGCAAGTCCAGTTCGCAACGGCGTACGCCGTGCTTGAGGCACTCCTGAAAGCTGGTCAGGGTGTTTTCCGGTGCTTCGCCTTTGGCACCGCGATGGCCGTAGATCAGGGTCACAGTTGCTCCTTCGCGCCAGGATGACTGGCGTAGTGAATACACATTCAGATGTCGTCGCTTTGTTCCCGCGCCAGGCGACGTTCCTGGGCCTGTTTCTGCAGGATGTAGCGCGCGAGCAGTTGGCGTTGGGCATCGGTCATGGATTCGAATTCCGTGCCGACGTCAAAGGCATCGCCTTTGGGATCGCAATGGGTGATGCGCGCGCGCAGCAGCAGGCCGAGCGCCTGGGGCATCAGCACCAGTTTGACCGCGAGGTGCGCGCCAGTCGCCAGGGGAGTGGGGTGTTGGAAGTCGATACCGCCTTCGGAAATGATCACCGGTTGCGGTGCGCCGACCTCATCCAGCAGGCCGCGCGCCATGATTTGGCTGAGCAGGTCCACGCGTTTGTTCTGCACGCGGAGGAAGGCGGCGAGGGTGCGATCCTTCTCGCTGAGCTGACGCAACAGGTGCTGGGCTTCGAATTCACTCAGGTGCAACTCGCTGAGCAGGTTGAACAGCGGCGAATCATCCAGCAACACTTCCTTGCTCGCCGCTTCGGGGGCAGACAGGCTTTTGATTTGGAGTGCGATCATGTCGTCGATACGGTAGTATTCGCGGCGCTCTTCTTCATCTAATGTCGACATGGCGAACCCCAGGTAACGGTAATGGTCTGAGTGTAAAGCTGCTTACCAGACCCCGCCACCGGGACGTCTTCTTTTCCTCCGAACAAGCCCCGACATGTTCAGACCTCTCTTCGTATTTATCGGCACGCGTTATACCCGTGCAAAGCGTCGCAATCATTTTGTGTCGTTCATTTCCTTGACCTCGATGATCGGGCTCGCCTTGGGCGTGGTCGTGATGATCGTGGTGCTCTCGGTGATGAACGGCTTCGATCATGAGATGCGCACCCGCGTGCTGGGCATGGTGCCCCACGCGACTATTGAGGGCGATGCGCCCATCAGTGACTGGCAAAGCCTCGCCGACAAGGTCAAGCAGAACCCCAAGGTACTGGCCGTTGCGCCGTTTACCCAGATGCAGGGGTTGCTGACCAACGACGGCAAGGTGCAGAAGATCCTGCTCAATGCCATCGACCCGGCCCAGGAACGTAAAGTCTCGATCATCGACAAGTTCATGTTGCAGGGCAAACTCGATGACTTGGCGCCGGGCAGCTTCGGCATCGTGATCGGCGACAAGGCTGCGGCCAAGCTCGGCGTGGGCCTCGGCGACAAGCTGACCTTCGTCGCGCCGGAAGTCACTGTGACCCCGGCCGGCATGTTTCCGCGCATGAAGCGCTTTACCGTGGTGGGCACCTTCCACGTGGGTGCCGGCGAGATCGACGGCTACCTCGGCCTGACCAACCTCACCGACCTGGCCCGCCTGCATCGCTGGCAGCCGGACCAGGTGCAGGGCTTGCGCCTGAAGTTCAACGACCTGTTCGACGCGCCGCGCGGTGCCTGGGAAATCGCCCAGCATTTGGGTGAGAGCCAATACTACGCCCGCGACTGGACCCGTACCCACGGCAACCTGTACCAGGCCATCCGCATGGAAAAAGCCATGATCGGCCTGCTGTTGCTGCTGATCGTCGCCGTGGCGGCGTTCAATATCATCTCCACGCTGGTGATGGTGGTGAATGACAAGAAGGGCGATATCGCCATCCTGCGCACGCTTGGCGCCACGCCGGGGCAGATCATGGCGATCTTTATGGTGCAAGGCACGGTGATTGGCGTGGTCGGCACCTTGATCGGCACCGCCGTCGGGATCCTGGCGGCGTTGAATGTCAGCGCCGCCATTGCCGCACTGGAAAACGTGCTCGGCCATAAGTTTCTCAACGCTGACGTCTACTTCATCGACTACTTGCCGTCCCAGGTGCAGACCCAGGACGTGTTGATGGTGGGCGGCGCTGCGTTGGTCCTGAGTTTCCTTGCCACCCTGTATCCAGCCTGGCGCGCGGCGCGTACCCAGCCAGCACAGGCCTTACGTTATGAGTGAATCGGGCATGAGTGAAAAAGCAATCCTGAGCTGCCGAAACCTGGGTAAATCCTACGAGGAGGGCCCGGAATCTGTTGTCGTGTTGTCCAACCTGCAACTTGAGCTGCACCCCGGCGAGCGCGTGGCGATCGTTGGTAGTTCCGGTTCCGGCAAAAGTACCTTGCTGAACCTGCTGGGCGGGCTTGATACGCCGTCCCAGGGCAGCGTATGGCTGGCCGGTGAAGAACTGTCGGCCCTGGGCGAAAAGGCCCGTGGCCAATTGCGCAACCGTTCTTTGGGCTTTGTGTACCAGTTCCACCACCTGTTGCCGGAATTCACGGCGCTGGAAAACGTGTGCATGCCGCTGTTGATCGGCAAGACCGCGATCCCGCAAGCCCGCCAGCGCGCCAAGGCCTTGCTGGAACGCGTCGGCCTCGGCCATCGCCTGGAACACAAGCCGGCCGAACTGTCCGGTGGCGAGCGTCAGCGTGTGGCGATTGCCCGCGCCCTGGTGAACAACCCGGGCCTGGTGATGCTCGACGAGCCCACCGGCAACCTCGACTCCCACACTGCCCAGGGCATCAAGGACTTGATGCTGGAACTGAGCACCCAGATGCGCACCGCGTTCCTGGTGGTGACCCATGACATGAGCATGGCCCGGCAGATGGACCGCGTGTTGCACCTGCAGGAAGGTCATCTGGTCGCCATCTGACCCGTTTCAAGCCCGGTGCTTTAAGCGCCGGGCTTTTTCATTTTTTCAGGCGGTGCACGCGAATGTTCAGACCGTTATCGATTTTCATCGGCACGCGCTATACCCGCGCCAAGCGCCGCAACCGTTTTGTATCGTTTATCTCGATGACCTCGATGATCGGCCTCGCCTTGGGCGTATTGGCGATGATCGTGGTGCTGTCGGTGATGAACGGCTTCCAGCGCGAAATGAGCTCGCGCATTCTCGGCATGGTGCCCCACGCCACCATCGTCGGCGTGAACCCGATTGACGATTGGCAGCCCGTGGCTGCCGCCGCGATGAAGAATCCGGAAGTGACTGCCGCAGTACCTTTCACACAGATGGACGGCATGTTTTCCTACAAGGGCGCGATGCAGCCGATCGAGATCAGCGGCGTCGACCCGGCGCAGGAAGGCAAGGTGTCGATCGTGGCCCAGCACATCGTGCGCGGCAAACTGGATGACCTGAAACCCGGCGAGTTCGGCGTGGTGGTCGGCGAAATCACTGCCCGGCGTTTTCGCCTGAATGTGGGGGACAAGCTGACCCTGATCGTGCCGGAAATCAGCACCGCACCGGGAGGGATCACCCCGCGCATGCAGCGCTTGAACGTGGTCGGGATCTTCAAGGTTGGCGCCGAGCTGGATGGTTCGATGGCCTTGATCCACATGGCCGACGCGGCCGAGATACAGCATTGGCAGCCGAACCAGGTGCAAAGCGTGCGCCTGGCGGTGAAAGACCTGTATGCGGCGCCCAAGGTCTCGGCGGATATCGCCGCCAGCCTGGGCGCGGCCTATAAGCCTGATAATTGGACGCACACTCAAGGCAGCCTGTTCAGCGCAATGAAAATGGAAAAGACCATGATCGGCCTGCTGTTGCTGATGATCGTCGCTGTGGCGGCGTTCAACATCATTGCTACCTTGATCATGGTAGTGAACGACAAAGGCGCAGACATTGCGATCCTGCGCACCATCGGCGCCACGCCACGGCAGATCATGGCGATCTTCATGGTGCAGGGCACGGTGATCGGTATCGTCGGCACCTTGATCGGTGGTGTGCTTGGCGTGATAGCGGCGCTGAACGTGAGTGAGCTGGTGGCTTGGGTGGAGCGAGTCACCGGGCAGCACATCTTCAGTTCGGATGTGTACTTTGTCAGCAACCTGCCTTCGGAGCTGCAAGGTGGGGATGTGGTGCTGATCTGCGCGGCGGGGTTTGTGTTGAGCTTTTTGGCGACGCTGTACCCGGCGTATCGGGCGGCGAAGATAGAGCCGGCGCATGCCCTCAGGTATTCGTAGGATGTAAGACTGCTTTCGCGAGCAAGCCCGCTCCCACATTTTGACCGCATTTCACAGGATGTACTCGGTCGAATGTGGGAGCGGGCTTGCTCGCGAAAGGGCTGGCCCAGCTTGCATCAACCCTCCATGGGCAACTCAATTACAAACCGCGTCAACCCCACTTCAGACTCACAAAAAATCCTCCCCCCATGCGCCCGCACAATCGACTGGGTAATCGCCAACCCCAGCCCCGCGTGCTCGCTGCTGCCCTCGTGCCGCGCTGGATCAGCCCGATAGAAGCGGTCAAACAACTTCGGTAACAGCTCGGGTGGAATGCCTTCCCCTGTGTTCTCAACCGTCAACCTCACGCCATCCGTCATCTGCACCCTTACGTCGCCGCCCGCTGGCGTAAACCGCAGCGCGTTATCCAGCAAGTTCGACAGGGCCCGGCGCAACATGCTGCGATCACCCCGCGTATGGGCAGTACCTTCGCGAATCAGGCTGACTTGGGCGTCTTCCGCCAGCAACGCGAAAAACTCAAGCAAAGCATCCACTTCATCAGCCAGCGCCAAAGGCACACGCTTAGGCATGAGCAAACCATGGTCTGCCTTGGCCAGGTACAGCATGTCGTTGACCAACTGCGCCATCCATTGCAGCTCTTCCAGGTTGCTGTGCAGCGCCTCGCGGTAATCCTCCAGCGGGCGTGGCTGGGTCAGGATCACTTGGGTATGGGTCAGCAGGTTCGACAGCGGCGTGCGCAGTTCATGGGCGATATCGGCGGAGAACGCTGAGAGGCGCTGGAACGCATCGTCCAGGCGACCCAGCATGGCGTTGAAGGCCTGGGCCAGCTCCGCCAGTTCCACCGGCATGTGTTTCTGAGGCAGGCGTTGGGTCAGGGAGTGCGCGGACACACTGGCAGCCACTTCACCCATGCGTCGCAACGGCCGCAACCCACTGCGCGCGGCCCAGGCGCCGAGCAGGGCGGTGGCCAGGGCCGACAGGCCGACGGTGAGCCAGATCAGGTGCTGCATGCGCTGCAGGAAATGTTGGTGGTGGGTGATGTCGAGCATCAGCGTCAGTTGGGGTGAGTCGGGTTGGTTTGCCCTCAGCGGCGCGTTGTACACTCGATAGTCGGTGCCGGCATTTTGCAGGCTGTGCAGGCCGGGTGCGTCTGGCAAGTTCACGCTTGGCGCATCGTCCAGCCAGCGGCGGCCGGCGGCGGTGATGCGCAGCCTGAGCTCGGGTTGGCGATTGAGTTCGGCGCGCAGTTGCGCTTCACGTCTGGCGAATGCATCTGGCGAATCGACACCCTGCAAGGTGCTGCGCAGCGCCACCAGTTGGCTGTCGAGCTGTTGCTGGTCCAACTCAATGAAGTGCGCCTCGCTGGCGTGGTTGAACAGCACGCCGGCGATCAACGACACCACTGCGGTGCAGGCGGCAAACAGCAGCGCCAGGCGGCTGGCCAGGGACAGGCGCTTGATCAATTGACGCGCTCCTCCAGCACGTAACCCATGCCGCGTACGGTGTGGATCAGTTTGGTAGGGAAGTTATCGTCGACTTTCAGGCGCAAGCGGCGGATCGCGACTTCGATGATGTTGGTGTCGCTGTCGAAGTTCATGTCCCAGACCTGTGAGGCGATCAGCGATTTGGGCAGCACTTCGCCCTGGCGGCGCAGCAGCAATTCCAGCAGGGAGAATTCCTTGGCGGTCAGGTCGATACGCTGGCCGTCCCGTTCGACGCGGCGGCGGATTAGGTCCAGGCGCAGGTCGGCCAGGTGCAGTGCGGTTTCCTGAGGCGAGCTGCTGCCACGGCGCAACAGGCTGCGTACGCGGGCCAGCAGTTCGGAAAAGGCGAAGGGTTTGACCAGGTAATCGTCTGCGCCCAGTTCAAGACCGTGCACACGGTCTTCCACCGCGTCGCGCGCGGTGAGGAACAGCACCGGGATGTCCAGGCCTGCACTGCGCACGGCTTGGAGGATTTGCCAGCCATCACGGCCGGGCAGCATCACGTCGAGGATCAGCAAGTCGTAGTCCCCGGTCAGTGCCAGGTGCTGGCCGCTGGTACCGTCGGCCACCAATTCGGTTGTAAAGCCCGCCTCGGCCAGTCCCTGGCGCAGATAATGGCCGGTTTTGGGTTGGTCTTCGACGATCAGCAGTTTCATGGGCGGCTCTTGGCAACGGTTCACGACGGCTTTATACCTTGGGTGCCAGGGCAGGGGGCCAAGCTGACAAAGTTGTAATCTAGCAGTCAGCTGGCTGGCAGCGACGTCATCTTAGAGTGCTGCCCAAGCGCGTTACACATTTTTGGAGAATAGACATGGCGTTACGTACACCCCTGTTGTTGGCGGGTTGCCTGCTGGCGTTGAGTTTCGATGCGGTGGCTGATGCGGCGCACGCCTATGCGTTCGGCCAGGCAGCCCCTGCGAGCAAAGCCACGCGCACCGTGGAAGTGACGCTGCAGGACATTTCCTTTTCGCCAAAGTCCCTGGACGTAAAAGCTGGTGAGACGGTGCGCTTTGTACTGGTCAACAAGGGCCGGTTGCTCCACGAATTCAACCTGGGTGACGCGGCCATGCATGCCGAGCACCAGAAGGAAATGTTACAGATGCAGGCCAGTGGCATGCTCACCGCCACCGGTATGGGCGAAATGGACCACAGCGCCATGGGCCATGGCGCGATGAAACATGATGATCCCAATAGCGTATTGGTCGAGCCTGGTAAAACTGCCGAGCTGACCTGGACTTTTACAAAGGCCACGGGCCTGGAGTTTGCCTGCAACCTTCCGGGGCATTACCAGGCGGGCATGGTCGGCAAGCTTAACGTCAACTAATTCGCAGATGGCGTCTTGAAGCGAGTCCGGTGAAGCGCTTGCCTGAGTCTTGCGTAGCAGCTGTCGAGCCTTGGCGAGGGCGCGTTTGCAGAGTGTCAGGCGCACCGCTGACGCAGCCTCGCCGAGGCTCGACAGCTGCTACTGGGTGGGGCGGCGCTGTGTTTCTTAAGGGTAGTAGCAAAGGCTGGTAGACTGGCGCGGTTTATTTAGCCAGGTTTCCGCCATGCATCCCGCAGCCGAACATTCGCCGCTGGGCAAGTCCAGTGAATACATCTCCACCTACACCCCTTCGTTGCTGTTCCCGATCCCGCGTGCCGCCAAATGGGCCGAGCTGGGCCTGAGCGCCGAGACCTTGCCTTACAAGGGCGTGGATTTCTGGAACTGCTTCGAACTGTCCTGGCTGCTGCCGTCGGGCAAGCCGGTGGTGGCCATCGGTGAATTCAGTATCCCGGCCGACTCGCCGAACATCATCGAGTCCAAGTCGTTCAAGTTGTACCTCAACTCGCTGAACCAGACCGCGTTTGCCGATACGACCAGCCTTGAGGCGACTCTGCGTACCGACCTCAGCGCCGCTGCCGGCAAACCGGTGAGCGTGCGCATCCGCAGCCTGGCCGAGATTGAGGCCGAAGGCGTGATGGCGTTGCCCGGCGTGTGCATTGATGAGCTGGATATCAACGTCAGCAGCTACGAGCATCCGCGCCCGGAATTACTGCGTTGCGATGAATCGCGCATCGTGGAGGAGAGCGTGCACAGCCACCTGCTCAAATCCAACTGCCCGGTGACCAGCCAGCCGGACTGGGGCAGTGTGGTGGTGGAGTACCGTGGCTCGGCGCTGGATCACGCCAGTCTGCTGGAATACCTCGTGAGCTTTCGCCAGCACTCGGACTTTCACGAGCAGTGTGTAGAGCGCATTTTTCTCGACCTGCAGCGTTTGCTCAAGCCTGAGAAGTTGACGGTATATGCGCGGTATGTGCGGCGTGGCGGGTTGGATATCAACCCGTATCGCAGCACGGAGGAGGTGGCGTTCCAGAACGTGCGCCTGGCCCGTCAGTAGCCTTCATATAAAGCCAATGTGGGAGCTGGCTTGCCTGCGATGGCGGTGTATCAGTCGACTGAATAATGACTGAAAGATCGCTATCGCAAGCCAGCTCCCCCATTGGGTTCTGCGTTTGGCTTGGGGCAGGAATCAGATCCCGATGTTGCCCAAAGTGACCATGATGTTGCGCAAAGTCCCGGAAATGACCGGGTGTTCGGCGTCGAACTCGATAGCAGCTTGATTCACATCGTCAGAAATACTGGGTGTCTGGGTGGCCGGTTCCAGTTCAAGTTGTAATTCGAACTTGGCAATCAAGGCCTCCAGCGCTTCACGTTTCTCTTCCGACAGCGGCGGTTCCTGTTCCAACTGCCCGCGCAGGATCTCGACCTGTTCTTCCAGTTTTTTGCGATCAGGCATGACATGTTTCCTTTTATCGATAGGCACTGGCATAGACCGCGGCACGCCGAGAAAGGTCTACGGGCTGACCTGTAGATTAATCCACCGGCGGCGACTGTGCATGATCCGTGTCAGGGCTTTTCGCCTTTGAGCTGGCGCAGGCTGATGTCGGCCAGGCAGGTGCCGAGTTCGCCCAGGTGATCAATGACCGAGTGCACGCCCAACCCGTACAGGGCGACGGTGGCCTTGCCGCGCTTGTGTTCGCGCTCCTGTTCGGTCAGCGCTTGCCATTGTTCGGGTGCCATGCCGCACAGCGAGCCGCAGGAGGCCAGGCCGATGGTCCACAACCCGGCATTGAGCCCGGATTGCAATAGGCGCGGTTCGCCGCTGACCAACACGCAGCCTCCCAGGTGTTCGATGTTCAGCGCCATCAAGGCTTGCCAGCAGGCATGCGGCGCCGGCCAGCGGATCGAGGAAGGTGGCGTCGCCTTGACCCAGTCTGGCAGCGTGACGGCCAGGGGCGTAGTGACAGAGGGAGGGAGTTCATCCAGCCAGGCGCAGGGGACGCCTTGTTCCTTGAGGCTGCGCAGGATTTTCAGCGCGCCAGGTGTGGCTTGGGAATCGGGGGCGGTCGAATCGGTGCGCGCCCGGGAACCGAAGTCCACCAGGCAGCCACTCAAGCCAAACAAAACGGCAGTCAAGGCGGGAGCACTGGCGATGGCTATTTCGGCGTGAGGCATGTCGACATCCCTGAAATAGCTCTGACGGTATCGAGGCTAGATGACAATTCGATGACAAGATTGTTAATTGTAGGAATTTTGTCCATTTTGCGTGCGACAGCTTCCCGGAAGCTGCCTAATTGGACACTTCCGTCATATACTGAACGCCTTATTCAGGGCATAGCGCCCATGACAGACCATTCAAGGAGCAAAAGCTATGCGCTGGAGCCACTACTTCGCTCAGCTGTCGGTGTGTGCCACTGTCTTGCTGGCCCCGTTCGCCGCACACGCAGCGTCGGAAGATGATCCATGGGAAAGCGTCAACCGCCCGATCTTCACCTTCAACGACACCGTTGATACCTATGCCCTCAAGCCATTGGCCCAAGGCTATGAGTGGATTACCCCGCAATTTGTCGAAGACGGTATCCACAACTTCTTCCGCAACATCGGCGATGTCGGCAACCTGGCCAACAACGTGCTGCAGCTCAAGCCTCACAATGCCGGGGTCGACACTGCCCGTTTGCTGGTCAACACCACCTTCGGCGTGCTCGGCTTTATTGATGTGGGCACCAAAATGGGGCTGCAACGCAGCGATGAAGACTTCGGCCAGACCCTCGGCTACTGGGGTGTTGGCAGCGGTCCATACGTGATGATCCCGCTGCTGGGCCCAAGCACACTGCGCGATGCGCCGTCCAAGTACGTGGACAGCTACACGCAGCCGTACCGCTACATGGATGATGTTTCCCTGCGCAACAGTGTCATGGGGCTGGGCATTGTTGACGCCCGCGCCAGTTTGCTCGACAGCGAAAAACTGATCACAGGTGACAAGTACACCTTCATCCGCAACGCCTACCTGCAGAACCGCGAGTTCAAGGTCAAGGATGGCAAGGTTGTCGACGACTTCTAAGCTGTGACGTTTTGAAATGAAAAAGGCGACCCCAGCGGTCGCCTTTTTTGTGCGCGTCTTTCAGCGCATCTTCAGGATTTTGAGGCCAAGGTGCTGGTCTTCCCCTTTGGCTTTGGCCCACACCACCTCGGTGTCCGCCTCCAGTCCTTTCAGTGCGGCGTGCTCCGAATCGATGCGCACCGTCAGCAGGTCGCCGACGTTGAACTCGCGAGTTGCCTTTACCTGCATACCAGAGCTGGAAAGGTCCACGCAAACCCCGGCAATCTCTTGCCCCGCGTGGATCAGAGACACATCGGCATCCACACGCATGCGGATGAAATCGCGTTTTTCAGCGTAGTCGCGCTCATGCTCGCTCATAGGTTTCATCCTTACTTTGTGTTGTGGTCGTGCCTGTTCTTATAACTCCCGGTGATTTGCGGTGTAAAGACGTCCGGCGACCATCGGCATGAGCTTGAAACCCCTGTCGGATGGGAGTACCGTCTGCGCCTTAGAAGGGCACCTCTGCTTTACCTTTGTGCATGGGCAAAATCCCAATGCTTTGTAGGACAGAGAGGCTAGAAAGCGAATCCAGTACGTGAGCCCGGCCATTGCCGAGCCGCCTACGCCAACCTAATTCTGGCGCCGTTTGCCCACATGCAAAAAACCAGTGCCACGCTGCTGATAATCGATGACGACGAAGTAGTGCGCGCGAGCCTCGCGGCCTATTTGGAAGACAGTGGCTTCAGCGTCCTGCAGGCCAGTAATGGCCAACAGGGTCTCCAGGTATTCGAGCGCGACCAGCCCGACCTCGTGATCTGCGATCTGCGCATGCCCCAGATGGGCGGCCTCGAGCTGATTCGGCAGGTGACTGAGCTCGCCCCGCAGACGCCGGTGATTGTCGTGTCCGGCGCCGGCGTGATGAATGATGCCGTCGAAGCCCTGCGCCTGGGTGCTGCCGACTACCTGATCAAGCCCCTTGAAGACCTGGCGGTGCTGGAGCACTCGGTGCGCCGTGCCCTGGATCGTGCACGCCTTCTGGTAGAAAACCAGCGCTACCGTGAAAAGCTCGAAACCGCCAACCGCGAACTCGAAGCCAGCCTTAACCTGCTTCAGGAAGACCAGAACGCCGGTCGCCAAGTGCAGATGAACATGCTGCCAGTCAGCCCCTGGACCATCGACGAATTCCAGTTTGCACACCAGATCATCCCTTCGCTGTACCTGTCGGGTGATTTTGTCGATTACTTCCGCGTTGACGAGCGGCGTGTCGCGTTCTACCTGGCCGACGTCTCCGGCCATGGTGCTTCCTCGGCTTTTGTCACCGTATTGTTGAAGTTCATGACCACACGGCTGCTGTTCGAATCCAAACGCAATGGCACCTTGCCGGAGTTCACCCCTTCCGCGGTGCTGGGCCACATAAACCGGGGCTTGATCAGCTGCAAGCTGGGCAAGCACGTGACGATGGTCGGCGGTGTTATTGACGAAGAAACCGGTCTTTTGACCTACAGCATCGGCGGCCACCTGCCGATGCCAGTGTTATACACTCCAGACAGTGTGCGTTACCTGGAAGGGCGTGGTCTGCCCGTAGGCTTATTCAATGAAGCCACCTACGAAGACCACATCCTGGAACTGCCGCCGACGTTCAGCCTTACGCTGATGTCCGACGGCATCCTGGACCTCCTTCCAGAGCCTACACTCAAAGAGAAAGAAGCCGCCTTGCCCCAAAAGGTCAAGTCGGCGGGCGGCAGCCTGGATGGCCTGCGGCAGGTTTTTGGATTGGCCACGCTAGGGGAGATGCCGGATGATATCGCCCTATTGGTGTTGAGCAGGAATCTTTGATGAGTACCGGAAGAATCCAATTCGCCGAGCAAGACGGGACCTTCGTCCTGAAATTTGTCGGTGAAGTGCGCCTGACCTTGTGTTCGGCGCTGGATGCGACGATTGAGCGGATCTTCACAGCATTGAATTTCTCGGCGATCGTGATCGATCTGACCGAAACCCGCAGCATCGATAGCACCACCCTTGGGCTGTTGGCCAAGTTGTCCATTCTGTCTCGGCAGAAGGTCGGCCTGTTGCCTACGGTCGTCACCACCCACGAAGACATTACCCGGCTGCTGCAGTCCATGGGCTTCGACCAGGTGTTCAACATCGTTGATCGCCCGATCCCCTGCCCGGAATGCCTGACTGACCTGCCGTCGCAGGACCAGTCCGAGGAAGTGGTGCGTTTGAAGGTGCTGGAGGCACACAAGATCCTGATGGGCCTCAACGAGTCCAATCGCGAAGCCTTTCACGACCTCGTGAATGCCCTGGAACGCCACTGATCCCCAACTGCTGAAACACAGTTGAACCGAGGCCGGCTTGAGCCCGTGGGCACAAAAAAGGGCGGTACCCGCGAAGGTACCGCCCTTTTTGCAACTGCCCGCCTTACAACTTGGCAGTCAGCAGCGCCTCCAGCTTCTCCTGATCTCGCGCAAACTGACGAATCCCTTCAGCCAACTTCTCAGTCGCCATCGCATCCTCGTTGGACTCCCAACGGAACTGCGCTTCAGTCAGATGCACACGGGCTTCACCGGCATGGCCTGGCGACAGCTTACGCGCCAGCGTGCCCTCATCCGCCGCCAGCTTCTCCAGCAGATCCGGGCTGATGGTCAGGCGATCACACCCAGCCAACTCTTCAATCTGGCTCAGGTTACGGAAGCTCGCACCCATCACCACAGTCTTGTAGCCATTGGCCTTGTAGTAGTTGTAGATACGTGTCACCGACTGCACGCCTGGGTCTTCGGCGCCGGTGTAGTCGTTGCCGTTGGCCTTCTTGTACCAGTCGTAGATACGGCCCACGAACGGCGAAATCAGGAACACACCAGCCTCTGCGCACGCCACGGCCTGGGCGAACGAGAACAGCAGGGTCAGGTTGGTCTGGATGCCTTCTTTTTCCAGCTGTTCGGCGGCGCGGATGCCTTCCCAAGTGGAAGCGATCTTGATCAGTACGCGGTCGCGGCCAACGCCGGCTTTGTCGTACAGGTCGATCAGACGGTGCGCACGCTTGAGTACGGCGTCAGTGTCGAACGACAGACGGGCATCCACCTCGGTGGAAATGCGGCCCGGTACTACTTTGAGGATCTCTTGACCCACCGCCACCGCAAAACGGTCACTGGCCAGGCCCACGTCGCCGTTGCAGTCCTTGACGCACTCATCCAGCAGCTTGGCATAGCCTGGGATCGAAGCGGCCTTGAGCAGCAGGGAAGGGTTGGTGGTGGCGTCTTGCGGTTTGAGCTTGGCGAGGGTGGAGAAATCGCCGGTATCGGCTACGACGGTGGTGAATTGCTTGAGTTGTTCCAGCTTGGAAGTCATGGGCGTGCTCTGTCCTATGGGTCTGATGACATTACCCGAGCGCCGGCAGGCGCTCAAGGGCGCAAATGCGTTCGATCGTTTGCGAGGGCAACAACCTGAAAACAGCCGTTTGAATGGCAGGTCTGGCTGCTAAATAGGAGGCCAAAACGGCCAGCAGGTTCAACCGAAGTAGCGCATGAACACCACGATAAAATGTCGGAGCCGGCTTGCCTGCGATAGCGGCACCACAGCCGCCGATATTTACCAGAGGTAAGCTAATCCAACTGTGGGAGAGGGCTTGCTCGCGAAAGCGTCAGTCCAGTCACCTCCTGCCCCGACTGACACACCCTCATCACCGTCCTTCCAACAGCTCTCCTGCCTGATCCAGCAACGCCAACGGATCACTCGCCTTATGAATATCCACCGACAGCAACTGCCTGAACCTGCGAGCCCCCGGGAAACCCGTCCCCAGCCCCAACACGTGCCGAGTAATGTGATGCATCGTGCCACCCGCAGCCAAATGCTCAGCAATATAAGGCCGCAACTGCGCCAACGCCTCAGCCCTACTGATCACAGGCTGCGCGCTGCCAAACAATTGCTGATCCACCTCCGCCAGCAAATAAGGATTGTGATAAGCCTCCCGCCCCAGCATCACGCCATCAAACGTCTGCAAATGCTCATGGCACTGTTCCAACGTCTTGATTCCGCCGTTGAGAATAATCTCCAACTCCGGAAAGTCCCGTTTCAACTGCGCCGCTACGTCATAGCGCAACGGCGGAATGTCGCGATTCTCTTTCGGCGACAACCCCTCAAGAATCGCAATCCGCGCATGCACGGTAAAACTGGTGCAGCCCGCCTCTTTCACCTGGCCGACGAAATCACACAGCTCGGCATAACTGTCCCGTCCGTTGATCCCGATGCGGTGCTTCACCGTTACCGGGATCGACACCGCATCGCGCATTGCCTTCACGCAATCGGCTACCAGGGCAGGGTGCGCCATCAGAATTGCGCCGATCATATTGTTCTGCACCCGGTCGCTGGGGCAGCCGACGTTCAGGTTTACTTCGTCATACCCCGCAGCCTCGGCCATGCGCGCACACGCCGCCAGATCGGCAGGCACGCTGCCACCCAATTGCAGCGCAAGCGGGTGCTCGGCTTCGTTGTGACGCAGGAAGCGCTCGTGATCGCCGTGCAGGATCGCGCCGGTGGTGACCATTTCGGTGTAGAGCAGCGCGTGTTTGGAGAGCAGGCGCAGGAAGTACCGGCAATGGTGGTCCGTCCAATCCATCATGGGGGCAACGGAGAAGCGGCGGGAGAGGGGAGCTGTTTGTAGGGGCATTGGGGATCTGAGTCAACGAGGCGAATGGGGCGCAGTTTATCAGGGATGGGTCTAGGGTGTGGGAGGGGCTTGTGCGCTTCTCACCACCTCGCGTTGCACATTGCTTCGTGTGAAATGTGTCGGGATCGGAGGGAGGCCAGTACGTTAGATAACGTGGTCTGACCCCGATATCTGCCCTCACTGGCTAACCCCCAACTTTCTCTAGGAAAATTAAGGGGTTGAGAATCCGCTCTTGGTCGGGACTCGCCTGTCGCACCAGACAGGCACTGGCCAGACGCGGTCGCCCCATGCCTACGATAGCTGGTACGACTCAATTGGGTGATTAATGTTGGATATACTTAAAAAAACCAAGCGGCCAGAGACTGGCGGCTTGGGTTTCGTCCCACCCCATACCCTTTAGGCTGATGGCGTTTCGGCTAATCAGTTCCCCTTTCGCCTAGCCTGCAAAGGCCGCAATCTACCGTCCTAAAAAGGCCTGAATCGCGCCGTGAAAGCGACAGGCTTTTCACGGGGCTAACCCCGAAGGGTGTACAGGCCAACGCGGATATACCGCAGTGAGGGCATTAAGGCGCCCTCGTTCCGATTAGGGTTCGATCAACCTACCAGACAGCCGGATAGTCGACAACACCCTCTACTGGAAAGCCATGATTCATTAGTGCCTGCCGAAGCAAAAATGGCAGAGTAAGCCCAATGTGCGGGTGCTTCTCGCTTAAGCTATTGGCGTAGCCATCTAACCAGGCAATGAGCTCAGCGCTACTTTGCTGATCCGATACTTCGGATGACCACACCGCATCCTCTGCACTGCTTAGAGTGAGCTTGATAGGTGAATCTAATTCAAGTCTGCGCTGAACCACACTTATGAAACTATCGGCACCCTGATGGTGAATTATCAATTTCATCACGGGTATTTTTTGGGTTGCCTTTCCGCTGGACTCTTTAAGCTCAAACACCACTTCGGCAAGCACCACCTTTCCTTCAATCCGGAAGAACGTCTTGGCCTGCGTGTTCGAGTCGAACGCCCAATACACACGGAATGTATGTCTTCTTAACTTGTGCCCGTAGATCTCAAGCAACGGCATTAACTGTGCCTCAGTCGCGCACTTGGCCCCCTTGCTCCAGGCACTGACAATGGATTGCTGAACTCGACACTTTTCTGCAATTTCTCTCTGCGCCCAGCCATCATTGAGCGCGAGACGAATCAGCTGTCGCGTCAGCTTAAAAGGCTTTTTCTTAGCACTTTTCCCTTTACTTCTTTCGGACTGATCTTCCATGTATCTCCCGCTTAAAAAAATAAGGGGAGCAAAGCTCCCCCTAACACGTTATGACTTTTTCACCTGATTCTGTGGGTTCTCAGGGTTCTTTTGCCAGCCAGTGTGACCGTGGTTTTTGTCCCAGGTCTTGTTGGTGCCGTTGGTGCCAGGGTTACGATTGTGGGCGTTTGCCTTGTCATCGTTCTGCTTGGTCATGTTGGTGCTCCTTAGCTATGTGAGTAGAGAGCTCAGCCTACCAACTGGGAAAAACGCCACCACTGATCGTTTGGTGATGAACCGTGATAATTAGTGATATTTCACCATCGTGTGGTTTTGCACAAGCTGAAGCCAGCACTTGATGCAGGACAGTGGCGGAGCTGCGCGGACTACAAGTGAGAATTTTACCCAAGAGGTAAGTGACCTCTTCTGGCCGGTTGCGGCGCGTCACGAACGGCAGAAATCGGCCCAGGCTGTGTAAAAACGCAGCGGCCGTTTTCAAGTCCTCGCGTCTACGTTAAATCTGCAAGCGTTCGGTTAGGCTGCAAACCTGGATTTTGCGTAGGAGCGTGATTTTTGCGCCGATTTTGATTGCTACGACTACCCGAAAGAGTTTTTACACAGCCTCGGCCAAAAGCGGACACTCGGTTGAGGAGCCATTCAGACCAACTGCATAGTCTGCATCCGAGAAATGAACCGTTTCGCGAAAATTCCAGTGGAAAGGTTGTCCACGGAACCGTCCGTGATCAAGGATGGCTGAAAAGAGCAGTATCAGCACTTCCCTCTCATGAGCGAATTCGCTGATGATATGGTTTTGTTCTAACCAAGTCAGGGGGAAAGGTCATATGGTCACGGATTTCACATGAATTATTAGAAAGTCTGATGGGCAACTGCTACAAAGCTTTTCCATCGATCCGAAAGAAATCCGCGTCGGCTTGTTCAGCCCAGACGCACCGTTAAAAACTAAAGAAGGTAAGAAGGGCCCCCTAGCTCTGCGTGATGAGACAAGAGCCCTCGCGCTCCTTGCTGCTCTGGCCGCTAATCTCCCTTCGGAATTTTTGCATGCAGAGGTGGTTATTGTCTCGATAAACTGATTAACAGAATGTCTGAGACAGGTCAAACGCAGTCGCGTGGATTACAGATATGTCCATATTTTTGCTGTTGATTTCACGTCACTCGGACCTATAGTTGAACAAAAACTAGCAATGGATTGAGAACAATGCGAAATATCTCTCGTAGCGAAGCAAGAGAACAGATAAGAAAACTAAATAGAATAGACCCCAGAAGCGCATCATATGACTCGATACGTTCAACGTTTAACAAAATCACACACGGTCTGAATGTAGTTGTAGGTATTGCCGGTGGCGGAGAGATGTTTTATCGAGCAAGAGTTGCATCTAAGAAACCAGTAAAAATCACAGAGCTTCATGCACCCCCAGCCCATCTGGTTCGTGGCTATCAGAGGTGCAACCCTCCGCTGACCCCAATGTTTTACGCTGCCTCACAACGGGCTGGAGCACTGTTAGAAACCCGTGTTTCCGAGGGCGATACCGTTTATTTAAGCCAATGGATTGCGAGAGATCGAATCCCCGTAAACAGAATTTTTGACAGCGAAGAGAATCAGGCAGTAAATGGCATGCCTGCGGCTGCGTTTAGCGGGCCCAATGATGATCTCCTACTTGCTTATCTAGACACACAATTCACCAGGAGGATCCACGCAAGTTTCGCCGATGATTATAAGTTTACCGCAGCGATTGCGCAGTTTCTTACCTGCAACTTCCATAAGGACGATGAACATACTATACGTGACGACGGGCATGTCGCATTAAAGTATCCATCTGTGCTTGGTCTTGACACTTGGCATAATACTGCTATGCATGCTGAATTCGCCAGTAAGCGATTAGAGCTTTTGCATGTAATGGAACTGAAAGTGCTTTCTGTCAATGACAGCTCCATTCGGGTTGATATCTTGGATACAGCGACTACCTTCGAAGCCGGTGTGATCTGCTGGTCATCAGATCCGAGCCTCGTGCCGACCCTGCTTGAAAAAAACCGAGCTGTACCATTTATTTTTGACGGTCGTAAGTGGAATCTTCAGTTGTTCGAAGGCCCAGTCACAGCGGCCTACGTAGAGGCGCTTTTGTCGAATTAAGGGAGTCGTGAGACCCAGCGATGCAGCCAAGAGCATGAGTTTAGTTATTTTATTGACCCGGACGACTGGCGGCTAAGGCTCGCCTCTCGTCAACGGCTGCAATGGGTCGAAAGCAGACCAAATGCAATGACCACTTCTGGCCGATTGCCGCCTGTCGTGAGGAGCATGGCGTCACTGCTTGGAAGTAGTGTTGGTACGAAAGTGGTACGCAGCTTTCAGGCCGGCTCTGTAGAGCAAGGAATACGTGGCCTACAGGATTAGTAATTCCAATCCATCATGAGGGCAACGGAGAAGCGGCGGGAGAGGGGAGCTGTTTGTAGGGGCATTGGGGATCTGAGTCAACGAGGCGAATGGGGCGCAGTTTATCAGGGATGCATGTCAGCTGTCGGGGAGGCTGTTTCCGGAAACAGAGCTTTTGGGGACTGCAGTTAATTGCGTTAAACGCCCCCGTCGTCTACCGAGCCAAGCGCACGTCGAATCTACCGCCTAACATTCTATCTCGCCGCCTTGCCTCAAGCCGGCAACCTGAACCCACGCTGTCACTGCGCAAAGTTTCATCATCCTCTGCGTCCTTGAGGTCTACGATCCTCCCTAAGGGACGACTCCCGCGCCTCCAGCCCATAGGGAATTGAAAATATGATATCGAACCTCGTCAAGGTCGTGATGGTTGCTTGCACGTTGCTTTTGAGCGCTTGTTCGTCAGGCGTGAGCAGCGATCCTTGTTTTACCGGGGGCTGCCAAGCGTTCGGTGACCACAGCCCCAAAAACGCCGACAGAATGAATTTTGGAGGCGGTGGGCTTGGAAGCAGTTATGGCGAGTACGGGTCGGGGCTACTTCACGACGATTGATGTAGCAATGGGCTGCCGCGCAGCCCCCCCGGGAGCAGCGACCGTCGCCACCTGCATTAGCTCGTCACGACGATTCCTTTAAGGAAAATTTCGCGCCGTGCTCGGCGGCTGATAGTTTCATGTTTGCTTGCTGCGTACACCTCGTCAAAACGCTCCTGATCAACGCCCGCATATTTGGCCAACTCGTCTACAACCATCCGGTCGTAATCCTCCTCGATCACGAACCGAAAAATTTCCCGCCGGTAAAAGAATCCGAATTGAAAGGCCAAGACCTCACTCAGGAAATCCGACGGGGTGAGGAAACAGTTTTCCAGGTCGATGGCCTTGGCGAGAGTGGGCTGTTCTAAGTTGACCATCACGTTGTTGGCCCAGAAATCCATGTGCACCACGCCTTTGCCGTGCAGGCAGTGCAGCAGTTTGAAAGAAGCGCTGATCAGGCTCTGGATGTCGCGCTCCTGCTTGAGCCATTCCATTCCGTTGAGGTAGCCATCCAGCATTTGGGTGAAGATGAAGAATTCCTGGATCAAACCCAATGCCGACTTTCTGTAGCCGAAGCCATACAGGCCAGCAACCGGAGCGCCACGTTTCTGTGCGCCGAGGGTGTTGATGACTTCTTCGACTGGCCAGTCGAATGTGCCGTCGCGCTTTGAGCGGCCGAATGTCACTCTCAGTTTTGGTTTGAGGCTGTCGAGCGGTTGGGACTTGGCGAACAGGTCATTCTCCATCCCTTTCAGCGGGGCGCTGACGCGATCTTTGAGCTCATAGTGAGTGTCGATCAGGTCTTGAATCGCCTGCTGGGCGCTGTCGTCGGCACTCTCCGTGATGAAGATCGTGGCGTTGCGGTGGTTGAGCGTAGAGGGGAAGTTCTGGAGCACGCTGCTGTCGGGAAAGCTCAAAACACGTCCTTGTCATATCATTAATATGACAAGGATATTACAGGCTGGCGCCATTGGATCCAACCTGAGCATTGCCTGAACAGAGTTTAAATGGCCGCTGATGCTGGCCTTTTTATCTTGACGTGCCTGTATGAGTCCTGGGCTTTTCGCGACCTCATCAAAAAAATTGCCGTGAAAAAACCGTGCGCGGCGAAATAATGGCTTAAGGCCGTTATTCCACTTCCCTGCTGGTCTGCGCTGGCTATTTCCTGATCGACAGAGTTTCTGTAATACAGCCTTCCATCAGTTTGACTGCTTGTACTGCCGAATAAAAAACCTGCCTAGTACAAAGACGCTTCCGAGTATCAGCCCTAAAAAGGCACCCAGGAAGGCATACTTTTTGGTGTTCTTAGTGGTGGACGTTTTGATTTCATCCAGGGTAGTGAATGCCTTTAGCGTATTGCCCGCAGCCAGCGCTGCCGTGGTCGCAGTGGTGCGAGCGATATAAAGAACAGGATCACTTCCACCTGGCTTGGGAGGAGTGTCTTTCAGGGCAACGGAATTGGCTGTCATGACACCCATGGCGGAATAGAAAATATCCTTTTGTAGGGTGCTGTACGGCTCAGTGCCCACCCTGCATCCGTCGCGCTATCAGGTAAACGCCCAGCCCGACCAGTGCGGTGACCGCGCCGATATACCCGGTGCTCGTCCACCCCAACCCAGCCGTAATCGCCATCCCACCCAACCACGGCCCCAGTGCATTCGCCAGGTTGAACGCCGCATGATTGGACGCCGCCGCCAGGCTCGGGGCTTCGTGCGCGATGTCCATCAGACGGATTTGCAGCGGCGCAGCCAGGGCGACCATGGTGCCGACGAGGCCCATGCTCAGCAGGACGCCCCATAACGAGGACGCCGCGAAGGGGAAGAACAGCAGCACGGCCATCGACCAAACCAATATCAAACCCACCGCCCGGAACTGCATGCGGTCGAACAGCTTGCCGCCGGCGATGTTGCCGATGATGCCGCCCACGCCAAACGCGGCGAGGCCGAAGGGGATCCACTGCGGCGATACTTTGGTCACTTCGAGCATGGTTGGCGCCAGGTAGCTGAATACGCAGAACATCCCGGCAAAACCAATGGCGCCAATGGACAAGGCCATCCACACCTGGGGTTTGGTAAACGCGCGCAATTCTTTGCGTGGGTCGCTGCGTTGTTCGTCGTGGCGGTGGGGGACGAATTGCCAGACCAGCGCGATGGTGCATAGGGCGATCACGCTGACCAGCGCGAACGCGGAGCGCCAGCCCAGGTGTTGGCCGAGAAAGGTGGCGATGGGGTTGCCCAGCAGCATGGCCAGGGTCAGGCCCATCATTACGCGGGCGACTGCGCCGGCGCGTTTGTCGTTGGGCACCATGCTTGAAGCCACCACGGCCGCAATGCCGAAGTAGGCGCCGTGGGGCAGGCCGCTGATAAAGCGGAAGGCGATCAGTGAGCCGAAGGACGGGGTGAAGGCGGTGGCGAGGTTGCCCAGGGCGTACAGGGCCATCAGTAACAGCAACATGTGTTTGCGCAGCAATTTGGCGCCGAGGATGGCGAGGAGTGGCGCGCCGACCATCACGCCGAGGGCGTAGGCGCTGATGGCGTGGCCGACTTGCGGTTCGCTGAGGTTCAGGTTGTGGGCGATGTCCGGCATCAGGCCCATGATCGCGAATTCGCCAGTACCGATAGCGAAAGCGCCCACGGCCATGGCAGCTTCCATTTTGGCGGCACTGCGCGCGGGCAGCACGTGCCCGTGTGTTTGCTGGATAGTCATGGGTAACTCTGTTTGGATGGATCGCACGAAGGACAGCCACTGATGCTACGCAAGCAGCGACAAAGGTGTCTAGAACAGCCTTTTGTGTGAGAGTTCCTGCCCTGTGACCCCACGTCGCGCCTGCCAAGCTTGACACCGGTGCGTTAAAACCCTCGATTTAGAGCTGTCAATTGGCCAAACGGCGCATAAACGCTGTTTGCCGTGATATTCTGCGCGCCGTCCTGGTCTAGCCTTTCCTGGGTACGTACATCCGTATACGTCCCAGCGATTGGCTGTTGCCCAGGTAGCTGAAGCCAATAATGATAAGAAGTCAGCGCAGAAGGGACTAAAAGTGAGGTCGATACGTCGGTCTTGTGTGCCCACCCTGCGACCTTGAAGACTCAGGGGCGGTAGGGCGGATGGCGTTTTATCATAGGTGCTACTGATGTTTAAAAAAGTAAACACTGCCCTGCTGGGGCTGGCTTTGTCGATGGGGATCACGTCCGTTCACGCGGAAGAGGCAAAGAAAGTCGATGTGCTGCTGGTCGGCGGCGGCATCATGAGTGCGACCCTGGGTGTATGGCTCAATGAGCTGGAGCCGGGCTGGTCGATGGAAATGGTCGAGCGCCTTGATGGCGTTGCCGAAGAAAGCTCCAACGGCTGGAACAACGCCGGTACCGGTCACTCGGCCCTGGCTGAGCTGAACTACACCCCGGAAGACAGCAGCGGCGTCGTTCAGATCCCGAAAGCGGTCGAGATCAACGAAGCGTTCCAGATCTCCCGTCAGTTCTGGTCCTGGCAGGTCCAGCAGGGCGTGCTGAAGAACCCGCGTTCGTTCATCAACTCCACACCGCACATGAGCTTTGTGTGGGGCGATGACAACATCAAGTTCCTGAAAAAACGCTACGAAGCCCTGCAAGCGAGCCCGCTGTTCGCCGGTATGCAGTACTCCGAAGACCCGGCGCAGATCGCCAAGTGGGTTCCGTTGATGATGGAAGGGCGTGACCCGAACCAGAAAATCGCGGCCACCTGGAGCCCGCTGGGTACCGACATGAACTTTGGCGAGATCACCCGCCAGTTCGTCGCCCACCTGCAAACCACGCCGAAGTTTGACTTGAAACTGTCGAGCGAAGTGCAGGACATCACCAAGAACGCCGACGGTTCGTGGCGTGTGAGCTACAAAAACCTGAAAGACGGCACCAAGACTGAAACCGACGCCAAGTTCGTGTTCATCGGCGCCGGCGGCGGTGCACTGCACCTGCTGCAAAAGTCGGGCATTCCTGAAGCCAAGGAATACGCGGGCTTCCCGGTGGGCGGCTCGTTCCTGGTGACCGATAACACGGCCATCGCCGAGCAGCACATGGCCAAGGCCTACGGTAAGGCTTCGGTTGGCGCGCCACCGATGTCGGTTCCGCACTTGGACACCCGCGTGCTGGATGGCAAGCGCGTCATCCTGTTTGGCCCATTCGCGACCTTCTCCACCAAGTTCCTCAAAGAAGGCTCGTACCTGGACCTGCTGACCAGCACCACCACCCACAACATCTGGCCCATGACCAAAGTCGGTATTCGTGAATACCCGCTGGTCGAGTACCTCGCTGGTCAACTGATGCTGTCGGATGACGACCGCTTCAAGGCACTGCAAGAGTACTTCCCGAACGCCAAGCAATCCGACTGGCGGCTGTGGCAGGCCGGCCAGCGCGTGCAGATCATCAAGCGTGACGAAGAGCTGGGCGGCGTCCTGAAACTCGGAACCGAAGTGGTCAGCTCTGCCGACAACACCATCGCAGGCCTGTTGGGCGCATCGCCAGGCGCGTCGACCGCGGCTCCGATCATGCTGACCGTGCTGCAGAAAGTATTCAAGGACAAGGTTGCGACCCCTGAGTGGCAGGCCAAACTGCACCAGATCGTACCGAGCTACGGCACCAAGCTGAACGACAGCCCAGAAGCGGTTGCCAAGGAATGGGCCTACACCGCCGGTGTCCTGCAACTGCCTACACCGCCTGTGATTCCGCAAGCGGCTGCTCCAAAGGCGACCGAGGCTGCCAAGCCTGCGGCTGAGCCGAGCAAGCCAGCGTCTGACCTGGCGCTGTAAGTAACGGCTAAGAAAAAGCCCGCTGAACCGGTAACGGTCAGCGGGCTTTTTTGTGCGCGGGTGTTTATGCGCGGCTGTGGGTTCGCTCAACGGCCGGCACGTTGAACACTTTCACCACGTGTGAATGCGGCAAATGGTCAGCAAGCAGCCGGCTGGTGGTGGTTTCAAACGGTTCAGTTCCGGGATATGCCCATCGCGGTTGGGATAGTAATTATTGGCGTCCAGCACCGTTTACCCTCCAGCCAGTGCGCAGGCACACTGCGGTAATGCTCGAGGGGAATCTCCACGAGCACCACATCGCCAAATTGTGCGGCATCATCTGCGCTGCCCACTTGAACCCCCAGTACGCCGCTCAGCACACTGCTCATGATGGCTGCTGAGCTGGGTTCCTACGCCCGCGCGGCCGAGCGTTTGGGCATGTCTGCGCAGAGGGTGGCCAAGCATGTCACCGCGTTGGAACAACGGCTGGGTGCGCGCTTGCTCAACCGCACTACGCTAAGGCAAAGCCTTACAGAGTTGGGTAGCGCGTATTACGAACGGTGCAAGCACATCCTGACGGCGGCCGAGGCTGCCGACTCTCTCGCGCAGATCTTGAATGACACGCCGCGTGGCAAGCTGAAAATCACCGCCCTGTCGGCCGCCCTGGATGGTTTCGGCATTGTGCTCGGTCCGTAAGACTTCCTGCGTACGGCGTTAGCGAGGGGCGACTTGGTGCGGGTGCTGCCGGACTTTGACGCGCCGAGCCGGGCCATGCATTTGGTCTACACCGCGAATCGGCAACGTACTGCTAAGTTGCGAGGTTTTGTCGAGGCTGTGCTGGAGCGCTTCGGCCCGGCGTGAGAGCTCAAATGTGGAATCCGTGTTTGACTTGGTCGTACAGATGCGATGCCAACACGTTGCTGGCATCGCACAACAGGTACAGATGGTGAACCGGCAGCGGCGGTAACTTGAGCCCGTCAATTACCTGAGTCAGCTCGTCGCCCATGCGGCTTTCTTCGATCAGGCCGACGGCCACGCCGCTGCGGATACAGGCTTCGACCGCTGTCGAGTTGGGGCTTTGCAGCAATACGCGGTGATAGATACCGTGCTCTTTCAACACCCGTAAGGCCGCCGCTCGGTAGGGGCAGCCAGAGATGGGGACGGTGACGGGCAGCGCCGCGTTCGGCGAGTAGTGAAAGTGCCTGGCGGCGACCCATAGCGGTTGCACGGGGCCCAGTCGCTCGCCCTGCGCCAAGGGGGTGGCACTGACAGTGATAGCGAGGTCCAACTGGTTGGTCATAAACAAATCCAGCAATTCACCGCTGGTGCGTGCTTCGACTTCCAACTCCAGCAGCGGGTTGTCAGCGATCAATTGCGGCAGGAAGTCCTCAATGAAGTCGGGCGCGTAGGTGTCAGGTATTCCCAGGCGGATTTTGCCCTCCATGCGCTGTGGCATCAGCGAGATCAGCAGGCGGTCATGGCTCTTGAGAAACTCCGTGGTTTCGCCCAGCAGTTTCTTGCCATAGAGCGTCAGCTCCACACCTTGGTTGCTGCGACTGAACAGGCGCTGGCCGACCTGATCTTCCAGCTTTTGAATTTGCGTGGTCACCGTCGACGCGCTGCGGTGCACATGCTCGGCCGCCTCGTTGAAACGACCAAAACGTGCTACAGCGTGGAAGGTCCGCAATAGGTCGATATTCAGCTGTTTGGCCATGATCCCATTTTTCCGGATTTGTGGTGCTGGTTATTCAAATATACAGAATCATGCTCCGCCCTTAGCCTTTACGTCAATGTCGAAGGCTGGAGGCTGTATGAAGCACTCAACTGCGGTGCGTGTGTTGTTGCAAGGGGCGTTTGTCTTGTCGTGGAGTTCAGGTTATATCGGCGCCAAGCTGGGCACCCAGGGCGGTGGCGCATTCAACCTGCTGTTCTGGCGGTTCCTGTTGGTCACTGTGTGCTTGAGCTTGTTCTTGAACGTCAGGTTGTTGAAGCTTTCATGGGTGCAGATTCGCCATTACGCCATCATCGGTTTCCTATCGCAGTTTCTGTACCTGACGTGCCTCTACGTAGCGATCCAAAATGGTTTGCCCCCCGGAATTGCCGCGATTATCGCTGCGCTGCAGCCGTTGATGACGGCGGCGCTGTCGACCGGCAGCGCTGCCGAGCGCAGTGGTCGCTGGCAGTGGATAGGGCTGACGATCAGCTTTGTCGGGGTGTCGATTGTTATCGCCGGACAGTCCGGCAGCGGTGGTCAAGGCGTGGGTCTGGTGATGTATCTGTTGCCATTGGCGGCGGCATTTGGGCTGACACTGGCCACCCTGTACGAGCGGCGTACCGTGCATCGCGAGGACGTGGGCCTGGTCCTGCCGCTGTTCGTCCAATCGCTGCTGACCTTGATCGGCTTCACGGGGGCTGTGCTCTATACCGATACATTGAGCATTCCCCATGATCCCGACGTACTGATCTCGATTGTCTGGCTGACAGTGTTTTCCACCTTTGTCGCCTACTTGAGCCTGTGGATGCTGCTGCGCGTGATGACTGCAACGCGCGTGGCAGCGTTGGTCTATCTGGAACCGCCGGTCACCCTCGTGTGGGCGGCGCTGATGTTTGGCGACGTGATTGAGGCATCGACCTATGCCGGCATTGGCGTAGTGGTCGTCGGGATGCTTCTGGTGCGTATGAAGCAACCGACCGTCGCATGCACTTCCTGAGGCCCATGGTTCAGCAAGCTGATAGACACTACCTGTTAAAAAATACCCATGGCCGATCAGGAGAGCGGCTGGAAAAGGGGGCATTTTCAATTTTGCAGGTGTTTGGGCGTCAGCGTCCGAGGGTTTTGTATGTTGCTACGTTATGCCGCATTGGCGGCCATGGTTGTCGCCGCATCCGGGTGTGTGCAAGAGCGCGTCGTGCATGAGCGCAGGCCGGTTCAACGTGAGTATGTGGAAGTCGTTGCGCCGCAACCGCCGCCGGTGCAGGTGATCGAAGTCGAACCGCCCGTGCGCTACGGCTATGTATGGTCACGGGGTTACTGGCGCTGGGAAGGTGGGCGCTACGTCGCGGTCCATGGTCATTGGGAGCCGGTACGCGAGGGTTACCGCTATGTGCATCCACACTGGGTGCAACGTAATGATGGGTATCACTGGCAGGGCGGCGGTTGGGTTCGCTGAGCCTTGGCTGGATCGGCGTCCTGGTGCCTGGCAGCCGAACCTCGCGTAACAGCGCCGAGCTTAGTTGTTCGGTGCTCGGCTCTTTATAGCGTTCGCTTTGACCTGAGTGCCGCTGCAACGGCAAGCCTCAGGCCAGTCGTTTCATGCCTGCCGCAGCGTGCTCAATGGTCAACTCACGGGTGCGCAACAGCGTTTCCAGAACAGTTACCACATCACTCTTGGCTGACGGGTAACAACTTTGTAAAACCCACACCAGTTCCACCACGGACACCAAGCTGACAAAACCTGGTGAAAAGGTGGTGAGCGATTCGATCAACGCGGATGCCTTGGGCGATTGGACGGGATCATCCTGGGTGACATAGCGAACCAGCACATTGGTATCCAGCCCGATCATCCAGCTTTCGCTCCTTGTGCCGCGATGGCGCGGTTCATTTCATCCAGTGAGACGGCGTTGGCAGGTTTTCGGATCAGGCCTTTGAGGTCGTGTACGGTGTTGCTCGCTGCCATGATGGAAAATTTACCGTCCTCCATTTCAACGAATTCAACGCGGTCTCCTGTTTCCAGACCCAGGGCGGTTCTGACCTGAACGGGAATGGTGATTTGCCCTTTCGAAGTAAGTGTGGCGGTGGCCATGTTGAAGATCTCCATCGTGATGCTCCTTACCTTAGGGTAAGGATTGATGGTGGACAAGATCCGTTGGTCCATAGGCTTCTCCCTGGTGTGTGTGAGTCGGGACACGTAAAAACCTTAGCCCGACTCACGCCACCTGCACGCTCCTAAAAGCCCTTAAAGCGCTACAACTTATGACTGAAACCGTCGGTTTACTGCGCCACGCGATAGCACGGCACATACGCCGCACCGCCTGGTAGCTTCATACGGTGTTGGGCTACAAACGCCTTCAACAATTCGTCCAGCGGTTTCATGATGGCCGGGTCGCCATGGATCTCATAAGGGCCGTTCTGCTCGATCAGGCGGATGCCCTTGTCTTTCACGTTACCCGCCACGATTCCCGAGAAAGCACGGCGCAAATTGGCGGCGAGTTCGTGGGGTGGCAGCGAGTGGCTCAACTGAAGGCTGGCCATGTTTTCGTGCGTCGGGTCGAACGGGCGCTGGAAGCCCTCATCGATTTTCAGCAGCCAGTTGAAGTGGAAGGCGTCGTTACGTTCGCGACGGAACTGCTTCACCGCCTTGAGGCCAATGGTCATCTGGCGGGCCACTTCGGCCGGGTCGTCGATGATGATCTGGTAGTGCGCCTGGGCCGCCTCGCCCAGGGTGGCGCCGACAAATGCGTGCAGTTGTTGCAGGTACGGGGCCGCATTTTTTGGCCCGGTGAGGATGACCGGAAACGGCAGGTCGCGGTTGTCCGGGTGCATCAGGATGCCCAGCAGGTACAGGAACTCTTCGGCCGTGCCGGCGCCGCCCGGGAAGATGATGATGCCGTGGCCTACACGGACGAAGGCTTCCAGGCGCTTTTCGATATCCGGCAGGATCACCAGCTCATTGACGATCGGGTTCGGCGCTTCGGCGGCGATGATGCCCGGCTCGGTCAGCCCCAGATAGCGCCCGCCGGTGATGCGTTGCTTGGCATGGGCAATGGTCGCGCCTTTCATCGGGCCTTTCATCACGCCAGGGCCGCAGCCGGTGCACACGTCGAGACTGCGCAGTCCAAGCTCGTGGCCGACCTTCTTGGTGTATTTGTACTCTTCGGTATTGATCGAGTGCCCGCCCCAGCACACTACAATCTTCGGCTCGACACCCGGGCGCAGCGTACGGGCGTTGCGCAGCAGGTGGAATACGTAATCGGTGATGCCCTGGGAATTGCTCAGGTCGATGCGCTGGCTGTCCAGTTCATTCTCGGTATAGACGATGTCACGCAGGGCGCTGAACAGCATTTCGCGAGTGCTGGCGATCATTTCGCCATCGACGAATGCGTCGGCAGGGGCATTCAGCAATTCCAGGCGAACACCGCGGTCCTGCTGGTGGATACGAACCTCAAAATCCTTGTAGGCGTCGAGAATGGTCTTGGCGTTGTCGATGTGCGCGCCAGTGTTGAGGATAGCCAGGGCGCACTGTCGGAACAGGGTGTAGATGCTACCGGAACCGGCTTCGCTCAGTTGCTGCACTTCACGTTGGGACAGGGTTTCGAGGCTGCCCTTGGGGCTGACGGAAGCATTGATGACTTGACGTTGGGGCATTCTTAATCCTTGAAAGCACAGCCACCGCACCCGCACAGGGCCGCGATGGCTTGAGAATGGTGGGCGCCGAATTCGGACGCACGAGACGGATGTTTACCTCAGGCGCGAGGCCAAGCGCAAACACCGTCCAGCACCATAATGCCGCAGAACTTACTGAATCAGCTTCCAGTTTTTGTAGAAAACCCGACGCAGGGTAAAGACCATCCCGGCAAATCCAGCGATTACGGTATTGAGAACCAAGGGCAGCGGGGTCGGCCGCAGGATATCGATAAACAGGCAGTAACGCTTTGCATCGTTTTTGTTGAAAGACGCATGCATTAACGTGTCATCGAGGGCGCGTCATACAAGCCATTACGCAGGAAATCGTAAAGGCCGCAGATCACTACCAGGCCGAGAAATACCAGGGTGGTCTCGGGGAAAATATCAATAATCAGCAGCACGCCGAATACCCAGGCGACCGATACTGCCTTTTTACGCAAAGCAGGCTTGTTCATCTAACTCAGCTCCAGCAGGACGCCATTCGACAGGTCCGGATCCGTGGCCGCGAGTGGTGGGGATTTGAAACATATTGAAACAACTGCGTCATGATAAGGCGTTCGGCGTCTGTTAGGCGTTTTAAATAGTGCGAAATTGTGAAGGCTCTACACAGTTTTTAACCCTGGCTGCACTGTGTGGATTGGATTTTGTAAACGGAAGATTTGCGACTATCGTGACGCTTCGGTTTTTCGGACGTCATAGACCGGTACGATTGAAGTTGAATGGCCACCACTGGCCTTCGGCACCTTGGAAGAGGCAGAAATTTTATGATCATCAAACCGCGGGTTCGTGGGTTTATCTGTGTGACCGCTCACCCTGTAGGCTGTGAAGCGAACGTCAAGGAACAGATTGACTACGTCACTGAGCACGGCGCCATCGAAGGTGGCCCGAAGAAGGTGCTGGTTCTCGGCGCATCCACCGGCTATGGCCTGGCCGCGCGTATCAGTGCTGCGTTTGGCTGCGGCGCCGACACCCTGGGCGTGTTTTTTGAAAAAGAAGGCGAAGAAGGCAAGCTGAGCTCCGCTGGCTGGTACAACAGTGCCGCGTTTGAGAAGTTCGCTGTCGAAAAAGGCCTGTACGCCAAGAGCATCAACGGCGACGCCTTCTCCAACGAGATCAAGCGCCTGACCATCGAAACCATCAAGAAAGACCTCGGTAAGATCGACCTGGTCGTCTACAGCCTGGCCGCGCCACGCCGTACCGACCCGCAAGGCGTGGTGCACACTTCCACCCTCAAGCCGATTGGCAAGGCCGTGACCCTGCGCGGTATCAACACCGACAAGGGCGTTGTGGTCGACACCACCCTGGAGCCTGCGACCCAGGAAGAAATCGACGGCACCGTCAAAGTGATGGGTGGCGAAGACTGGCAGCTGTGGATCGACGCCCTGCGTGACGCCGACGTCCTGGCCGAAGGCGCCAAGACCACTGCGTTCACCTACCTCGGCGAGAAACTGACCCAGGATATCTACTGGAACGGCTCCATCGGCGAAGCCAAGAAAGACTTGGATAAAAAAGTCCTGACCCTGCGCGACAACCTTGCTGCACTCAAGGGCGACGCCCGTGTGTCGGTGCTCAAGGCTGTGGTGACCCAGGCCAGCTCGGCAATCCCGATCATGCCGCTGTACCTGTCGTTACTGTTCAAAGTGATGAAAGAGCAGGGCACCCACGAAGGTTGCATCGAACAAGTCTACGGTCTGTTAAAGGACAGCCTGTACGGCAGCCAGCCGAAACTCGACGCAGACGGCCGCCTGCGTGCCGACCTTGCCGAGCTGGAACCTAAAGTCCAGGACGCCGTCGCTGCACTGTGGAACCAGGTCACCGACGACAACGTCAACGAGATCAGCGATTTTGCCGGCTACAAGGCTGAATTCCTGCGCTTGTTCGGCTTTGAAATCGACGGTGTGGACTACGACGCTGACGTCAATCCGACCGTGAAGATCAACGGCCTCATCTCGGCATAAGACGGCTTACACAGCAGCCTCGATAACCCTGTTATGAGGCTGCTGTTTGTGAGCGCACAGAGCGTCAGCCTTGGCGAAAGGCTGACGCCAGCCGCTCTTGGGCATGGGTGAAACCAGAGCGCTTGATACCGACCACTTCTCTCTCCCAAAGTGGATTGAGTGGCACGTGATAGCCACTGTCCTTCGCCGTCTTTATTAGTTCCGCCATTTCCTTGCCGTCGTTGATGATGCTGATTTCATCGAAGCGCCCGAGCTTCGTCGGTAAGAAGAACGTTGCCGGATAGTTGGCGGCCACTTCCGTTACCGGGTTTCCGGAATCCGTGCCGTGGTGGACCACCCGCTCTCCATTGCCGACCAATCTCTGATTAATCAGCTCGATCATTTGCTTGACTCGCGGCGTGACATTACCCAGGTCTGGATCTTCCTTTCGATAAAAATATGCGGCGCTCTGATAGTCTGCGCGTAACTCTTTCGGCACATGGACAGTCTTGTCGCCCGATTGTTGGTGTCTGTAGCGATTGACTCGTTCTGTGAAAACGCTGTGCGCAATATCGGGCACCGGGATTAAATCCTGGGGGCCGAAGTCACTGAGGTGCGGCGCCACCATGTGCAAGTCATAGTCAGCCGTCAGTGCCTTGCCATCGGCCTTTTTCGCGAGCACTTCAACGGGCTTGCCCTCATGGGTAATGAGGTAGTTGTCTCCTAACGGTGACAGGCGTTTGCCTTCGAATGTATACAGCTGCTGACTTGGCCCCTTCGCGTTGAAACGCAGCGTGCCTTCGTGCTCGTTCGATGCCAGTTGAGTGATCTGGCCGAGTTTCATCAATTCGCCAAGACGACTGCGCGAGAGCTTCAAGGGAATTGCGACGGCATGCCCGTCGTTGATGCACTCCTGGATTTGCTCATTGGCGCGGCTGACTTTGCCGGGTGCATCGCTCTTGAATTTTTCGAGCTTGCTGAAGGCCTGGTCCGTGCAGATCAAGCCGGCTTGTGGTCCCCAATTGGCGCTTTTACCCTTGATATGAAAGTCCTTGGTGGGATGACCGGCTTCTATCAGCCCGGTTGCGACGGTTTCCACAGGGCGTACGCCAATGATGGAGTTGGTCGCCAGCGCAATTTTATGCAGGGGAATAAGATGGCTCGACACTATTCCGGTTTTTTCGCGTGCACGCTCAAATGCGACGTTTATCGATTTCTTTGTCGCTTGAGCGGTGTCAGTCGACTGGCTGGGTTGAGCGTGTTGCAAGGTATCCATGCTGAGTGCGGAAGGGGAAATAGCAGGGGTCATTACGCCTTTCATTGAATATCTCCAAGCTATGTTTAATAGACACGTTGGATGATCCCTTCCAGACCAAAGCATTCCTTCTATTGCACGGGGCACACTAAAGAAGTCTTCTTTTTGTGGGGAAGAACAAGTATTACGAGCTGTTTTAAGCACAGTCGGAAAAAGAGCGCGGAAGGCCGGGATATTCGGAGGCGGTGCTCTTTTTGCTGTGCGCGACCCGTGAAATTATCAGAGCGGTCCTACGCTTGTTTACGTGCGGCGTGGTTTCGCTGGCATGCGAGACTGGCGCATCACACGCAGGGGAGGGACGTATGACAATTCGCGCAGTGGTTTTTGATTTCGGCGGTGTCCTGTTCGATTGGAGCCCGCAGCACCTGTACCGCAAGTTGATTACCGACGATTACGAACGGCAATGGTTTCTCGAGCACATTTGCACCCAGGCCTGGAACACCGAGCAAGATGCCGGTCGCACACTGGCTGAAGGCACCCGCAGCCTGATCGAGCAGTACCCGCATCATGAGCGTTTGATCCAAGCCTATTACGACCGTTGGCACGAGATGCTGCGCGGCCCGCTACCGGAAGGCGTGGCGATCCTCAAGGCGTTGCACCATGTTGATATGCCGCTGTTCGGACTCACCAATTGGTCCGCCGAGACGTTCCCCTATGCACGGGCCAATTACCCGTTCCTGCAGTACTTTCGCGACATTGTGGTGTCCGGCGAACTGAAGATGATCAAGCCTGACGCAGCGATCTACCATGCCAGCCTCAGCCAGGTACGGGCCCACCTGCCGAATATCCAGCCGGCTGAAGTGGTGTTTATCGATGATGTCGCCGGCAATATCGACGCGGCCGTCGCCCTCGGTTGGCAAGGTATCCACCACGTATCGGCTGAGCGCACTGCCGCGCGATTGCGTGAGTTGGGCGTGGGCTTCTAGCGTGCCCACTTTTCCATAGCGAAATCGACGAAGGCGCGTAACTTGGGCAGGCGATAACGGTCCTGACCGTAGAGCAGGTGCATCGGGCGGCTGGGCAGTCGATAAGTGGTTAACAAGGCCACTAGCTTGCCACTCTCCAGATCCGGCTGCACCAGTGCATCGGCCAGCATGATGATGCCCATGCCGTTGACGGCTGCCTGGCGCAAGCCTTGCGAGCTGTTGATGGTCAATGAACCGGACACCGGAACCTCCACCTCGACGCCTTCGCCGGTCATGCGCCACAGTTTGTCGGTGTCGCGCCAGTTGTCACTTGTCGGGTAGGCGAACGCCAGGCAGTCGTGCTGGCGCAGGTCATCGGGCGTCTGCGGCGTGCCACGTCGCGCCAGGTAGGCCGGTGACGCGCAGAGCGTTAGGGTGTAGGCCTGCATCGGCCTGGCGATCAGGCTGGAGGCTTCCAGTTCGCCAAGTCGGATCGCGACATCGAAGCCGCTGTCGACCAGGTCCATCCGCTCATTGCTCAGCACCACGTACAGGTTGATCAGCGGGTAGCGTCGGGAAAATTCGCTCAAGGCCGGTGTAAGTTGTTCGGTGCCGAACACGGGTGGGGCGGTGATGCGCAGGGTGCCTTTGGGGATGTCGCTGTTGGCTTGCTCGGCGAGCTGCTCGGAGTCGGCCACCAGCCCCAACACTTCCAGACAGCGCTGATAATACTGCCCGCCAAATTCCGTAAGGCTTTGTTTGCGCGTGGTGCGCTTTAGCAGGCTGACGCCCAGTCGCTGTTCCAGGGCTCGCAGGTGGTTGCCGACCATGGTGGTCGACATGCTGCAGGCCTGGGCCGCTGCGGTCATGCTGCCGGTCTCGACCACCTTAACGTACACCGACATCGCCTGGAACAGATCCATTGTCAAGCCTTGATTTAAAGTCATTGCACGAATGCACAGTTTATCCAGCTCGGGTGGCTAACGATACTGCAGCCATCACAACGAAGTACTGGAGCCCGCACCATGACCGCCGCCTGCCTGATGACCACTTACCAACCCTTGGCCCTGAGTTTTACCCGTGGCCTGGGCACACGCTTGTGGGACCAGCAGGGCCGCGAATACCTCGATGCGGTGGCCGGAGTGGCGGTGACCAATGTCGGCCACTCGCACCCCAGGCTGGTGACGGCGATCAGCGAACAAGCGGGTTTGCTGTTGCATACATCCAACCTCTACAGCATTGACTGGCAACAGAAGCTGGCCCAGCGTCTCACCCAGTTGTCTGGCCTGGACCGTGCCTTTTTCAACAATTCCGGGGCCGAGGCTAACGAAACAGCGCTGAAGTTGGCGCGGCTGCATGGCTGGAAAAAAGGCATCGAAGCGCCGTTGGTGGTGGTGATGGAAAATGCCTTTCATGGCCGTACGCTGGGCACGATGGCCGCCAGCGATGGGCCATCGGTGCGCTTGGGCTTCCAGCGTTTGCCGGGGGACTTTCTCAAGGTGAGCTTTGGTGATATCGCCGCGATCGAGGCGGTCACAAAAGCGTTTGGCACGCGCATCGCGGCGGTCCTGCTGGAGCCGATCCAGGGCGAAAGTGGCGTACTGCCGCCGCCGCCTGGCTACCTCAAAGCCCTGCGCGATCACTGCACACGCCACGGCTGGCTGATGATGCTGGATGAGATCCAGACCGGCATCGGCCGCACGGGCGCCTGGTTTGCCTTCCAGCATGAAGGCATTTTCCCGGACGTGATGACCCTGGCCAAAGGTCTCGGCAATGGCGTACCCATCGGCGCCTGCCTGGCACGGGCCGCCGTGGCGCAATTGTTTACACCGGGCAGTCACGGCAGCACTTTCGGCGGCAACCCATTGGCGTGTCGGGTGGGTTGCACGGTGCTGGACATTATCGAGGAGCAAGGCTTGCTGCAGAACGCGGCGCAGCAGGGTGAGCGTTTGCTCGCGCGGTTGCGGGTGGAGTTGAGTGAGCACTCGCACGTGCTGGCGATTCGCGGGCTGGGTTTGATGATCGGTATAGAGCTGGCCAGTCCTTACCGCGACTTGGCTCTGCGTGCGGCCCAGGAACACGGCCTGCTGATCAACGTGACGCGGGGCAAGGTCATTCGCCTGCTGCCGCCGTTGACCCTGGATGCCAAGGAAGTCGAGATGATCGTGCGCGCCATCACCCGGTTACTGGATCAGGCCCATTGAGCCATTCCTGATTCATGGTTTCAGTATCTCCCAGGTACTCCAACAACCACGCCATGGCCGGGGACAGTTTGCTCTGCGCCCAAGCCACACACGACGGGCTGGCCGGAAACGGCCGGCTCAATTGCAGCGCCACCAACTCGCCCCGTTCGATCCACGGCAGCACTTGATGCGCCGGCGCCATGCCAACGCACAGGCCATCGCGCAGGCAATCGATCGCCGAGGCCCAGTTCGGCACCACCAGACGCCGCTGGTTATCCAGGGTCCACGTGTCGCGCTTGGGCAGGTTGCGTGAGGTGTCGGTCATGCACAGCGAGGCGAAGGGGCGCAGTTGGTCGTCACTCAGCAACCCTTCGACGCTCGCCAACGGATGCCGTGCGCTGACCACGCACAGCCAGTTCAACAAGCCCATGTCGCGGAAAGTGAAGTGACTGGCCACTGGCACTGCACTGGTGGCACCGATCACGATGTCAGTGCGCTCATCCGCCAGGGCATCCCACACTCCGTTGTACACCTCGTATTCCAGCAGCAGTTCCACCTCGGGAAACTGCCGATAGAAATCCAATACCAACTGTCGGCAACGCTGGGGTTTGACGATGGAATCCACCGCCACCTTCAGCTGGCCGCTCCAGCCATTGGCCACCTGCTGGCACAGCCGCCGCGTGCCGAGCATTTTTTTCATCACGCTCCGGGCCTCGTCTATAAATAAACGGCCGGCAGGTGTCAGTTCTACATCCCGATGGCGTCGCACGAACAGTGGCACCGCCAGCCACTCCTCGAGCTGACGCACGGTGTAGCTGATGGCCGACGGCACCCGGTGTAACTCCTGGGCCGCGGCGCTGAAGCTGCCATGGCGCGCCACGGCATCCACAACATCCAGGGAGTATTCGGACCACATAGCGGCCGCCTTCAAATTTATTGATAAGAATGTCCAATTATTATCGCTTCACACAGAAACTGTCAGCTTCATAATGGGTGCCAGTCAGCAAATAGTTTGATGGCAGGATTAACAAGGCTTCAATGAAAAATTCTTTTGGTTTCATTTGGTATCTGGCGGGGCTGAGCATGCTCGGTTATCTCGCCATGGACATGTATTTGCCAGCGTTCGGCGCGATGGGCGAGCAGTTGCAGATTGGCGCCGGTGCAGTGGGCGCCAGCTTGAGTATTTTCCTCGCCGGCTTTGCGGTGGGGCAGTTGCTGTGGGGGCCGCTGTCGGACCGGTTGGGGCGCAAGCCGATCCTGCTCGCAGGCCTTAGCCTGTTTGTGCTGGGCTGCGCAGGCATGTTCTGGGTCGAGACGGCGCCGCAATTGCTGGCGCTGCGCTTTATGCAGGCGATTGGCGTGTGTTCCGCCGCCGTGAGTTGGCAGGCCCTGGTGATCGACCGCTACCCGGCCGACAAGGCTCACCGCGTGTTCGCCAGCATCATGCCGCTGATGTCGCTGTCACCGGCGTTGGCGCCGCTGTTGGGCGCAATGGTTTTGAATCACTTTGGCTGGCAGGCGATCTTCGGCGTATTGCTGGGGGTGTCGCTGTTGTTGCTGTTGCCGACATTGTTCCTGCGCACCCCTCCGAAACGTCAGGCAGAGAAGAGCGAGCCTTCGCACCTCGGCTACGGGCAGTTGCTGACTTCTCGCGTGTTTACCGGCAACGTCATGATCTTCGCCGCGTGCTCGGCCAGCTTCTTCGCCTGGCTGACGGCTTCGCCTTTCATCCTTGGCGACATGGGCTACAGCCCGAATGACATCGGGCTGAGCTATCTGCTGCCCACATTAGCGTTTCTGGTGGGTGGCTACAGTTGCCGCAGCGCGCTGCAGCATTTTCAGGGCAAGACGCTATTGCCATGGTTGCTGCTGGCGTATTGCATCAGCATGGTGGCGCTGTACCTGGTTGCCACCTTGACTGTGCCGACGCTGACCACCTTGCTGATGCCGTTCTGCTTGATGGCCCTGGTCAACGGTGCCAGTTACCCCATCGTGGTGGCGAATGCGCTGATGCCGTTTGCGGAAAATTCCGGCAAAGCCGCGGCACTGCAAAACACCCTGCAACTGGGTCTGTGCTTTCTCGGCAGCTTGATCGTGTCATCGATGATCGACCAGCCGCTCCTGATTACCGCCATCGTGATGCTGGCAACCGCGCCGCTGGCGGTGTTGGGGTACTGGTTGGCGCGGCCCAAAAAGGGTAATTCGGCACTGGCACAAGCCTGAAGTGACAATCGGATCCCACACTTGATCGGACTCCTTCAGCGATTAAAAGGTGATTTCCAGATTCACCGTCGGCGTCGATGTGCGGCTACCCCGGCCGCCGTCCACGCCGAACTTGTTATGCCAGTACTCGTAACCCACCCCGAGATACAGGTTTGGCTTCACATTCTTACCCGGTCGCACCGCCACCATCAGCGCCGTGCGCATCAGGGCTTCGGGCGCGGTGTCGCGGCCGTGGTAGTCCTCACCTTTTTCCCCGACATAATTGATAAAGCCCTGGAATTTCGCCGCGTGATTGGCGATCTCGAACGGTCGCATCCAGGTCAGGTTGAGCATGTAGGTATCGTCGAAGGTGTGGTTCGACTCCTGTGCACCGGGGATGCCGGTGTGGTTCCTCTCCTTGTAGTACATCAGGCTCAGGTCCAGCACACCGACGGTGTTGAACTTCAAGGTCGGGCCGATCACCAGCGCGCGTTTTTTTGCTGAAGCGAAGTTGTTGTTGCGGTTGGCATCGAAGCCCAACGTCAGCGCGTAATCCTTGACCGGGCCGGTACCCAGCGGCACATCGAATACCCGCGATGCGTACAGCTGGTGGCGGTACACCGCGTACACCTCACTCCCCCCATGATCAGTGCCCTTGCGCGGGTCGCGGCTGTCGGACAGGAACACATCGAGGTTGAGGAAATTGCTGCCGTATCGGTAGCCACTGGCGTGGGTGAAGCTGTAGATGCGCTTGCTGAATTGGTCGAGGTTATTCGGATTGGTGAACTGCTGGCCGTAGCGAAACCCTACGCTGTTGTTCATCCATTCCACCGCGACGGCCTCCCCGCCGCCGAGAAGGGTGAGTGCAACGGTGGCGCCCTGTAATGCCTTTTTCATTGTCCTGGGTCCTTTGGCGTTCTGGCTCATCACGGCCGAATTGTTTTTGTAACGCCGGTGGAGGGTAACTTGTCCGGGTGATTGTATACAACTCTATGGACATCCAGTCCGTACATTGCATACAGTGGCCGCACAACAAAAACAGAGAGCCCCTCACCATGACTAACCCGAAGGCGTCACCGCAGCGGCCAGAAGATGAGAATCTCGGCGTCGCCGCCAACATGGCTTACGGCCTGCAACATGTACTCACCATGTACGGCGGCATCGTCGCGGTACCGTTGATCGTCGGCCAGGCGGCCGGGTTGTCGCCGGCGGATATCGGCTTGTTGATTGCCGCATCGTTGTTTGCCGGTGGCCTGGCCACGCTGTTGCAGACCTTGGGCCTGCCGTTCTTTGGGTGTCAGTTGCCTCTGGTGCAGGGCGTGTCGTTTGCTGGCGTGGCGACCATGGTGGCGATTGTCGGCAGTGATGGCGCCGGCGGGATACCGGCGATTCTCGGGGCGGTGATGGCCGCGTCGCTTATCGGGTTGCTGATAACCCCGGTGTTCTCTCGGATTACCAAGTTTTTCCCGCCGTTGGTCACGGGCATTGTGATCACCACCATCGGCCTGACCCTGATGCCGGTCGCGGCGCGCTGGGCCATGGGCGGCAACAGTCGCGCTGCGGATTTCGGCAGCATGCCCAATATCGGCCTGGCGGCATTGACCCTGGTGCTGGTGTTGCTGCTGAGCAAAATCGGCAGCGCTACCATTTCACGTTTGTCGATCCTACTGGCAATGGTGATCGGTACGGTGATCGCGGTGTTCCTCGGCATGGCTGATTTCTCCGGCGTGACCCAGGGGCCGATGTTCGGTTTCCCTGCGCCATTCCATTTCGGCATGCCTACCTTCCATGTGGCCGCGATCATCTCCATGTGCATCGTGGTGATGGTGACCCTGGTCGAGACCTCGGCGGATATCCTGGCGGTGGGTGAGATCATTGACACCAAGGTCGATTCCAAACGCTTGGGCAACGGCCTGCGCGCCGATATGTTGTCGAGTATGTTCGCGCCGATCTTTGGTTCGTTCACCCAGAGCGCCTTCGCCCAGAACGTCGGCCTGGTCGCGGTTACCGGGGTGAAGAGCCGTTTTGTAGTGGCCACGGGCGGGCTATTTCTGGTGATTCTCGGCTTGTTGCCGTTCATGGGGCGGGTGATTGCGGCGGTGCCGACATCCGTACTGGGCGGGGCGGGGATTGTGTTGTTCGGTACCGTGGCGGCGAGTGGTATCCGCACCTTGTCCAAGGTGGACTACCGCAACAACATGAACCTGATCATTGTTGCCACCTCCATCGGTTTTGGCATGATCCCCATCGCAGCGCCCAGTTTTTACGATCAATTCCCCAGCGGGTTCGCGACCATCTTTCACTCGGGTATCAGCTCGTCGGCGATCATGGCGATCCTGCTGAACCTGGCGTTCAACCACTTCACCGCTGGTAACTCGGACCAGCAGTCGGTGTTTGTGGCAGGCACAGACCGCAGTTTGAGCGCCCGAGATGTGTCATCACTGCGTGAAGGGGATTATTTCAGGGGCGGCAAATTGTTTGATGCCGAGGGTAAAGAAATTCCGTTGGTGGCGGATGTGGCGAGGAAAGCGCCGAAGACAGAAACCACCGAGGTCTGACGCCGAACAGGGGGGCAGTGTGGGAGCTGGCTTGCCTGCGATGACCATAGGTATCTACACAAATATTGGTCGATACCCAAATTTGGCGGCGATGCCGCTTTGGCTTTTGATCTGGCTTGTGATTTTGATCTCAGGCGCCCCGTCAACCACGCTGGCCGAACGCAGGCTTGAATCCGTGGGTAACACGGCAGGACGCCGGGTTAGCCGCACTGGGCCAAGGATGGCCCATTGCGGCGGCCCACGGATTCAAGCCTGCGTTCGGGCACACCGAGCCTGGGCGAGGTGCCGAGTGGTGGGGCGAGGACCTTTTGGTTACTTTTGGGTCCTTCCAAAAGTGACCCGCTGTAAGAGCGGAACCCTAGGAGGCCGTTACCGCAGCAATGGATATGTTCCCCGACCAAAAAACTCTAGCGCCTGGTTTAACACAGTCCTCAAAAATGTGTAGATACCTATGGTCATCGCAGGCAAGCCAGCTCCCACATTGATTTAGCCAGCTTTGAGTTCTTTGTACTGCGCTGAACACACCTCATCCAAAAACTTCACCACGGTCCCCATGCACGCCTGGCGTTCTTCCACATGGGGCATGTGGCTGGAATCTTCAAACAGCGCCCAGCGCACATCGGCAATCTCATCCAGGAACGGTTTGACCACCAGCGGCGTGGCCTCGTCATGGCGACCGGAAATGACCAGAGTGGGTACATTGATCGCCGACAGGCGGCCAATGGATTTCCAGTCCTTCAAGCTGCCGATCACGTGGAACTCGGTCGGGCCGCTCATCGCGTGGTACACCGTCGGGTCTGCGTCGACCTGGGCGAACGTGCGCGCCACCTCTTCCGGCCACGGGTTGACCCGGCACACGTGATGGTCATAGAACACTCGCGAGGCGGCGAGGTATTCCGGGTCATGGTAGGTGCCGGCGGCTTCATGCTTGAGCAGGGTTTCATGCACGCCTTCGGGCAACAATTTGCGCAGGCGGTTGGCTTCGCTGACCCAGGTGCGCATGCACGTCGGCGAGTTGGCCGGGATGAAGGCACGCAAGCCTTTAGGCTGCAAAATCGCGTGTTCACTGCCAAGCATGCCGCCCCAGGACTGGCCGAGGATCGCGTAGTTATCGCTGATTTGCAGATGATCCAGCAGGTTGTTCAGTTCTTCCAGGAACAGGCCCACGGTCCAGAAAGACGGATTTTTTTCGGGCAGGTGGGTGGAGCGACCGTTGCCCAGTTGGTCGTAATGGATCACGGCGTGGCCGCTGGCGGCGACGTCCTTGAACGCATCAACATAATCATGGGTGCATCCGGGACCGCCGTGGATAACCACCAGGGGCGTGCGGCCGCTGCAGAGGTCACCTGTGACGCGGAACCAGGTTTGGTAGGCGCCAAACGCCGCATACCCTTCGCGGATTTTTTCGATGAATTCCATTTCGTACCTGCTCTGAAAAAATGATCAGGCACACGATAAAGCGTGGAAGAAGTTTAAGTAACTAGCAAAACAGCTAGGTTTTGCCGAGGGGGTCAGTCTTCCAACAGGCGGTAATGGGTGGCGCGCACCACGGCCTGTACGCGATTCTTGGCCCCCAACTTGTGCATTGCCGAGGCCAGATGCAGGGTGACCACCGCCAGTGAACGGCTCAATTGCGTGGCGATTTCAGCGGCGGTCAGGCCGTCGGCGGCCCATTTGAGGCACTCGCGTTCACGTTTGGTCAGGTGGATATGCGGGTAAGTGCGCAGCTCTTTGCTGAACAGCGGGTAGGCCGCTTCCTGCAGGGCGTGGGAAATCAGGCTGAAATCCGACAAGGTCTGCTGCGCATCCTGCAGGACGTTGCCGGCTTTACCGGTACGCAGGCCGGTCAGCGAGGCGAAGCCGCCACGGGGCAGGTGAATGGGCACGCTGACGCCGCAGGTCAGTTGTTGGTCGTGCAGATAGGATGAAACGGGGGCGTGGCAGGGATCGATGATCTTTTGCAGAGGGGTATCGGCCTTGATGTCGTAGGACCAAACAAACGGCGACACCGTACTCAGGGCCAGGTGTTGCACCGGGTCGATCTGGTAGAACCCTTCGCTGCACCACAAGCTATGCCAGCCCGGCGGGGTATTGCGCAGTTCGAGCACCGCGGGGGTGATCAATGCACCATCCTGGTCGATTGGCACCGGGGTGTAGTCATACACCAGTGCATCGAAACCCAACTGCTGGGCGAGGATGAATGTGTTGTCCATCTGCTCATCCAGGCTCCTGCCCGGCATCAGGCGGTGATTTAAGGCAGTCAGCTTGGCCAGCATCCGTTCTGCTCCCGAATTCATTTGAATCTCGACTTGCTGCAAGTAGAATGCCACGCCCCGGCGAAGGACTGCCAGGCCCAAACCTATAAGAAATGCTAGGTTATGGACGCGCGGCATCCTCGGTAGTGTTGGCCTGATAAACGGCCGCTACCTGCCAGGCCGACACAACACAAGGAATGTATGGATGTGGCGTGAAATTGCCCCCGACCAGCAGTACAACGTGCAAGTCGACGGCCATGACCTCGTGGTCTACAGCTTCGGCGAAGGCGATGAGGTGCTGTTGTGCCTCAACGGCGGGCCCGGCCTGCCGTGTGACTACTTGCGCGACGCCCATGGTTGGCTCAAAGACCATAACCTGCGAGTGGTTGCATTCGACCAGCTTGGCACGGGCGCATCAGCCAGACCGACCGACGTTTCGCTGTGGGAAATCGGCCGTTATGTCGAAGAAGTCGAAACCGTGCGCCAGGCACTGGGCCTGGGCCGCGTGCATTTGCTCGGGCATTCATGGGGCGGCTGGCTCGGTATCGAATACGCCATCCATTACCCCGATGTGCTGAAAAGCCTGATCCTCGAAAACACCGTGGGTGACATTCCACACCTGTCCCAGGAACTGGAACGCCTGCGCGGCGCCCTTGGCAGCGAAACCGTGGCGATGATGCAACGCCATGAAGCCATGGGCACCCTCGACCACCCGCAGTACCAGGCCGCGATCACCTTGCTCAACTATCGCCACGTGTGCCGTCTCGACGAATGGCCCGCGCCGGTCAAGCGTTCCCTCGACGACTGGAACATGGGCCCCTACGAAACCATGCAGGGCCCCAACGAATTCCTCTATATCGGCAACCTCAAGGATTGGAACCGCATCCCTGAGATGGCCGCGTTCAAGATGCCCATGCTGATCACCACCGGCCAGCACGACGAACTCACCCCGGCCTGCGCCCTGCGCATGAAGATGGCGGCCAAACACGCCGAATTGCACGTATTTCCCAACAGCAGCCATATGCCCTTTTATGAGGAACCCCAGGCGTATTTCCCGGTTTTGCTGGACTTCCTCACGCGTCACCGAGGCTGACGGATGAACCTGGCACGTTATCGTTTTGTGCTGTCCCGGCCGCTGCAATTGCTGCCGGTGCTGTTTGGCATCAGCCTGATCACCTTTGTGCTGGTGCGCTCGATCCCCGGCGACCCGGCGCGCGCGCTGCTGGGTTCGCGCAGCACGCCCGACGCCTTGCTGAAAATCCGCGCCCAGTTCGGCCTCGACCAACCTGTGTGGCTGCAATATTTCTACTTCCTGAAAAACCTGCTCAAGGGCGACCTCGGTCAATCGCTGCTGTACAAGGTCGACGCGCTCAAGCTGATCGTCACGCGCATCGAGCCGACGCTGGTGCTGGTGCTCGGCGGCGTGGTGCTGGCGCTGCTGATCGCGGTGCCGCTGGCCACCGTGGCCGCGCGTAACAAAGGTGGCTGGGCGGATAAGCTGATCCGCGTGTTCACGACGGTCGGCCTGGGCATGCCGGCGTTCTGGCTGGGCTTGATGTTGATCTTGTTGCTGAGTGTGCAGTGGGGGCTGTTTCCGGTATCGGGTTACGGGCGGACCTGGCTGGACAAGGCGCACCACATGGTTCTGCCGTGCCTGACGATCGCCCTGGCCCTGTCGGCGGTGCTGGTGCGCAACCTGCGGGCGAGCATGTTGATGGAGTTGCAAGCCGACCACGTCACCGCCGCCCGGGCGCGCGGGTTGTCGGAAGCTGCGGTGTTTCGCCGCCATGTGCTGCCCAATTCCCTGGTACCGGCCGTCAACCTGCTGGCGGTGAATATCGGTTGGTTGATCAGCGGCACGGTGGTGATCGAAAGCCTGTTTGCCATCCCCGGCATCGGCCAGTTGCTGGTGCGCGGGATCTTCACGCGCGACTACATGGTCGTGCAGGGCGTGGCCATGGTGCTGGCGTGCGCGACCGTGGTGGTCAACTTCCTGGCTGACGTGGCCACTGTCGCCCTCGACCCACGGGTGAAGATGCAATGAGCACTCGCCCCTTGATTGCGCCATGGCGTTTGCGTCTGCGGTTTGGTTTTCGCAACGGCCGGCTGACCGCTGCCTGGGGTTTGTTGATTCTGCTGCTGTGGTTGGCGCTGGCGCTGTTTGCGCCGTGGATCGCGCCTTATGACCCGATTGCGCAAAACACGGACTTCAGTCTGCTAGGCCCAAGCCTTGCCCATCCATTCGGCACGGACAACTATGGTCGAGACATTCTTTCGAGGGTGATCTGGGGCGCGCGCATCGATTTGCAACTGGCGATCGTTGGGGTGATCTTCCCGTTCCTGATCGGCACCTTTGTCGGCGCGGTTTCAGGCTATATCGGTGGGCGTTTCGACAGCTTCTGCATGCGCCTGATCGATGTGATCCTGGCATTCCCCTTCCTGGTGCTGATGCTGGCAATCATGGCCATCCTCGGTCCGGGCTTGAAGAGCTTCTATATCGCCATGGCGCTGGTGGGTTGGGTGTCTTACGCGCGGCTGATCCGCTCGCAGATCCTGGTGCTCAAGGAAAGCGACTTCGCCCTGGCCGCCAAGAGCCTGGGCTTTGGTCACGGGCGGATTCTGTTCCGGCATCTGCTGCCGAATGCGATGTTCGGCTCGATTGTGTTTTCCATGTCTGACGCGGTGCTGGTACTGCTCAATGGCGCCGCTGTGAGCTACCTGGGCCTGGGCGTGCAACCGCCGACCGCCGAATGGGGAACGATGGTGGCCGAGGGGCAAGCCTTTATCACAACCGCTTGGTGGATCTGCACCTTTCCGGGGCTGGCCATTGTGACGCTGGCCATGGGCTTCAGCTTGCTGGCTGATGGCGTGGCGCAAGTGCTGGGGGATCGCTCATGAGCCTGCTGCAAGTACGCGACCTCAGCGTGATTGCCAACAATACCGGGCGTGATGTAACCCTGGTCGACCGTGTGTCCTTCGACCTGGCTGAAGGTGAAATCCTCGGCCTGGTCGGGGAGAGTGGCTCAGGCAAGACCATGGCGTGTCGCGGCCTGATGCGCCTGTTGCCGTCGCCTGCGCTGCGCGTGCAAGGTGGCGCGGTTCGGTTGGCCGGCCAGGATCTGCTGCCACTCGATGACGCCGGCATGCGTGCCGTGCGCGGCGGTCAACTGGGCATGATCTTCCAGAACCCCAGCAGCCACCTCGACCCGCTGATGCGTATCGGCGAGCAGATTGCCGAGGGCATTCGCCTGCACCAAGGCGCGTCAAAAAAAGACGCGCGGCTGCAAGCCATCGAGGTGTTGCGCCAGGTTGGCATCCCCGATCCGCAAGCGCGGGTCGACAACTACCCCCACGAGTTTTCCGGCGGCATGCGCCAGCGCGCGATGATCGCGGTGGCGCTGGGCTGCAACCCGAAAGTGCTGATTGCCGACGAGCCGACCACGGCCCTGGATGTAACGGTGCAGGCGCAAATCCTGCGGTTGCTGCTGGAGCTGCGTGATAAACGCGGTCTGTCGATCATCATGATCACTCACGACCTCGGCGTGGTTGCGCAAACCTGCGACGCCATCGCCGTGATGTACGCCGGGCGCCTGTGCGAACACGGCAGCAAATACGAGCTGCTGGCGCATCCGCAACACCCGTACACCGCTGGCCTGATCGACTGCCAGCCCGCCCACAGCAGCGGCCACGCCTTGCTGCGCACGATTCCCGGGCAGCCGCCGTTGCTGGACGCCTTGCCCGCCGGCTGCCGGTTCAACCCGCGTTGCCCGCAGGTCGGTGCCTTGTGCACCGAGGTGCTGCCGGAAGGCGCGCGAGTCGCCTGTCATTACCCTTTGGGAGCGCACCCATGAGCCTGTTGCAGATCAAGGACCTTGAGGTGAAGTTTGCCGCGTCCGGCACGGGGTTGTTCGGCCTGAACAAGCAGTGGGTGAGGGCGGTGAACGGCGTGTCGCTGAACCTGGCAGCGGGTGAAACTTTGGGGTTGGTCGGCGAGTCCGGCAGCGGCAAGAGCACCTTGGGCCGGGCGGTGTTGCACCTCAACCCGATCAGCGCCGGACAGGTGTTGTTTGACGGCATCGACATGGCCCACGGCAGCGCCATCGATATCACTCGCCTGCGCCATGAAACCGCGATGATCTTCCAGGACCCGTACGCCGCACTGAATCCACGCCACACCATCGGTGAAACCATCGCCGAAGTGTTGCGCGTGCAGCGCAAGGTGGCGCCGGATCAGATCCCCGCTCGCGTCAACGAGCTGCTCGACCTGGTCGGGCTGCGCCCCGAACTCGCCAGCCGCAGACCCGGCTCCCTCAGTGGCGGCCAATGCCAGCGCGTCGGCATTGCCCGGGCATTGGCGGTAGAGCCACGGCTGATCATCGCCGATGAATGCGTGGCGGCGCTGGATGTGTCGATCCAGGGCCAGATCATCAACCTGCTGCTGGAACTGCAACAGCGTATGAACCTGGCGATCCTGTTTATCGCCCATGACCTGGCCATCGTGCGGCGCCTGTGCAACCGCGTGGCGGTGATGTACCTGGGCAAGATTGTCGAGGAAGGGCCGGTGGAAGCGGTCTTCACTTCGCCACGGCATCCTTACACGGCGGCCTTGATCCAGGCGATTCCAGAGATTGATCCGCATCGGCCGTTGCCTACGGAGCCCTTGCCGGGTGAGCCACCCAGCCCGCTGAATTTGCCTACCGGTTGCGCCTTTCACCCGCGTTGCCGGCACGCTCGAGCCATGTGTTCCGAGGTGTTGCCGCCAACGCATTTCCTGCACGAGCATCGATACAGTTGCGTGCTTGAAGAACCTTTGCTTTGACCCTTACCTGCCATTCATTAACAAGGAGTTGTGATATGCAAACGCGCCACTTGAAGTTGCTCGCCGCCGCTACGTTGACCGCTTGGTCCCTGACTGCTGGGTTGGCTCACGCCGCCGGCGTCCTGACCATCGGCTGCCGTGAGGACAGCACCACGTTCGACCCGATCAAAAGCGCGCAAAACCGCGACACGTGGGTATTCGCCAACGTCTACGACACCCTGGTGCGCGTCGATAACCTGGGCACCAAGATGGAGCCAGGGTTGGCAGAAAGCTGGGACATTTCCAAGGATGGCCTGACCTACACCTTCAAGCTGCGCGACGCGAAGTTCTCGGATGGCTCGCCGATTACCGCTGAGGATGCGGCGTTCAGCCTGTTGCGTATCCGCGACAACAAAGCCTCGCTGTGGGCTGATCCGTTCAACTTGATCAACACCGCCAAGGCGGCCGATCCGAAAACCCTGGTGGTTACCCTCAAGACGCCGGCTGTCGCTTTTCTCTCGCAACTGGCGTCGCCGACGGTGTCGATCCTGTCGGAAAAGGCCATGACCAAAATGGGTGAAGACGCCTACTCGGAAAACCCGGTGACGTCCGGCGCGTTTACCGTAGACGAGTGGCGTAAGGGTGATCGCGTCATCCTGAAAAAGAACCCGAACTTCTGGCAGGCCAAGAACGTCAGCCTCGATGGCGTGGAGTGGGTCTCTGTCACCGACGACAATACACGCATGCGCATGGTGCAGAACGACGAGCTGGACACAGCGATCTTCGTACCGTTCTCGCGGGTTGAAGAGCTGAAGAAAGACAAGAACGTGGTGATCCACTCCGACCCGTCCACCCGCGAAGATCACCTGTTGATCAACCACGCTCACGGCCTGCTGGCCAAGCAGGAAGTACGCGAGGCGCTGGACATGGCCATTGATAAACAATCGCTGGTGAAAGCCGCCACTTACGGTCAAGGCACCGTGGCCTATTCATACATCCCGAAGGGCTCGCTGTTCCACTACGCCAACAACCTGCAACGCCCGTATGACCCGACGGCCGCCAAGAAGCTGCTGGAGGCTGCGGGTGCCAAGGACTTGAAGCTTAACTACGTGGTCAACGCCGGCAACGAAGCCGACGAGCAGATTGCGGTGATCATCAAGGACCAGTTGGCCAAGGTCGGCGTGACCGCCAACCTGCAAAAGGTCGACCCGACCCAAAGCTGGCAGATGCTGGTGGACGGGGAATACGATATTTCGGTGATGTACTGGACCAACGACATCCTCGACCCGGACCAGAAGACCACCTTCGTACTGGGCCATGACACCAACCAGAACTACATGACCCGTTACAAGAGCGACAAGGTCAAGGAGTTGGTGGCGGCCGCGCGGATCGAGGCCGACCCGGCCAAGCGTGAGCAGATGTATGTCGAACTGCAGAAACTGGCGAAACAGGACGTGAACTGGATCGACTTGTACTACAGCCCGTACATCAACATCTCACGCAAAAATGTGAGCAACTTCCTGCAAAACCCGCTGGGCCGCTTCACCCTCGAAGAAGTGGTGAAAAACTAAGATCCAGAGAGCACTGCACGCAAATGTGGGAGCAGGCAAGCCAGCTCCCACATTTGGTTCTGTGTTGTGTCAGATATTATTGCGCGTCAAACGCCTGCCCATTGATCCCCGCACTGTCCGGCCCCATCAGGTACAAATACACCGGCATGATCTCTTCCGGCGCAGGCCGTTCCAACGGGTTTTCCCCCGGATACGCCTGTGCCCGCATGCTGGTGCGCGTACCGCCCGGGTTGATGCTGTTAGCGCGTACCGCCGCCACGTCTTCGAGCTCGTCGGCCAAGGTCTGCATCAGGCCCTCAGTGGCAAACTTCGACACACCGTAAGCCCCCCAATACGCCCGGCCTTTACGCCCGACGCTGCTGGAGGTGAACACCACCGCCGCATCCTGGGACAGCTTCAGCAGCGGCAGTAGGGTGCTGGTCAGCATGAACATCGCGTTGACGTTCACGTGCATCACGCGCATGAAGTTCTCACCGGACAACTGCTCGATCGGCGTGCGTGGGCCGATGATCGACGCGTTGTGCAGCAGGCCGTCGAGGTGGCCGAATTCTTTCTCGATCATCGCGGCCAGCTCATCGTATTGATGGGGCAGGGCAGTCTCCAGGTTGAACGGAATCACCACCGGTTGCGGGTGGCCCGCGGCTTCGATTTCGTCGTAGACCTGTGCCAGGTTGGCCTCGGTCTTGCCCAGCAGCAGCACGGTCGCGCCATGGGCGGCGTAGGTTTTTGCCGCCGCCGCGCCAATCCCGCGACCGGCGCCGGTCACCAGGATTATCCGGCCTTTGAGCAGTTCTGGACGTGCGGAGTAATCAAACATAAATAGCCTCGACAGAATTCAAGGTGATACAGCTCTCAATGTGGAATCCAATTCCTGTGGGAGCTGGCTTCAGTGTTTGCAGGAGCGGCAAACAATCAGCAACTGCACAGCGCGTTATCCAGCACCTTGCGCAGCTCCAGCGGGTGATCCACCACGACATCGGCGCCCCAATGACGCGGGTTGTCGTCCGGGTGGATGTAGCCGTAAGTGACCGCCGCCGTGCGGGTGCCGGCATCACGGCCGGATTCGATATCGCGCAGGTCATCGCCCACGAACAACACGCTGGCCGGGTCCAGGCCGAGCATCTTGCACGCCAGGATCATCGGCTCCGGGTCCGGCTTGCTGTGTTTCACATGGTCCGGGCAGATCAGCAGGGCCGAACGCTCGGCCAGGCCCAGTTGCTGCATGATCGGCTCGGCAAAGCGCAGCGGCTTGTTGGTGACCACGCCCCAGATCAGATGGGCCTTCTCGATGTCTTCGAGCAACTCGGCCATGCCATCGAACAGTTTGCTATGGATCGCGCAGCCCTTGACGTAGCGCTCGAGGAACTCCAAGCGCAATTCTTCAAAACCTGGGGATTCCGGGTCCATGGAAAAGGTCACGGCGACCATCGCCCGCGCACCGCCGGAGATTTCATCGCGGATGTGCTGGTCGTTGATCGGCGCCAGGCCGCGGTCGGCGCGCATGGCCTGGCAGATGGCGATAAAGTCCGGCGCGGTGTCCAGCAAGGTACCGTCCATATCGAAGAGAACCGCTCGCAACTTCACAGGCTTACTCCTCGCGCAGGGTCTGGATCATGTAGTTGACATCAACATCGCTGGCCAGCTTGTAGTGCTTGGTCAGCGGGTTGTAGGTCAGGCCGATGATGTCCTTGACGGTCAGCCCGGCCTGGCGGCTCCAGGCACCCAGCTCGGACGGGCGGATGAATTTCTTGAAGTCATGGGTGCCGCGCGGCAGCAGCTTCATGATGTATTCCGCGCCGATGATCGCGAACAGGTAGGCCTTGGGGTTGCGGTTGATGGTGGAGAAAAACACCTGACCGCCCGGCTTGACCATACGGAAGCACGCACGGATCACCGAGGACGGGTCCGGCACGTGCTCGAGCATCTCGAGACAGGTGACCACGTCGAACTGCTCGGGCATTTCTTCGGCCAGGTCTTCGGCGGTGATCTGACGGTATTCGACGTTGACGCCGGATTCCAGCTGGTGCAACTGGGCCACGGCCAATGGGGCTTCGCCCATGTCGATGCCCATCACGGTCGCGCCGCGCTGCGCCATGGCTTCGCTGAGGATGCCGCCGCCGCAACCTACATCCAGAACCTTCTTGCCGGCCAGGTTGACGCGCTCGTCAATCCAGTTGACGCGCAGCGGGTTGATGTCGTGCAGGGGTTTGAACTCGCTCTCGCGGTCCCACCAGCGGTGAGCCAGGGCTTCGAATTTGGCGATTTCGGCGTGGTCGACGTTGCTCATGGTGAATCCTCTAAATCTGATAAATCGGTTGGCCGTTTCTGAACGTCAGGGTTCAAAACCGGCGTTATTCGCTGTGCCCGCTGATGCGTTGGCCCCAGGCAATGGCCGTGGCGGTCAACTGTTGTTCATCCATGCAGGTCAATTGCCGGTCGTCGAGCAACTGCTTGCCGGCGACCCAAAGGTGTTTCACACAATCGCGTCCGGTGGCATATATAAGTTGTGAGACCGGATCGTAGATCGGTTGTTGCGCCAGCCCCGACAGATCGAAGGCGACCATATCCGCCGCCTTGCCCACTTCCAGCGAGCCAATCTCGCTTTCCAGGCCCATGGCCCGCGCGCCATTGAGCGTCGCCATGCGCAGGGCACGGTGGGCATCCAGCGCGGTGGCTGAACCGGCGACGGCCTTGGCCAGCATCGCGGCGGTGCGGGTTTCGCCCAGCAAGTCGAGGTCATTGTTGCTGGCGGCGCCATCGGTGCCGATGGCCACATTGACGCCAGCCTGCCACAACCGCTCCACCGGGCAAAAGCCGCTGGCCAGTTTCAGGTTCGATTCCGGGCAATGGATGACGCTGGTGTTGCTTTCTACCAGCAAAGCCAAGTCGTCCTCGCTGATTTGGGTCATATGAACGGCCTGGAAGCGCGGGCCCAGCAGGCCGAGTCGACCCAGGCGTGCCAGTGGGCGCTCGCCGGTCTGCTCAACCGCTTGCTGCACTTCAAAGGCGGTTTCGTGAACATGCATATGGATCGCGGCGTCCAGCTCCTCGGCGATTACCCGGATTTTTTCGAGGTTGTCGTCGCACACCGTGTAGGGCGCGTGCGGGCCGAAGGTGATTTTGATGCGTGGGTGGTGCTTGAGGTCGCCGAACAGCTCGACACCCTGGCGGATCGCCTCATCGGCGGTGCTGGCGCCGGGGATCGGGAAGTCGAGGATCGGAATCGCGATCTGCGCGCGCATGCCGCTGTTGTGCACGCAGTCACTGGCGACCTTGGGGTAGAAGTACATGTCGGAAAAGCAGGTAATGCCACCTTTGAGCTGTTCGGCGATGGCCAGGTCGGTGCCATCACGTACGAAGGCTTCATCGACCCACTTGGCTTCGGCGGGCCAGATGTGTTTTTCCAGCCAGGTCATCAGTGGCAAATCGTCGGCCAGGCCGCGAAACAGGCTCATCGCCGCATGCCCGTGGGCGTTGATCAGGCCGGGGCTGAGCAGCATGCCCGGCAGTTCGCGCACCTCAACGGCCGAAAGCTTCAAGGCCGCGGCCCGTGGCCCGATAAAGGCAATGCGCCCATCGCGGATGCCCAGACCATGCTCCTTGAACACCACGCCGGCAGGTTCGACAGGTACCAGCCAGGTTGGCAGCAACAACAAGTCGAGCGGGGCGGCAGTGGCGGTCATCGCAGGCTTCTTCCCAGGCAGCTATAAAAGAAGGGCGAAGTATACCCGAGCGTCCTGGCTGGCGGATCGCTATAATCGGCGGCTTTGTTCATGAGTGCGGAGTAAGGGATGCGCGATCGACTGTTGGCAGCGGAGAAAGTGAAGGCCATCGATTGGCGTGATGGCGCGCTGTACCTGCTCGACCAGCGTGCCTTGCCGTCCCGGGAAAGCTGGGTGGCCTGCGTTACGGTCGATGAGGTGGCTGCAGCCATTCGCTCGATGGTGGTACGCGGTGCGCCGGCTATTGGTATCAGTGCCGCGTATGGCTTGGTGCTGGCGGCCCGCGAGCGCATCGCCGAAGGCGGTGATTGGCAGGCCGCCTGGGAAGAAGACTACGCATTGTTAGCCGATACCCGATCGACCGCGTCGAATCTGTTCTGGGCACTGAAGCGCATGCGCGACCGCCTGGACCGCGTCAAGAAGCACGCCGATCCGCTGGCGGTGCTGGAAGCCGAGGCGATTGCGATCCACGAAAGCGACCGTGAAGCCAACCTGACCATGGCCCAGCTGGGCGTTGAGCTGATCCGCAAGCACCAGGGCAATGCCCAGGCAATCCTCACCCATGGCAACGCTGGCGCCCTGGCGACCGGTGGTGTCGGTACGGCCCTTGGCGTGATTCGTGCGGCCTATCTGGAAGGCATGGTCGAACAGGTTTACGCCAATGAAACCCGGCCCTGGCTGCAAGGCTCGCGCCTGACCGCCTGGGAGCTGGCGGGCGAGGGCATCCCGGTGACGGTGAATGCCGACTCGGCCGGTGCACATATCCTGAAGACCAAAGGCGTGACCTGGGTAATCGTCGGTGCCGACTGCATCGCCGCCAATGGTGATGTGATCGGCAAGATCGGCACCTACCAGCTGGCCGTGTGTGCGATGCACCACGGTGTGCGTTTCATGGTGGTGGCACCGAGTTCGACGCTGGACATGATGATGGCCACTGGCGATGACGTTGCGCTGGAAGAGCGTGATGCGGATGAGCTGCTGGAAGTTGCGGGTCAGCGTTTCGCGGCCGATGTGACGGCTTACAACCCGGTGTTTGATGTGACGCCGGCTGATTTGATCGATGTGATCGTGACCGAGAAAGGCGTCGTTGAGCGGCCGGATACGGCCAAATTGGCCAAGTTGATGTGCCGTAAGCGGTTGCATTGAGGGCTTTGGCGCCTGTCCGATTGCTATCGCAGGCAAGCCAGCTCCCACCTTGGATAATGGTCACAGATCTAAGTGTGGGAGCTGGCTTGCCTGCGATTGGCCATTTAAGTCAATAAAATCCTTGGATCCACGCTCGAAAAATAGCACCACCCCACTTCTGAGCCCCTCTCGTCCCCCTCAAGCCTGTCATCCGTCAACTTACTATGCTCCATGCGCATCAGGGGGATAGGTGCGTGGCGGCGATTGTGATAACATCCGGCGGTTTCCAGGGCTGCCCCAAGGGGTGGCCTATAACGTGCAGATCCGTGTCATAACTCGTTGATTTGTCGTAAGTCGTTGTCAGGCACTCTGCCGGCAGCGGCGAGCTTCGTTCGTCCCATATGGATGTGACGAGGTTTCACCCGAAAAAGGAATCAGGCTTCTCATGGGCGAACTGGCCAAAGAAATCCTCCCGGTCAATATCGAAGACGAGCTGAAACAGTCCTACCTCGACTACGCGATGAGCGTAATTGTCGGTCGGGCACTGCCTGATGCGCGCGATGGCTTGAAGCCCGTGCACCGGCGTGTGCTGTTCGCGATGAGCGAGCTGGGTAACGACTGGAACAAGCCGTACAAGAAATCTGCCCGTGTTGTCGGTGACGTGATCGGTAAGTATCACCCTCACGGCGACACTGCGGTGTACGACACCATCGTTCGGATGGCCCAGCCGTTTTCCCTGCGCTACCTGCTGGTAGACGGCCAGGGTAACTTCGGTTCGGTCGACGGCGACAACGCCGCGGCCATGCGATACACCGAAGTGCGCATGACCAAGCTGGCACACGAGCTGCTGGCCGACCTGCATAAAGAAACCGTGGACTGGGTGCCGAACTACGACGGCACCGAAATGATCCCGGCGGTCATGCCAACCCGTATTCCCAACCTGCTGGTCAACGGTTCCAGCGGTATTGCCGTGGGCATGGCCACCAACATCCCGCCGCATAACCTCGGTGAAGTCATCGACGGTTGCCTGGCGCTTATCGACAACCCTGAGTTGACCGTCGATGAGCTGATGCAATACATCCCCGGTCCGGACTTCCCGACCGCCGCGATCATTAACGGTCGCGCCGGCATCATCGAAGCCTACCGCACCGGTCGCGGCCGCATTTACATGCGCGCCCGCTCGATGATCGAAGACATCGACAAAGTCGGTGGCCGCCAGCAGATCGTCATCACCGAACTCCCGTACCAGCTGAACAAGGCGCGTCTGATCGAGAAGATCGCCGAGCTGGTCAAAGAGAAGAAGCTTGAAGGCATCACCGAACTGCGCGACGAGTCCGACAAAGACGGTATGCGCGTAGTGATCGAGCTGCGTCGTGGCGAAGTGCCTGAGGTGATCCTCAACAACCTTTACGCCCAGACCCAGCTGCAAAGCGTATTTGGTATCAACGTAGTTGCACTGATCGACGGTCGCCCGCGCATCCTGAACCTCAAGGATCTGCTGGAAGCGTTTGTCCGTCACCGCCGCGAAGTCGTTACCCGCCGTACCGTATTCGAACTGCGCAAGGCCCGCGAGCGCGGCCACATCCTGGAAGGCCAGGCTGTTGCGCTGTCGAACATCGACCCGGTCATCGCCCTGATCAAAGCCTCGCCGACCCCGTCGGAAGCTAAAGAAGCACTGATCAAGATGCCGTGGGAATCCAGCGCCGTAGTGGCGATGGTTGAGCGCGCCGGCGCCGATTCGTGCCGCCCTGAGACCCTGGACCCGCAATACGGTCTGCGCGACGGCAAGTATTTTCTGTCGCCGGAACAGGCCCAGGCCATCCTCGAACTGCGCCTGCACCGCCTGACCGGTCTGGAGCACGAGAAGCTGCTGGCCGAGTACCAGGAGATTCTCAACCAGATCGGCGAGCTGATCCGCATCCTCAACAGCGCCGTGCGCCTGATGGAAGTGATCCGCGAAGAGCTGGAAGTGATCCGCGCCGAATACGGTGATGTGCGCCGCACCGAGATCCTCGATGCACGCCTCGACCTGACCCTGGGTGACATGATCCCGGAAGAAGAGCGCGTCGTGACCATCTCCCACAGTGGCTACGCCAAAACCCAGCCATTGGCTGCGTACCAGGCCCAGCGTCGTGGTGGTAAAGGTAAGTCGGCTACCGGCGTCAAGGATGAGGACTACATCGCTCACCTGCTGGTCGCCAACAGCCACACCACGCTGTTGCTGTTCTCCAGCAAAGGCAAAGTGTACTGGCTGAAAACCTACGAAATTCCGGAAGCCTCCCGCGCCGCCCGTGGTCGCCCACTGGTCAACCTGCTGCCGCTGGACAGTGATGAATACATCACCACCATGCTGCCGGTCGAGGAATACACCGAAGGTCACTTCATCTTCATGGCGACCGCCAAGGGCACCGTGAAGAAGACCCCGCTGGAATCCTTCAGCCGTCAACGCAGTGTGGGCCTGATCGCCCTGGAACTGGATGAAGGCGACGTACTGATCTCCGCGGCCATCACCGATGGCGAGCGTGAAGTCATGCTGTTCTCCGACGGCGGTAAGGTAACACGCTTCAAGGAATCCGACGTTCGCGCCATGGGCCGTACCGCTCGCGGTGTGCGCGGCATGCGCCTGCCGGAAGGGCAGAAGCTGATTTCGATGCTGATCCCGGAAGAAGGCAGCCAGATCCTCACCGCTTCCGAGCGTGGTTATGGCAAGCGTACCGCTATCAGCGAGTTCCCGGAGTACAAGCGTGGCGGCCAAGGCGTGATCGCCATGGTCAGCAACGACCGCAACGGCCGTCTGGTCGGCGCAGTCCAGGTGCTCGATGGCGAGGAAATCATGCTGATTTCCGACCAGGGCACCCTGGTACGTACCCGTGTGGCTGAAGTGTCGAGCCTGGGCCGTAACACCCAGGGCGTGACCTTGATCAAGCTGGCCAAGGACGAAAAACTGGTCGGCCTGGAGCGTGTCCAGGAGCCGTCGGAAGTGGAAGGCGAAGAGCTGGAAGGCGACGAGCTTGAAGGTGAAGGCTTCGATGGCGAGGTGATCGCAGCCGGCGATGACAACGTCGACGAGCCAACCCTCGATGCAGCCGCAGACGAAGAAGAACCGCAGGAATAAGCGGACACACAGGGGGCGGATGAAGATTCGCCCCCTTGTTGTTTGTCCCTTATGAAATACACGACCTTTGTCCGGACGCGGCTCATGTGGGAGCTGGCTTGCCTGCGATAGCATCACCGAGGTATCACTGAGCTACCGAGGTGCGTGTATCGCAGGCAAGCCAGCTCCCACAAGGGTTCGCGCCACAGAAAGGTTGTTGCCGAACATGATTGCAGCCCCACCAGATCAGAGTGAGATTGGATGTGAGCAAGAGAGCCTATAACTTCTGTGCCGGTCCCGCGGCGCTTCCTGAAGCAGTCCTGCAGCGTGCGCAGGGTGAACTCCTCGACTGGCATGGAAAAGGCCTCTCCGTGATGGAAATGAGCCATCGCAGCGATGAGTTCGTGTCCATCGCCACCAAGGCCGAGCAGGACCTGCGCGACTTGCTGGGCATCCCATCCGACTACAAAGTGCTGTTCCTGCAAGGCGGCGCCAGCCAGCAATTCGCCCAGATCCCGCTGAACCTGCTGCCGGAAGACGGCACTGCCGACTATATCGACACCGGTATCTGGGGCCAGAAGGCGATTGAGGAGGCCTCGCGTTACGGTCACGTCAATGTGGCGGGCACCGCCAAGCCCTACGACTACTTCGCGATTCCCGGTCAGAACGAGTGGAAGCTGTCGAAGGACGCTGCCTACGTGCACTACGTGCAGAACGAGACCATCGGCGGCCTGGAGTTCGACTGGGTGCCGGAAGTGGGTGACGTGCCGCTGGTGTGCGACATGTCTTCGGACATCCTCTCGCGCCCGATCGATGTGTCCAGGTACGGCATGATCTACGCCGGCGCGCAAAAGAACATCGGCCCGAGCGGCATCGTGGTCAACATCATCCGCGAAGACCTGCTCGGCCGTGCCCGTTCGCTGTGCCCGACCATGCTCAACTACAAGGTCGCGGCGGATAATGGCTCGATGTACAACACCCCGCCAGCGTTCGCCTGGTACCTGTCTGGCCTGGTTTTCGAATGGCTGAAAGAGCAGGGCGGTGTGGCAGCCATGGGCAAGCGCAACGAAGAGAAGAAGCGCACCCTGTACGACTTCATCGACGCCAGCGGCCTCTACAGCAACCCGATCAACCTCACTGATCGCTCGTGGATGAACGTGCCGTTCCGCCTGGCGGACGACCGTCTGGACAAACCGTTCCTGGCCGGTGCCGACGAGCGCGGCCTGCTGAACCTTAAGGGCCACCGTTCGGTCGGTGGCATGCGCGCCTCCATCTACAACGCTGTCGACATCAACGCGATCAACGCGCTGGTTGCCTACATGGCAGCGTTCGAAAAGGAACACGGCTAATGTCTGAGCAAGAACTCAAGGCCCTGCGTGTACGCATTGACAGCCTGGACGAGAAAGTCCTGGAGCTGATCAGTGAGCGCGCGCGGTGCGCGCAGGAAGTGGCACGGGTGAAAATGGCGTCCCTGGCAGAAGGCGAAGTGCCGGTGTTCTACCGGCCTGAGCGTGAAGCCCAGGTGCTCAAGCGTGTGATGGAGCGCAACAAGGGCCCGTTGGGCAATGAAGAGATGGCGCGGTTGTTCCGTGAAATCATGTCGTCATGCCTGGCGCTGGAGCAACCGCTGAAAGTGGCGTACCTCGGCCCGGAAGGCACCTTCACGCAAGCGGCGGCCATGAAACACTTCGGCCACGCGGTGATCAGCAAGCCGATGGCTGCGATCGACGAAGTGTTCCGTGAAGTGGCGGCCGGTGCGGTGAATTTTGGCGTGGTCCCGGTGGAAAACTCCACCGAAGGCGCGGTCAACCACACCCTGGACAGCTTCCTCGAGCACGACATGGTGATCTGCGGCGAAGTCGAGCTGCGTATCCACCACCATCTGCTGGTGGGCGAGAGCACCAAGACCGACAGTATCAGCCGCATTTATTCTCACGCCCAGTCCCTGGCGCAGTGCCGCAAGTGGCTGGACGCGCATTACCCGAATGTTGAGCGCGTGGCAGTCTCCAGCAATGCCGAAGCCGCCAAGCGGGTCAAGGGTGAGTGGAACTCGGCGGCCATCGCCGGTGATATGGCGGCGGGCCTGTATGGCCTGACGCGCCTGGCCGAAAAAATCGAGGACCGCCCGGACAACTCCACGCGTTTCCTGATGATTGGCAGCCAGGAAGTGCCGCCGACCGGCGACGACAAGACCTCGATCATCGTCTCCATGAGCAACAAGCCCGGCGCGCTGCATGAGCTGCTGGTGCCGTTCCACGACAACGGGATTGACCTGACGCGCATCGAGACTCGTCCTTCGCGCAGCGGTAAATGGACTTACGTGTTCTTTATCGACTTCATCGGCCATCACCGCGACCCACTGGTCAAGGGCGTGCTCGAGAAAATCAGTCAGGAAGCCGTGGCACTCAAGGTGCTGGGCTCTTACCCGAAAGCGGTTTTGTGAGGCGTTAACATGAGTGGCAATTTTCTCGCCCAGGCTCAGCCGGGCGTGCAACAACTGTCGCCTTACGTTCCGGGCAAGCCTGTGGACGAGTTGGCGCGTGAGTTGAATCTGGATCCTTCCAAAATCGTCAAATTGGCGAGTAACGAAAATCCGCTGGGCCCGAGCCCTAACGTGCTCGCGGCGATTCGCGAAGAGCTGGCGGAGCTGACGCGTTATCCCGACGGCAATGGCTTTGCGCTTAAGTCGCTGTTGGCGCAGAAGTGCCGCGTCGAGCTGAACCAGGTGACGTTGGGCAACGGTTCCAATGACATTCTCGAGCTGGTCGGCCGTGCCTACCTGGCGCCGGGCCTGAATGCGGTGTTCAGCGAGCACGCGTTCGCGGTGTATCCAATTGTCACGCAGGCTGTTGGCGCTGATGCGCGCATCATTCCTGCGAAGGACTGGGGCCACGACCTGCCGGCCATGTTGGCGGCCATCGACGCCCAGACCCGCGTGGTGTTTATTGCCAACCCGAACAACCCGACCGGTACCTGGTTTGATGCTCAAGCGCTGAACGACTTCCTGCAAGACGTGCCTGAGCACGTACTGGTGGTGCTGGACGAAGCCTACATCGAATACGCCGAAGGCAGCGACTTGCCGGACGGCCTGGACTTTCTGGCGGCCTACCCGAACCTGCTGGTATCGCGCACGTTCTCCAAGGCCTATGGCCTGGCGTCGTTGCGGGTCGGCTACGGTCTGTCCACTGCGGTGGTTGCCGATGTGCTGAACCGCGTACGCCAACCGTTCAACGTCAACAGCCTCGCGCTGGCCGCGGCCTGTGCGGCGGTTAAGGATACCGAGTACCTGGAAGAGAGCCGTCGCGTCAACGAAAGCGGCATGCTGCAATTGCAGGCAGACTTTCGTGAGATGGGCCTGGGCTGGATTCCGTCCAAGGGCAACTTCATCTGTGTCGACCTTGGCCAAGTGGCTGCCCCGGTGTTCCAGGGGTTGTTGCGCGAAGGCGTGATCGTGCGTCCGGTGGCCAACTACGGCATGCCGAATCACCTGCGTATCACCATCGGTTTGCCGGCTGAAAACAGCCGCTTCCTGGAAGCGCTGGCCAAGGTTCTGGCCCGTGGTTGATGTCACCGCATTGCAACCTGCTGTGCCTATGATCGGTCGCCTGGTGGTGGTCGGTCTGGGCTTGATCGGCGGCTCCTTCGCCAAAGGCCTGCGTGAAAGCGGGCTGTGTGGCGAAGTAGTCGGTGTGGACCTTGACCCCAAATCGCGTCAGTTGGCGGTTGAGTTGGGGGTGGTGGATCGCTGTGAAGCGGACCTGGCGCTTGCGTGCCGTGGCGCTGACGTGATCCAGCTCGCGGTGCCAATCCTGGCCATGGAGAAATTGCTCGGCGTGTTGGCCGGCATGGACCTCGGCCAGGCGATCCTGACGGACGTCGGCAGTGCCAAGGGCAATGTGGTGCGCGCGGCGCAACAGGCGTTTGGCGGCATGCCGGCGCGGTTCGTGCCGGGCCATCCGATTGCCGGTTCGGAGCAGAGTGGGGTAGAGGCGTCGAATGCGCAGCTGTTCCGTCGCCACAAAGTCATCCTCACACCGCTGGAGCAAACCGACCCCGCTGCATTGGCGGTGGTGGATCGTCTGTGGCGTGAGCTGGGCGCGGATGTCGAGCACATGCAGGTTGAGCGTCACGACGAGGTGCTGGCGGCGACCAGTCACTTGCCGCATTTGTTGGCATTTGGCCTGGTGGACTCCCTGGCCAAGCGCAACGAGAACCTCGAGATATTCCGTTATGCCGCCGGCGGCTTCCGTGACTTCACGCGGATTGCCGGCAGCGACCCGGTGATGTGGCACGACATCTTCCTTGCCAATCGCGAAGCGGTGTTGCGCACCCTGGACACCTTCCGCAGTGATCTCGACGCCTTGCGTGATGCTGTCGACGCGGGGGACGGCCATCAATTATTGGGCGTGTTCACCCGTGCACGGGTGGCGCGTGAGCATTTCAGCAAGATCCTGGCTCGCCGGGCCTATATGGAAACCGCTGTGAGCGCTGATGAACTGACCTTTCTCGCCAGCCCGGGGGGCCGCTTGAGCGGGCGCATTCGGGTGCCGGGCGACAAGTCGATCTCCCATCGGTCGATCATGCTCGGTTCGTTGGCTGAAGGTGTGACCGAGGTCGACGGTTTCCTCGAGGGCGAAGACGCCCTGGCGACCTTGCAGGCGTTTCGCGACATGGGCGTGGTGATTGAAGGCCCGCACCATGGGCGTGTGACCATTCATGGCGTGGGTTTACATGGCTTGAAACCGGCGCCGGGGCCGATTTACCTCGGTAACTCTGGCACCTCCATGCGCCTGCTGTCCGGCTTGCTGGCAGCGCAGAGCTTTGACAGCGTGCTGACGGGCGACGCGTCCCTGTCCAAGCGCCCGATGAGTCGCGTGGCCAAGCCGCTACGGGAAATGGGCGCGGTGATCGAGACCGGGCCGGAAGGGCGTCCGCCGCTGACCATCCGTGGTGGCCAGTCGTTGAAGGGCGTGGCGTATGACATGCCGATGGCCAGCGCCCAGGTCAAATCCTGCCTGTTGTTGGCGGGTTTGTATGCCGAGGGCAAGACCGCGGTGACCGAGCCGGCACCGACCCGTGACCACACCGAACGTATGTTGCGCGGCTTTGGTTATCCGGTGGCGGTGCAGGGCGCGACGGCTTCGGTTGAGTCGGGGCATTCGTTGACGGCTACCCATATAGAAGTGCCGGGGGATATCTCTTCTTCTGCGTTCTTCCTAGTGGCTGCGTCGATTGCCGAGGGCTCCGAGTTGTTGCTGGAGCATGTCGGTGTCAATCCGACGCGTACCGGCGTGATCGACATCCTGCGGCTGATGGGCGCAGATATAACGCTGGAAAACCTGCGCGAAGTCGGCGGTGAGCCTGTCGCGGACCTGCGGGTGCGCGCGGCGGCGCTGAAGGGGATCGAGATTCCCGACGCGCTGGTGCCGTTGGCAATCGATGAGTTTCCGGTGCTGTTCGTCGCGGCGGCCTGTGCCGAGGGGCGCACGGTGTTGCGCGGAGCTGAGGAGCTGCGCGTGAAGGAGTCTGACCGTATCCAGGTGATGGCCGATGGTCTATTGGCGCTGGGGGTGAAGTGTGAACCGACCCCCGATGGGATTATCATTGACGGTGGCCTGATGGGGGGTGGCGAAGTGCATGCCCATGGCGATCACCGCATCGCCATGGCGTTCAGTGTGGCTTCCCTAAGGGCGGCGGCGCCGATTCGTATCCGCGACTGCGCCAATGTTGCTACGTCTTTTCCGAATTTTCTTACACTGTGTGCCCAAGTCGGCATCCGTGTTGCCCAAGAGGCTCAATTGTGAATATCAAAGCACCGGTGATTACCATCGACGGGCCAAGCGGTTCGGGCAAAGGCACGATAGCCGGCATCCTGGCCAAGCGCCTGGGTTGGTGCCTGCTGGATTCCGGCGCGCTTTACCGCCTGTTGGCGTTTGCCGCTCGCAACCATGGCGTCGACCTGACCAACGAAGAATCCCTGAAGCTGCTGGCCGCACATTTGGATGTGCAGTTCGTCGGCGCGACGGAAGGTCATCCCCAGCGCATCATCCTCGAAGGCGATGATGTGACCGATGATCTGCGCAACGAACAAGTCGGCTCCTGGGCGTCCCAGGTCGCCGCGCTGCCTGCGGTGCGTGACGCTTTGCTGCAGCGTCAGCGGGCGTTTCAGGAACCGCCGGGCTTGGTGGCCGATGGCCGCGACATGGGCACCGTGGTATTTCCAGAGGCGCCGTTAAAGATTTTCCTGACCGCCAGTGCCGAGGAGCGGGCTCGCCGCCGTTACTTGCAGTTGAAGGGCAAAGTCGATGGTGTTAGTCTGTCGAGTCTGCTAGATGAGATCCGTGCACGCGATGAGCGTGATACCCAGCGCGCAGTAGCCCCGCTAAAGCCGGCGGCTGATGCCATACAGCTGGATTCCACGGAGTTGTCCATTGAGCAGGTGCTGGAACGCATCATGAGCGAGATCGCTATTCGCGATATCGCCGGGTGACCAAGAAGGCCGCAGGGGACCAGTCATAGTCCTGTGGTGCTTCTTTTAATTGAAACTGACCCACACCGTCTGGGGTGTGGAGATGGGCGTATTCTTCGCCCTTATCAACAGGAATTAAAATGAGCGAAAGCTTTGCGGAACTCTTTGAAGAAAGCCTAAAAACCCTGAACCTTCAGGCAGGCTCCATCATCACCGGTGTTATCGTTGATATCGATTACCAAGCTCGCTGGGTAACCGTTCACGCTGGTCTGAAGTCTGAAGCTCTGATCCCGCTGGAACAGTTCTACAACGATGCTGGCGATCTGACAATCAATGTCGGTGACGAAGTTCACGTTGCTCTGGACTCGGTTGAAGACGGTTTCGGTGAAACCAAGCTGTCCCGTGAAAAAGCCAAGCGCGCTGAATGCTGGATTGTTCTCGAAGCAGCCTTCGCAGCTGAAGAAGTGGTCAAGGGCGTTATCAACGGTAAGGTTAAAGGCGGCTTCACTGTCGACGTTAACGGCATCCGTGCGTTCCTGCCAGGTTCTTTGGTCGACGTTCGTCCTGTGCGCGACACCACGCACCTGGAAGGCAAAGAACTCGAATTCAAGGTCATCAAACTCGACCAGAAACGCAACAACGTTGTCGTTTCCCGTCGCAGCGTCCTGGAAGCAGAGAACTCCGCCGAGCGTGAAGCTCTGCTGGAATCCCTGCAGGAAGGCCAACAAGTCAAAGGTATCGTCAAGAACCTCACCGATTACGGCGCATTCGTCGATCTGGGTGGCGTCGATGGCCTGCTGCACATTACCGACATGGCTTGGAAGCGTATCAAGCATCCTTCCGAAATCGTCAACGTTGGCGACGAGATCGATGTCAAGGTTCTGAAATACGATCGCGAACGCAACCGTGTTTCCCTGGGCCTGAAGCAACTGGGTGAAGATCCATGGGTCGCTATCAAAGCCCGTTACCCAGAAAGCACTCGCGTTACCGCGCGTGTTACCAACCTGACCGACTACGGCTGCTTCGCTGAGCTGGAAGAAGGCGTGGAAGGCCTGGTACACGTTTCCGAAATGGACTGGACCAACAAAAACATCCACCCTTCGAAAGTCGTACAAGTCGGCGACGAAGTGGAAGTTATGGTTCTGGACATCGACGAAGAGCGTCGTCGTATCTCCCTCGGCATCAAGCAGTGCAAATCTAACCCATGGGAAGATTTCTCTGGCCAGTTCAACAAGGGCGATAAAATCTCCGGCACCATCAAGTCGATCACCGATTTCGGTATCTTCATTGGTCTGGACGGCGGCATCGACGGCCTGGTTCACCTGTCCGACATCTCCTGGAACGAAGTGGGCGAAGAAGCTGTTCGTCGTTTCAAGAAGGGCGACGAGCTGGACACCGTTATCCTGTCGGTTGACCCAGAGCGCGAGCGCATCTCCCTGGGCATCAAGCAACTGGAAAGCGACCCGTTCTCTGAATACGTTCAGGACAACGACAAAGGCGCAATCGTTAAAGGCATCGTGAAAGAAGTTGACGCTAAAGGCGCCATCATCACTCTGGCCGACGATATCGAAGCGACTCTGAAAGCCTCCGAAATCAGCCGTGACCGCGTTGAAGACGCGCGCAACGTTCTGAAAGAAGGCCAGGAAGTAGAAGCCAAGATCATCAGCGTTGACCGCAAGAGCCGCGTAATCCAGCTCTCCATCAAGTCGAAAGACGATGCTGAAGAGAAAGAAGCCATCCAAAGCTTGAAAGACAAGCCTTCGGATAGCATCGCTGCTGGTCCTACCACTCTGGGCGACCTGTTGCGTGCACAAATGGAAAAACAGAACTAAGTTCTGTCAGACCATAGAAAAAGGGCGACTTCGGTCGCCCTTTTTTGTGCCTGAAATTCGTTGAATCAACACCGAGAACCAAGATGCACAGCTCAGTGTCAGAACTGACTATAGTCTTACGAAAAAGTGGTTTCCGTGTTGCGACTTCAATAAGGATTTGAATGAACAGGCTTATCTTGATATTCGCAGTGGTAATGCTTGCAGGCTGCACCGCCACCAGCGCCAAGACCCACGCCAAGCGAGGCGTCAGCGGCATCGAGATCGATTGCTCGGGCCTGGGCAACAACTGGAGCAAGTGCGACAAGCGCGCGGCCAGAGAGTGCAAGATGCAGGGCTACAAGGTCATCACCAAGTCCAGCGACGCCAAGGACGAAGAGGGCGACTATCCATTCGGCTGGAACCCCGCCGGCGCGGTAACGCGTACGATGTTGGTGATCTGCAATTGAGTGCGAGGTCTATCCGCAACAGGTGTTTATTCAGTCCACAGATAAGTTTATGCATGGGCTGTTCAAATTCATCAAGTCATGCTAAAACCTTCGAAGCGCTTTTCCTAGCTGCTTGAAAAAGAAGGGAAAATATGACCAAGTCGGAATTGATCGAACGCATCGTCACCCATCAGGGCCTGCTCTCGCCTAAGGACGTCGAGTTGGCCATCAAGACCATGCTTGAGCAGATGTCCCAATGCCTGGCCACCGGCGATCGCATCGAGATTCGCGGTTTTGGCAGCTTCTCTCTACACTACCGCGCGCCCCGCGTAGGGCGTAACCCGAAAACCGGCCAGTCCGTTAGCCTGGACGGCAAATTTGTGCCTCATTTCAAGCCGGGGAAGGAGTTGCGGGATCGGGTGAATGAGGATGAGGAAGATGTCGTCTGAGTTTTGTGGATTCGGGAGAGAGCTATGCGTAGGGCCAAAAGCTTCGCATTAATTGTTACAGCGTCACTCATCGCTCTTTTTGTGCTGGCCTTTGTGCTGGAAAACCAGAGGAGCGCTTCACTGGCGTTTTTTGGTTGGTCTACAGCCGAGCTTCCTATTTCGGTGTTTGTGACGTTGGCATTAATACTCGGGCTGCTTGTTGGGCCTGTGCTTGCGCTATTGGTAGGTCGCAAGGCGCCTCACTATAAAGGTTAAGCTGGTTGGCACGCCGTAGCCTTCTCTGCGGAAGGTGGGCTGGGTGACGCAGCTATCGGAATCCCGGCAACCGTCTGTGCTCATCCCCCCCCAATGCCGGTTACATCCTCATGAGACGGTTCAGGCGTGCCTCTGCACGTCAATTATCTGCGTTCGCTTTTGACATTGAGAATGCAGCGCTTAAAATGGGTTCCATTTTAAAATCCCTCATTTTTAAATGCACCACGTAAAGCTGGTTTTCAGGCTGTAGGCAAGCTAACTCCGACCTCCTCCTTGCATATCTTCATCGCTGACCATGTCGTGCGGGTTAGTAGATCGATGGGATGGTAGGTTATGAGGTGACTGACCAGCTACAAGCTTGTTGTGCCGTGCGCGTTGCTTTAGGACTCATTATGTTTAGCGGAAAAACACTTCTTATCACCGGTGGCACTGGCTCATTCGGCAACGCAGTACTCAAGCGTTTCCTCGACAGCGATATCGCTGAAATCCGCATCTTCAGTCGAGACGAGAAGAAGCAGGATGATATGCGCAAGCGTTACGCCAATGCCAAGCTGAAATTCTATATCGGTGACGTGCGTGATTATCAGAGCGTACTCAACGCCACCCGTGGTGTGGATTACATCTTTCATGCCGCCGCGCTCAAGCAGGTTCCATCCTGCGAGTTTCACCCGATGGAAGCGGTTAAAACGAACGTTATCGGTACCGAAAACGTTCTTGAAGCTGCGATCCAGAACGCAGTCAAGCGCGTAGTCTGCTTGAGCACCGACAAGGCTGTGTATCCTATCAATGCCATGGGTATTTCCAAGGCAATGATGGAAAAAGTGATGGTGGCCAAGTCCCGCAATGTGGATGATCAGAAAACCGTCATCTGCGGCACTCGCTATGGCAATGTCATGGCTTCGCGTGGCTCTGTCATTCCGCTCTTCATCGAGCAGATTCGTGCAGGGCAAGCGTTGACTCTGACTGATCCAAACATGAGTCGGTTCATGATGACGCTAGCGGATGCCGTCGATCTGGTGTTGTACGCCTTCGAAAACGGTCGCAACGGTGACTTGTTCGTGCAAAAGGCTCCAGCCGCGACGGTTCAGACCCTGGCCAAGGCGTTGACCGCCATGGTGGGCAAGCCTGAGCACCCGATTCAAGTGATCGGTACGCGTCACGGCGAGAAGCTTTTCGAGGCGCTGTTGAGTCGTGAGGAGATGGCGTGTGCCGAAGACAAGGGTGATTATTATCGAGTGCCGCCTGATCTACGCGACTTGAACTACTCCAAGTTTGTGGAGCAAGGTGAAGAGAAAATTTCCCGTACGGAAGATTACAATTCCCACAATACGGAACGACTGGATGTGGCTGGTATGCAACGCCTCTTGCTCAAGCTTGAGTTTATGCAGGCGATTCAGCGTGGCGAACACGCAACGCCCGAGGAGTAAGTGATGAAGGTATTGATCACCGGCGCCAATGGCTTCGTCGGTAAGAACCTGATTGCGCACCTCAAGGAGCGCAAGGATGTAGAGGTCGTCTCTTTTACTCGGGAAAACAGTACCACCGACTTAGCGGCGCAACTGATCGATTGTGACTTTGTGTTTCATCTAGCTGGTGTTAATCGGCCGCAATCACCCGAAGAATTCAAAGTCGGAAATACCGATCTGACGTTTGCGCTCTGTCAAGCGATCGAGGCAAGCGGTAGGCACATACCTGTGCTTTATACCTCGTCCACCCAGGCCGATCGTGATAACCCCTACGGTGTCAGCAAATTGGCGGCCGAGCAGGCATTGCTTGATCTACGGTCCAGCCAAGGTTCCAGGGTAGAGATTTTGCGCTTGCCCAATGTATTTGGTAAGTGGGCGCGTCCTGATTACAACTCTGCCGTCGCCACTTTTTGCCACAACATCACCCGTGGCTTGCCCATTCAAGTCAATGATCGGGAGGCTGTGATCAACTTGGTCTACATCGACGATGTCGTCGATTGTTTCATCAAGGTCATGGACGCTGCGGCGTCCACAGGCGCTGATGCGCGAGTACAGCCGGTATACAGCATCACTGTCGGTGAGCTGGTGGATCAGTTGTGTGCATTCCGTGAGAGTCGTGACACGTTGATTAGTGAAGCGGTTGGTACAGGGCTGGTGCGTGCGCTCTATTCTACCTACGTCAGTTATTTGCCTGTCGAGCAGTTCACTTATGAGGTGCAAAAGCACGGTGATCCGCGTGGTGTTTTTGTCGAGATGCTGAAGACCAAGGACAGTGGCCAGTTCTCTTATTTCACGTCCCATCCAGGTATCACTCGCGGTGGACATTACCACCACAGCAAAACTGAAAAGTTCCTGGTGATCAAAGGCAACGCCTGCTTTCGCTTTCGGCATATCGTTTCTGGCGAGTTTTACGAGTTGTACACCGATGGCGAGAGGCCACAGGTCGTAGAAACGGTGCCTGGCTGGACGCACGATATTACAAACGTTGGTGCCGACGAGATGGTTGTCATGTTGTGGGCTAACGAGATCTTTGATCGCGAACGGCCGGATACTTTTGCAATGTCGGTTGGAACTCAAGCCTGATCTATAAGGTGCCTGAGGCCGCGATTTCGGTCGATAATTCCGATGTTAATGATTCTGGAAAGAGTATTTAGATGAAAAAGTTGAAAGTTGTCACGGTCGTGGGCACTCGTCCGGAAATCATTCGCTTGTCGCGGGTGATCGCCAAGCTGGACGAGCATTGTGAACACATCCTGGTGCACACAGGGCAGAACTATGATTACGAACTGAACGAGATTTTTTTCCAGGATCTCGGTATTCGCAAGCCGGACCACTTTCTCAACGCGGCGGGTTCCAGCGGTGCGCAGACCATCGGCAACGTGATCATTGCTGTTGATCGCGTGCTGGAAGAAACGAAGCCAGAAGCCTTGTTGGTGCTCGGTGACACCAACAGCTGCATGGCGGTCATTCCGGCCAAGCGTCTAAAGATTCCTACATTTCATATGGAAGCCGGCAATCGTTGTTTCGATATGCGCGTTCCAGAAGAGATCAATCGTCGTATCGTTGACCACACAGCAGACATTAATCTGACCTATAGCAGTATCGCGCGTGATTACTTGCTACGCGAAGGCCTGTCCCCGGACATGGTGATCAAGACTGGCAGCCCGATGTATGAAGTGCTCAACTACTACCGTGAAGGTATTGATGCTTCGGATGTTTTGGAGCGACTAGGTCTTGAGGCCGGAAAGTTTTTTGTCGTGAGTGCCCATCGTGAGGAGAATATCGATTCCGATAAAAATTTCCTCAAATTGGTGGAGGTGCTTAATACCGTTGCGGCCCATTATGACTTCCCGGTAATTGTAAGTACGCATCCACGTACCCAAAAGCGTGTAGATGCCATGGGTGTGGTCTTCCACAAAAATGTGCAACTGCTCAAGCCTCTTGGCTTCAAAGATTACAACAAGCTGCAACTGACGTCCAAAGCTGCGCTTTCGGACAGCGGTACGATCAATGAGGAGTCTTCAATCCTCAACTTCCCCGCACTGAACATGCGTGAAGCCCACGAGCGTCCAGAAGGGATGGAAGAGGCCGCTGTCATGATGGTCGGCCTGGAAGTTGAGCGTGTCATGCAGGGTTTGCAATTGCTGGAAAGCCAAGCCAGTGGCCAGGAACGCACGCTGCGCCTAGTCGCAGACTACAGCATGCCGAATGTCTCCGAGAAGGTCGCGAGGATCATCCACAGCTATCGCGACTACGTCATGCGTACTGTATGGAAGCAATACTGATTGGATAGGCTCATTCAGGAACGCCCGCTCAAGGTTTTGGTGGTCACCCAGTATTTTTGGCCCGAAAACATGCGCATCAACAACATGGTCGAGGGGTTTGTCGCCAAAGGCCATAACGTCACGGTGCTCACGGGGCAACCCAACTATCCGGAAGGGCAGGTCTATACCGATTACCTGCGTGATCCTGCACTGTTCTCTCGATATCAGGGTGCGGGTGTCATTCGAGTGCCGATGTTAGCGCGAGGCAAGCGGAGTATTACGCTTGCCTTGAATTACCTCTCGTTTTTTTCTAGTGCTTCAACGTTCGGTTGCTACAAGTTACGGGGGCAGTCTTTCGACGCCATTTTCGTATATGGCGTATCGCCTATTATGGCGGCGATTCCAGCATTGGTACTAGGGCGTTTGAAAAACGCCCCGGTATTCGTTTGGATCCTGGATTTGTGGCCGGAAACCTTGAATGCGGTGGGGGTAGTCAAGAACCCGAAGTTGCTTGGTTTGGTCGGGAAAATGGTGTCCTGGATCTACAATCGCGCCGATTATCTATTGCTACAGTCGCGCTCCTTTGACAAGGATGTAAAGAAATACTGCACTCGTTCGATTGCCCCAGATCGACTGGTGTATTTTCCAAGCTGGGCCGAGGACGACTTTTCTAGCGATGTTCAGGCGGCTTCTGACTTGCTGACCCGCGACGAGTCAGTCTTCACCATCCTCTTCGCCGGGAACATCGGTGAGGCTCAGGACTTTCCAGTCATAATGGAAGCCGCAAAAGCAATCAAGACTGAATTGCTCGTGCGCTGGGTGATCGTCGGGAATGGCCGGGCCGCTGAGTGGTTAACCAAACATGTAGCGGAACACCAGTTGGATAACGTTCTGCTGCTGGGACGGCATCCGCTGGAAAAGATGCCTGCACTTTTCGCTACGGCAGACGCGCTGTTGGTGTCATTGAAGACAAATGAAGTCTTCGGAAAAACCATTCCGGGCAAGGTTCAAGCGTACCTAGCATCAGGAAAGCCCGTCATCGCCATGATCGACGGTGAGGCTGCTCGGGTTGTTGTCGAGTCGGCCGCAGGTATGGCCTGTGCTTCCGGCGATGCCACGGGACTGGCCGAGATCGTACGTGCCATGAGCGCATTGCCTGCGTCTGAGCTTGAGGCGATGGGTGAGTCTGGCAGGCGTTACTACCTTGAGCACTTTTCAAAGACGACATTGTTTGAACGCCTTGAGATGCTTTTCAGGAAAGGTACCTTGAGGCGAAGTGAAAGATGATGACCTAGATGTTGTCCAGCCTGGTGCTCCAGCATTTCTGCACGTACTAAAGTGACAAGTAATTGTAATAAATAGCTAAATAGTCTTCGAAAAATCTTATCAGCTTGATAGGCGCTGTGGTGCATGTTGAGCCTTTCTTGCCCGCATTTTGTTTCAGGAACCTAATCTTACATGACCCTCTGGTTGGTATTCGCGGCGGTGCTAATAGCGTCGCTTCTGTTGACTTGGGTACTACGCCGCTATGCCTTGGCGCGTAGCCTGATGGACATACCCAACGGACGCAGCTCCCACACCGTACCGACGCCGCGAGGTGGCGGCGTTGCTATCGTTTTGACGTATTTGGCAGCAATAGGCTTGATGGCTTGCGCCGGGTCGATCAGTTGGGAGACTACTTGGCCATTGCTGGGGAGCGGAGCACTGATTGCTGTTGTCGGCTTCCTTGATGATCATGGCCACATCGCTGCCCGCTGGCGCTTACTGGCGCATTTTGTTGCGGCAGGTTGGGCGCTTTTCTGGATGGGAGGCTTGCCCGTTATCGAGGTGCTGGGGGTTGATCTGGACCTCGGCTGGCTTGGGCATTTGTTGGCCGTTATGTACTTGGTCTGGATGCTCAACTTGTATAACTTCATGGATGGAATCGATGGGATTGCGAGCGTCGAAGCAGTCTGCGCCTGCCTGGGCGCCTGCCTTGTGTACTGGCTGACGGGGCATCAGGCAATCATGCTGGGGCCCTTACTGCTCGCAGTCTCTGTGTTCGGGTTCTTGTATTGGAATTTCCCGCCGGCGCGCATTTTCATGGGAGACGCAGGAAGCGGATTTCTTGGTATTTCGATTGGCGTGCTTTCATTGCAGGCGGCATGGGTAGCGAGAGAGCTGCTTTGGGTCTGGCTGATTTTGCTGGGCGTATTTATTGTTGATGCGACCTTTACCCTAGGACGGCGTTTGCTGCGGGGGGATAAGGTCTACGAGGCGCATCGCAGTCATGCCTACCAGTACGCATCACGTCAGGCAGGGCGACATTTGCCCGTGACGCTGCTGGTGGCAGCCATCAACGTGTTTTGGCTGCTGCCTATTGGCATCTGCGTCGGATTAGGCTTCGATGGCGTCTTGGGGCTGCTGCTGGCGTATGCTCCACTTGTACTGCTGGCTATCAAGTTTCATGCTGGTGAGCTGGAAAAAATCGGATAATTTGTTGGTGGCATCGTTGGAACATCACACGAAGCACAACATGGAACTGCCGTTTTTTCTGGCGGTACTAAGGACTGAGGTATAAAAGGGTTTATGGATAATCTACGCACGCGCCTGGTGGGCTTGCCACGTAGGAAAAAACGCATTTTGCAAGTTGCCACCGATATTGTGCTCGTATGGGTGGCGCTATGGCTCGCGTTTGTCGTTCGTTTGGGATTTGATGATCTGAACAGCCCATTTGTCGTCCATTTGTGGCTGTTCCTCTGTGCGCCGGTTATCGCTATTCCACTTTTTATCAATTTCGGCATGTACCGTGCCGTCCTGCGCTATTTCGGAAATGACGCGTTAATTGCCATCATCAAGGCGGTTAGCCTGTCAGCTTTGTTGTTAGCGTTAGTCGTATACCTTTATAGCAATCATCAAACAGTTGTTCCTCGTTCGATTGTTTTCAATTATTGGTGGCTGAGCATGGTCATCATTGGCGGCTTGCGCCTAGGTATGCGTCAGTATTTTCTTGGCGACTGGTTTGCCGCTACCCAACACGTGCCTTTTACTAATCGCGATGATGGTCTACCAAAGGTGGTTGTTTACGGCGCCGGTGCGGCTGGTAATCAACTGGTGGCGGCCTTGCGCATGGGTAAACTGATGCGCCCGGTAGCATTTATTGATGACGACAACAGTATTGCTGATCGCGTGATTTCCGGTCTGCAGGTGTATAAGCCAAAACATATCCAGCGAATGATCGACGAGACCGGTGCTGAGGAACTGCTGCTGGCGATTCCCTCATCTACTAGGGCGCGTCGCAGGGAAATACTGGGGTACCTTGAAGGCTATCCGCTGCACGTGCGCAGCGTCCCAGGGTTCATGGACTTGGCGAGTGGTCGAGTCAAGGTGGATGATATTCAGGAAGTAGATATTGCCGACCTGCTGGGGCGGGATCCTGTGCCGGCTCAGTATGAGCTATTGGAACGATGCATCAGGCAACGCGTGGTGATGGTAACGGGGGCAGGCGGCTCTATTGGCTCAGAACTCTGCCGTCAGATATTAATGCTTGGGCCGACGACTTTGCTGTTGTTTGATCATGCTGAATACAATTTGTACTGCATTCTGTCCGAGCTCGAGCAGCGGGTTCAGTCGGAAGCCCTGAACGTAAATCTGTTGCCTATTCTTGGTTCCGTGCGGCATCAGGACAGGTTACTTGAGGTCATGAAGGCCTGGTCCGTCAATACGGTCTATCACGCAGCTGCCTATAAACATGTGCCCATGGTTGAGCATAATATTGCCGAGGGCATTCTCAATAATGTGATCGGCACACTTAATACGGCTCAAGCCTCCTTGCAGGCAGGCGTCGAAAACTTCGTACTTATTTCAACCGACAAGGCTGTACGGCCGACCAATGTCATGGGCAGTACCAAGCGTCTTGCGGAGCTGGTGTTACAAGCATTGAGCAAAGAGCTGGCTCCGGTTCTATTCGGCGATGCATCGAAAATCTCTCACGTCAACAAAACTCGTTTCACCATGGTTCGCTTTGGCAATGTACTGGGCTCGTCAGGCTCGGTTATTCCTTTATTTCACAAGCAGATCCAGGCGGGGGGGCCATTGACCGTCACGCACCCCAAGATCACACGTTACTTTATGACCATACCCGAGGCTGCCCAGTTGGTGATTCAGGCGGGTTCTTTAGGTCTGGGCGGAGATGTGTTCGTGCTTGATATGGGCGAACCTGTAAAGATCGTTGAGCTCGCTGAAAAGATGGTTCATCTGTCGGGCTTGAGTGTCCGCTCAGATAAAAACCCACATGGAGATATCCTGATAAATTTCACTGGGTTACGTCCGGGTGAAAAGCTTTATGAGGAGTTGTTGATAGGTGACAACGTCGTAGCCACGAGCCACCCGATGATTATGCGAGCAAGTGAGGAGTTTTTAACGTGGGATGTTCTAAAAGTAAGGTTACAAGCATTGTTGGCCGGCGTTGAAGAGAACGATTACGTGCTCGTCAGACAAATTTTGAAAAGCACCGTAAGCGGCTACAGCCCGGAAGGCGAGATAGTTGATTGGATGCACACTCAGCGCCGCTGTGATGCTGAGTTGTCCATTCGCTCTCCGTCAGGTTGATTGCTGATAGAGCCGCAAGCACGTTCAGCGTTAGGGCCATACACAGCAAAGCTGTAGTCACGGGTAGGAGAGGGCTGCCAAGTAACTCATAAACACCTCGCTGCCACATTCGTGAGCCGGAACACGGCCTTTGATAGCTTTCTCCTTGGAAGCTCTGCTCACTCCGAGCTCATATTCGGATCGGTCAAATTCAATACCTCATCAGATGGAAAGTATCCGCTCCACGAACCCCACATTCCAAACGAATAGCTGACAGCTGATGCTGTGCTCCCGATTTCCCTCAGGAGTAAGCGCCTGGGCAACCCGCCTTGTAAAGTGCGCGCTGAGGATGGGTACATTTCCTTCCAAATGGCAGTGTCACACGAGTGGTGTATGTAGTGGTCTAATGAAACCGGACACCCATTTAGGCGAGAATGCTCGCCAAATCGAGGTGTCAGATGACCAAACAACGCCGTTCCTTTTCTGCTGAATTCAAACGCGAGGCTGCTGACCTCGTACTCAAGCAAAACTACAGCTACATCGAAGCCAGCCGCTCACTTGGCATTGGTGAATCGTAAGCGATCCACCAAGCACACCTACAATCAGGTACGGTTTCCGTTTGCCGTGGCATTTCCGGTGAGCAGTTCGGTAATCCCCCCATTCCTAAAACTCACCAGAAGTAGACCTCAGGCCACCAGGGCCAACTTCTGTTTTGGGGTAATGCCGCCGAGGGCCATATTCGGGCGCTCGTGATTGTATGTCCAGATCCAGTTCGTACCATAGTCCTGAACTTCGGCTATCGACTCAAACAAGTAATGTCCCAGCCAGTCATAGCGCACAGTCCGGTTATAACGTTCAACGTAAGCATTCTGCTGTGGATTACCTGGTTGAATAAAGTCCAAGCGGATGCCTCGTTTCTTCGTAAGCGATCCACCATGTACACATTCAAAACTGCCCGTTGAAGCCTGATGCTGTGCTCCCGATTCCCATCAGGAGCCCGCAGTTATGATGCGCCCCGACGCCAAAGTTGAAAAAGTCTACCTCTACCCCAGGCCTGTCGACTTCCGAAAATCCATCGACGGCCTCGCCGCCTTGGTCGAATTGGATATCAAAGTGGCGGTGTTCGACCCCGTGCTTTTTGTTTTTCTGAATCGCCCCCGTAATCGGGTGAAAATACTTTATTGGGAG